>NZ_CP063231.1:2969166-3308333 GCF_023612255.1 Luteibacter flocculans | reverse complement strand
TAAACGCCAACGCGGCGCTGAGGAGCGAGACTTTGAGAGTCCGTTTCATGGGAGGTTCCTTGTCGAGGGAGAGATGCCGGCGTGACCTCGTAGGGGGAAGGTGTCGGCCGGCGCGGCACCGAGATGCGGCCCGCGATAACAAATTAGTCGTGCGAGCCGGCGCGGCGCTGTCAGGCGCCGCGCAGGTCGGTGTCGGTGCTCGCCGGGATCGGAGTCAGGTATCGCTGAGGAGGGTCGGGCGCATCACGACAGTTGCCGCTTCCCGGAAACCTCCATACCGGTACAATTGCCCGTCCCATCAGCGCACCTGTCCCGAGCTAACGAGGCTTATCCCATGAGTGAAATCCCAGGCGATCTGAAATTCTTGAAGTCCCACGAGTGGGTGCGCGTGTCCGACGACGGCAAGACCGTCACCGTGGGCATCTCCGACCACGCGCAAGGCGCGCTGGGCGACCTGGTCTACGTCGAGCTTCCTGAAGTCGGCAGTTCCGTAACCGCAGGGGCCGGTGTTGCCGTGGTCGAATCAGTGAAAGCTGCTTCGGACATCTACGCGCCGATCTCCGGCGAGGTTGCCGCGGTCAACGAGGCTCTTAGCGATAAGCCGGAAACGATCAACGAGGATGCCTTCGGCGACGGTTGGATCTTCAAGCTGACCATCGCCGACAAGAGTGAACTCGACCAGTTGCTCACGCCGGACGAGTATCAGGAACTGATCGAAAACGAAGATCACTGAGACCAAGCGGCAGCTTCGATTGGATGCCGGTCGACTTCGACCGGCATTTTTTTGTCCCGAAGAGGGGGCGGCGGAAATTTTTTTTTGCGGCCGGTTGAACTTTGTTCATCCCCGAGATCGACCCCGTCGGACACGCTCGGAGCAACTTTGGCGCGCGGAGGCTTTGCGCGTCTTTCGCTTGAGACATTTTGCAGCACACGCAAGAAATGCCTTTATTTAAGTAGTTTGCTGAACTCTTTTTCTGACGCAGTGTGTTTTGTTTCGGCAGTCTAAATACGAAACGCATTCTTCGGGTCGCTTGCGGCGGGCTCGGACTATGCCTCTCGAGGTGCCGTCATGGCGGCGCAAGGTCTTCAATTTAGAGCCAAAATTTATTGACAGCGGAAATGTTCAGGAATAGCTTTTGCGTCAATTGACGGGGAACCGGAAATGGAAACAGGAAAATTCATCAGGCCGTATGTGGAGCATGGTTCGAAAGCGGGTTCGGTTCGCAAGATCACAGTATCGATTCCGCTGCATGTTCTCCGCCTACTTTCCGATGAACGTACTCGCCGCCAGGTGAACAATTTAAGGCACGCAACGAACAGCGATCTGCTGGTTGAAGCGTTCCTTCACGCTTTTACTGGGCAACCACTGCCAACTGATGAGGAGCTGAGACGAACCATGGCCACTGCCAAGAAAGCCACTGCCAAGAAATCCGCCGCCAAGAAGGCGACGAAGAAGTCGACCGTGAAGAAGACCGCCGCGCGCAAGTCGCCGGCAAAGAAGGCCTCGACCCGTAAGGTCGCGACCAAGAAGGCTGCGACCCGCAAGTCGCCGGCCAAGAAGGCTGCTGCAAAGAAGGTCGCCCGCAAGGCGCCTGCTCGCAAGGTCGCCGCCAAGAAGGCGGTGAAGAAGGCCGTCAAGAAGGCCACCGCCAAGAAGGCTACGCGCAAGGCTTCGCCGCGCAAGGCCGCTTCGAAGAAGGTTGCCGCCACCAAGGTGGCTCGCGCAACCAAGGCCGCCAAGGCCAAGTAAGCGTTACGACTCAATAAGAAAGTACGTTTTGCGAATTAGCTCCCCGCGGTGCCCAGCGCGGGGAGTCACTTCGAGACTTGACCCCGGCCTGGCCGGGGTCGTTCGTTTCTGGCGTCCGGAAAAGCTCCTAGGCCAGCGAACTGGATTCACGCGGCCATTACGGTTACCTTGTCGCCACATCGCGCTGCGAAAGACGGGGGGTCTTTCGCGTCAAGCCATCAGGGGGCGCGCGCTTTGCGGAGTCCGGTACCAACCGCCATGGATAACCGTTATCGCTTCCTTGCGCGCCGCCGTATGCGTGGCGCCGTCAATCCTGTGACCCTTGCCGTCGTCGTCATCGTCGTCGCGCTCGCCGTCGCAGCCTGGTTCCTCATCATCAAGCCCTACCGCGACGCCGCTGAAGCGGCGACACCCGCGTCGGCAGCCACGCAGAAGAGCGTCGCGAAGCGCGAAGCGCCTCCGGCCGACGTCGATTCGCTCAGCGTCGACCAGCTGCTCTCCGAGGCGCGAACCGCGATGAACGAGCAGCGCCTCGTGGCCCCGGCGGGCAACAACGCGTTCGAGTTCTACATGAAGGTGCTGCAGAAGCAGCCGGGTAATCCCGTCGCGGCAGACGCATTGCGCGAGACCTTCTCTTACGGGGCCGCGGCGACCGAGCAGACGATCAACCAGCGCGACTTCAACGAAGCGCAGCGCGAGATCGATCTGCTGGCAAAAGCGGACCCCGAAAACTACACGTTGACGATCCTGCGCTCGAAGCTCGATGCCCAGCGCAAGACGCTCGACCGCGAACAGCAGCAGGCAGTGGACGCACAGAAGGCGCAGCAGCTCGCCCAGCAGAATGCGGCAGCCGCGGCGAAGCAGCAGGCGGAACAGGCTGCCGCGGCGGAAGCGCAGCGCCAGCAGGCCGCGCGCGAACAGGCGTCGCGTGTGGCAGCCCAGCAGTCCCCGGCGGCGAATGCCGCACGCCCTGCTGCAGCGCCGACGCCGAAGCCCACGTCGGCGGACGCCGAGCCCATCAGCGATGCGGTGCTCGTCCGCCAGGTCAGCCCGCGCTACCCGACCGCGGCGATGCGCGCCAACCAGGAAGGTTGGGTGGACGTCGAATTCTCGGTGAGCACCGATGGTTCGGTGAGCAATGTCACGGTCGTCGATTCGCAGCCCAAGCATGTGTTCGACCGTTCGGCGATCGATGCGGTCAGCCGCTGGGAGTACAAACCGGCCACCCGCAATGGCGAGCCGATGACCGTGACGTTGCGGCGTCGCCTGCAGTTCAACCTCGGCCGCTAACGAAGACGGCCTCCTGCGTGTGCAGGAGGCCGTTTCTTTTTTCGTCCCTTGGCGTCGTCATGCGTCCGCAGCGGCGAGCCATCGGATTTGCTTCGCCCGTTGCCTCGGCGTGGCGTGCATGCGTCGCCGGGTTGCGACGTGAGCTGAGAAGCCAGAAGGTGGTGCGTCAGCTTCCGGCTTTCTTCTTTTTCTTTGGGGGCGTCTTGGTCTTCGTCGGGGCGGCCTTTTTCGTTGCCGCGGCCTTGGCTTTGGCCTTCGGTGCGGCGGCCGGCGCGGCATGCACCGGGCCCTCGACGCCGGCCCAATCCACGTGCGGCAGCCCCAGCAGGCTGTCGAACACCATGGGCATCAGGCCCGCGGGGACGGGGCCCGCCGCGTTCCACATCGTAACGACACCCGCGTGGTACTTCGGGAAGAACCCGATCATGGTGCGGTAACCCGATACGGCGCCCGCGTGATAGATCAGGTCCTCGTTGGCGTACTTGAACACGCGCCAGCCGAGGGCGTAATGGGCGTCGGTAACGCGCGCGCGGCGCCATGGCAGCGAGCGCTCCTCGGAAGGTGTCGGCACTTCCGGGGCGTGCAGAACATCCAGTAGCGGCGTGGGCAGGACGTCGGGACGACCGCCCATCTGCGCCATCAACCACTGCTCCATGTCACGCAGGCTGGCGTTGACGCCCGCGGCGGGGGCCACGCGGTAATAGCTGTCGTTGGGCTCGTAGGGAATCCAGTTGTGCGGGCCGCCGCGGTGGGGACGGGCCCAGCTCTTGCTCGCTTCAAGGGCGTCGCGACCGTAGCTGGCGGTGGTCATGCCGAGCGGCGTGAAGATGCGACGCTCCACCTGGCGAAAGAAATAATCGCCGGTCTGCGCGTAGATCACGTCGCCGATCATGCTGAAGGCGACGTTCTGGTAGCCGTAGCATTCGCCGACCTTGCAGGAGAGGTCCACTTCGTCCAGCTTGCGCACCAGCTCCTCGTAGGGAGCATCCGCTTCGAGCGCGGAGTCGTACGTGTTGCGCGGAAGGCCGAGGCGCTGGCCCAGGATGTCGCGCACCGTCGCCTGCTGCGCGGCCTGCATGTCCTTGAGCTTGAAGTAGGGAATGGTATCGATGAGCTTGGTGTCCCAGCTCAGGAACCCGGCCCGCACCAGGACGGCCGTGACGCCGGTGGCGAAGGCCTTCGACAACGACGCCAGACGAAACACGGTGTCGGGCGTGGCCGGCTCCTTGGTCTTCGCATTGGCGTAGCCGATGGCGCGCTCGTAGACGACCTTGTCGTCGACGATGACGGCGGTCACGATGGCGGGCGCGGCATCCCTCGCCTCCGCCTCATCGAGCCAGCGCTTGTAGTTCTCGACGGTCTCTTTCACCCGTTCCGGCGGCAGCTTTACCGCTTCCGGGTCCGCGTGAACGACGGGCGGTTTGGGCGGTGGTGCGGCGAGGGCGGAGGGAGCGGCAACGGCGCAGGCAAGCGCACAGGCGAGCAGGGATGCGGAACGGAACGACATGCTTATCTCGCGCGATCGAGGCGTGGGGGCACGCCGCGGATTCAGGTATGCCGGGACGCCCCGGGCATGGTCCAAGGCATTGTCTTTTACTTCCTCGTCCGCGACAACGGAAGCTTCTTGACGACCCTGAACGAAAGGCGCTCATGCTAGGCTTGCCCCCGCCTCCACCGGACATGCCGGCTATCGTGAACGCTCGTCCGCACGCCGCACGGGGAACTACCCTCGCGCTCTGCGTCATCGCCTTCTTCCTGGTGCTGACGTCCTATTACGTCCTCCGGCCCGTGCGCGACCAGCTCGTCGGCGCGGCGGGCTCCGCATCGCTCGCAACCTTCTACGCCATCGTCTTCGTCGTGATGCTGGCGCTGACGCCGGTGTTCGGTTGGCTGGTGTCGCACTTCCCGCGTCGGCGGGTGTTGCTGGGCAGTTACCTTTTCTTCGTCGTGTGCCTGGTGGCTTTCGTGCCCGCCTTCGTTGCGCAGGATCGGATCGGAGCGGCGGTGCTGGGTAACGTCTTCTTCGTCTGGGTGAGCGTGTTCAACCTGTTCGTGGTGTCGCTGTTCTGGAGCGTGATGGCGGATGTGTTCTCCAACGTGGAGGCGCGCCTGGTGTTTCCATTCATCGCCTTTGGCGGCATGGCCGGGGCGCTGGTGGGCCCGTTGCTCACCCGCACGCTCGTGGTGCGCCTGGGCGTGCCGTCCATGCTCGTGGTCTCGGCGGTCACCTTGTTGCTCGCGCTCGGCGCCTTGCTCGCGGCGACGCGTCATGCGCATGGCAACGATTACAGCGATGGCGCTCCGATGGGCGGTTCCATCATCGAGGGTGCCAAGGCGGCGTTTGCGCAGCCGTTCCTGCGCTACATGGGCTTGCTGATGCTGTTGAGCGACGGCATCGCCACGATGGCCTACGCCCTCATGGCCGATTACACCAAGGCCCACTTCGCGGACAATGCGGCCCGCACTGCGTTCTATGCGGACCTCGATCTCTGGATCAACGGGCTCGGCGCGCTGCTGCAACTCACGCTCACGCCGCTGATCCTGCGTAGTCTGGGCACCGCGTGGGCCCTTGTGCTGCCTTCGCTGGTGAACCTTTGCCTCTTGGGATGGCTGGCGCTACACGGACCCACGGACGCGATGCTGTTCGGCGTGGCCGTGCCCTTGATAGCGATTGTGCAGGTGGGCACGCGTGGCCTGACCTATGGCATGGCCAAGCCTGCCTCGGATGCGCTGTATACGCGCATGCCGCGCGAGGCGCGTTACAAGGGCAAGAATTTCATCGAGACTACCGTGTGGCGATTCGGCGACCTGCTCGTCACCAGCGGCTTGAACGGCCTGCGTGCCGCGGGCGTCGGAATCGCCGGCATCGGCCTCATCTGCGCGGGGCTGGCCGCCGTGGCCACCGAGGTGGCACGGCGCGCAGCGACCTCGCCCGATCTGGCGCCGGAGTCGAAGATTCGCGACGACGCCTAGGGATGCTCTGAACAAGTTCTCGCAAGCGCCACCGAGCCTGTCTGTTCGCAGATCACAGGGGCGTCGGCGAAGGCAGACTGGCCGTCTGTTGAGCCGGCGCACCGAAGAGCTGCGGACAGACAGGCTCGGCCCTCACGCATAAAAAACAAAAGGATAGGGTGACGTCAGGAAGGGCCGCCAAGGCGCCCGCGTCGCTTGACAAGGGAACCACCCTTCCCGGCACGACGCAGCCACCTTGGCAGCCCTTCCTGACGTCATGGCGCTTGCGAGAACTTATTCAGAGCATCCCTAACCGACGATATAGCTCTCGAGCTGGCTGATCGTTTCCCGCTGCTCGGAGATGGTCGCCTTGACCAGATCGCCGATGGATACCATGCCCACCACGCGCCCGTCGTCGAGGACGGGCAGGTGGCGCAGGCGACCGTCGGTGCAAAGACGCATGCAGTCGTCCACGCTGACGTCGAGACCGACGGTCACGACGCTCGGCGTCATGATGTCGCCGACCAGGGTGTCGCGGGAGGAGCGGTCCTTGAGGATGACCTTGCGCGCGTAGTCGCGCTCGGAAAGGATGCCCACGAGCTGATCCCCCTTGATGACCGCCAGTGCGCCGACGTTCTTCTCGGCCATCTGCTGGATGGCCTCGTAGACCGATGCATCGGGCGCCACGGCGTATACGGCGCTGCCCTTGCCTGCCAGAAGATGCTTGACCTGCTGCATGCTCGACTCCCGGTGATGGCGCGGCCGGTGGCCGCCTTGGCCGAGTTTACCGCCGAGGCGAGGTGCGCTGGGTAACGTTCAGGTGAAAGGCGGCCGACCGCCGTGGCGCGATTCCACGTAATAGAGCGGGCGTCGCTTCGCTTCCGAATAGGTGCGACCCACGTATTCGCCGATGACCCCGAGCGCAAGCAACTGCGCCCCGCCCAGGAACAGGATCACCACCATGAGGGTGGGGTAGCCGCGCACCGGATCGCCCCAGATCAGCGCCTTCAGCAGCACCCACAAGCCGTACAGAAAGGCGAGGCCGGCGGCGGAGACGCCGAGCCATGTCGCTACCCGCAGCGGCGCGGTCGAGAACGAGGTGATGCCTTCGACCGCAAGATTCGTCAGCCGCCAGTAATTCCATTTCGTGCGGCCCGCATGGCGGGCATCGCGGTGGTAGACGACCGATGTCTGCCGATAGCCGATCCAGGCGAACAGGCCTTTCATGAAACGCTGGCGTTCGCGGAGTTCGCGCAATGCCTCCACCGCGCGGCGCGAAAGCAGCCGGAAGTCGCCCGTGTCGCGCGGGAGCGGCGTGTCCGACAGGCGCTCCATGACACGGTAGAAGGCGGCCGAGGTGAAACGCTTGGTGCGGGTTTCGCCATCGCGCTCGCCGCGGGTGGCGTAGACGACGTCGTTGCCGTCCTGCCACCGGGCGATGAGTTCCGGAATGAGTTCGGGCGGGTCTTGCAGGTCCGCGTCGATGATGACCACCGCATCGGCGTCCACTTCGTCGAAGCCGGCCGTCATGGCCGCCTCCTTGCCGAAATTGCGCGAAAGGCGCAGCGCCTGCACGCGCGGATCGGCGTCGGCGAGGCTGCGCAGCCGTTGCCATGTGTCGTCGCCGCTGCCGTCGTCCACGTAGATGATCTGTGAGACGGCGTCGATCCCGTCGAGCACGGCGCCGAGCCGGGCATGGAAATCGGCGAGCACTTCCGCTTCGTTATAGGCGGGAACGATGACGGCGAAGGAGAAGGGCATGGCGGTTCTCAGCGAGTGCGGCCGGACACGGGCGCAGGACGGGTGAGATAGGCGGGCCCGCCGAGCTGGCCGATCTGCTGCGTGATCCACGCGGTACGGCGCTGGACGTAGGCGCTGGGGGCATCGACGCGGAAACGCTGCGGGTTCGGCAGTACGGCGGCCAAGCGTGCCGCCTGGGTGACGCCGAGGCGATCGGGCGTGGTGTGGAAGAAGACGTCGCTCGCTGCGCCGACACCGTAAACGCCGTCGCCGAACTCCGCGATGTTCACGTAGACCTCGAGAATGCGCTGCTTCGGCCACAGCGCCTCGATCAGCACGGTGAAGTACGCTTCCAGGCCCTTGCGCACGAAGCTGCGACCGTTCCAGAGGAACAGGTTCTTGGCCACCTGCTGGCTGATCGTGCTCGCGCCGCGCAGGCGCTTGCCTTCGTCCGCCGCATCGATGGCGTCCTGGATAGCATCGACGTCGAATCCGTGATGGAACGGAAATTTCTGGTCCTCGGCCGCGACCATCGCAATGCCCACCTGCGGCGAAATCCGATCCCAAGGCACCCACCGGTGGCGAAGCGTGAAATCCTTCTCGCCGCTCGTCAGCGCTTCCAGGCGGCGCTCCATCATCGTGGCGCTGGTCCAGGGCGGTACGAAGCGCAGCACCATCACGATGGCGCACGAGAGCGCCAGCCAGGCGACGACGACAAGGCCGAGCAGGCGGGCGAT
This sequence comes from Luteibacter flocculans, assembly GCF_023612255.1. Classification (NCBI taxonomy): domain Bacteria; kingdom Pseudomonadati; phylum Pseudomonadota; class Gammaproteobacteria; order Lysobacterales; family Rhodanobacteraceae; genus Luteibacter; species Luteibacter flocculans. Next base: position 3,299,864 of record NZ_CP063231.1, on the reverse strand, counting down.
CCGGCGTAGAGGTGAGCGAGGCGTCGGACTCATGGCGGCGCGATGACGAAGGATGGCGCAGTATACGGGCGTGGACTTGTCGGTGCCCCCGCGCGCCCCCATTTTTCGTCGGATTACCAGGAGGCCGCCGTGACTGATTCGATCGTCGATACCCTTGCGTCCGAGGACGTGCTCCATCGCTTCATGCTGGAGAAGGCTGGCGTGCGCGGCGTTCTCGTGCGCCTCGGTGCGAGCTGGCACGAAATTGCCTCTCGCGCCGATTACCCGTCCGGCTTGCGCGACACGCTCGGACAGGCGGTGGCCGCGAGCGCCTTGCTCACGGGCAACATCAAGTTCGAGGGGTCCTTGTCGCTGGAATTCAAGAGCCAGGGTCCGCTGCATCTGCTGTTTACCGAATGCACCGACAAGGGGCGCCTGCGTGGTCTTGCGCGCTATGACGCACAGGCGTTGCCGGCGAGCGTAGATCTCGGGCGGCTTCCGGAGGCCATGCTGGCCATCACCATCGGTCACGCCGAGCGTGGGCGCTACCAGGGTGTGGTGGAGTTGGACGAGAACGCCTCGATCGGTGAAGCGCTGGAGAACTACTTCGAGCGTTCCGAGCAGTTGCCTGCGCGCATCCTGCTGGCGGCGGACGGCAAGCATGCCGTTGGCCTCATGCTGCAGCCGATACCCGGCGAGGGTGGTCACAGCGCCGCCGACGATGACGATGACGATGCGTGGGCGCGGGTCGGCCACCTCACGGCAACCCTGAGCGCCAGCGAGATGCTCGCCACCCGGCCGGAGGAGCTGCTCTACCGGCTTTATCACGAGGAGACGGTGCGCCTCTACGATCCGAAGCCCCTGGCATTCGGTTGCACCTGTTCCCAGGAGCGGGTCGAAGGGATGCTGCGCGCGCTCGGTCGCGACGAAGTAGAAGCGACGCTGGTCGATCGTGGTGGCGAGATCGAGGTGATCTGCGAATTCTGCGCCACGCGTTACGTGTTCGACCGCGTGGATGCGGAACGGCTGCTTACCCAGGTCGAGACGCCGCCATCACCGTCGACGTTGCAATAGTGATCTAAGAAGATTGCCGCGTCAGGCCCTGGCGCGGCGATCAGGCGTGAAGGGACAGCGGCGAGCCCAGCCATTTGCTTGCGGGCGCTGGCTGGGCGAACAGGAAACCCTGTCCGAAACGACAGCCGATACGGCGCAGCACGCGCATCTGTGCTTCGGTCTCGATGCCTTCGGCGATCACCTGCATGCGCAGCGAATCGGCCAGCGCCTGGATGGCCCGCACTACGGCGGTGCTGTGCGCCTCGCTGTCCTCCACGGGTAGCTCGACGACGAACGATCGATCGATCTTCAAGGTCTCGATCGGATACTGGTGCAGGTAACTGAGCGACGAGTAACCGGTGCCGAAGTCGTCCAGCGCGATACCTACGCCGTGATCGCGGAGATTTTCCAGAATCCTTTTCACTTGCGCGGGATTCTCGAGCAGCGCGCGCTCGGTCACCTCGACGCGTATGGAGCGTGCTGGCACGTTGTGCTGGGCCAGCAGGTCGAGCAGCCGTTGGTCGAGATCCGGCGAGCGGAAGTGGCTGCCCGAGACGTTGATGCTGATGAAACCTTCGTCGCCCACGAGCGCGCGTGCCTGACGTGCCACCTGCTCGAAGATCTGCCAATCGATGGCTTCCGAACATCCGGTGTCTTCCGCCACGGCGAGAAAATCGCCCGGCGGCAGGATGCCGCGCTCCGGATGACGCCAGCGCAGCAGCGCCTCGTAGCCAACGACGCGGAGTTGTTCGAGGTCCACGATCGGCTGGAAGAAAGGTACGAATTCGTTACGCGTGAGGGCGCGTCGCAGGTCGCCTTCCAACTCCAGCAAGGAAAGCGCTTCACGTCGAAGGCGGTCGTCGAAGACGGCCGCGCGGTGGCGGCCTTCGTCCTTGGCGCGATACATCGCCGAATCGGCGTCGCGAAGCAGCTCCTCGGGACGCGTGTATTCGGAGGTGGGCAGGGCGATGCCGATCGATGCGGAGGTGAAGATTTCCTTTGCACCCAGGCGGAATGGCGTCTGCAACTGAGCGATGATGCGTTCGGCGATATGCGTCGCGGCGTGCGGATCGACGATGCCCTCGACCAGCACGGCGAATTCGTCACCGCCAAGGCGGGCCACCACGTCACGCGTCTTCAAGCACGCGCGAATGCGCCCGCCGACCTGGAAGAGGAGGTCGTCGCCCACGAGGTGGCCGACCGAATCGTTGATGACCTTGAATCGGTCTAGATCGATGAACAGCACCGCGAAGAGCTCTGCCGGATTTTCGCGATAGTGGTTCAACGCCTGTTCCAGGCGTTGCAACAGCAACGTGCGATTGGGCAGGCCGGTGAGCGAGTCGTGCAGTGTTTCGTACTTGAGCCGGCGTTCGACGCGCTCGCGTTCGGCGATCTGCTCGCGCAGGTCGCGGTTGGCCAGCGCCAGGGCGCGTGTGCGTTCGGTGACGCGGCGTTCGAGGCTGGCGTACGCCTGTTTCAACGACTCGGTGGTGTACTTGCGCTGCAATGCGTTCGCGATGTGGTAGCTGACGAAGGTCAGCAGCTCCTGGTCGCGAGCGCTGTAGGTATGTTCCGGCGTGTAGCTCTGCACGGCCAGCACACCCATCGACTTCTCGTTCCAGATGAGCGGCACACCGAGCCAGTGCAGGGATCGCGAACCACTCGCGGTGAGCACCTGGTCACGGTTGAGTCGGTCGATCTCTTCGCGGTCGGCGAGCAAGGCCTTGCCGTTGCGCAGTACGTACTCGGTGAGGCCACGACCCAACTCGCGCGGCTCGCGCACGCCGTCGAGTTCATCGACCGAATAAGGAAAGGTCAGCTTGTTCTGGTCTTCCGAAAGCAGGGCAATGTAGAAATTGCGCGCGTATAGCAGGCCGCCGATGACCCGGTGCACGGCGGCGTAGAAATTCTCGATGCTGTCCGACGTGTTCGCCAGTTCCGCGATGCGGAACAGCGCCGCCTGAAGGCGCTCGCCACGCTGGCGCTGCAGCACTTGCTGCCGCAACACGCGGTTCGCTTCGCGCAGCGCCGCCGTGCGTGTGGTGACGCGGCGTTCCAGTTCCTCGTGCGCCTGACGTCGTTCCAGCGCCGTTTGCACGTGCTGGGCCACGTAAGTCAGCAGGTCCCGGTCGTTCTCGGAAAAATGCGTATCCGCTCGATAGCTCTGCACTACCAGGGCGCCGACCACGTCCTCACCGCGCTTCATCGGCACGCCGAGCCAGTCGTCGCTCGGCGGCCCAATGGGAACGCGCGGACCCGGCAGATTCTTTTCCAGCTCTGTGCTCGCGCCCATCATGGCGCGCCCGCTCTGCAATACGTGCCAGGTGAGTGTGTTCTCGATGGCCTCGATGGGCCGGATGCCTTCCGGATCGGGGATGTCCTTGTCTTCCGTGTCCACGAAATAGGGGAAGCGCACCGTGCGATTCTGCGCATCGTAGAGAACGATGAAAAAGTTCTCGGCATACATGAGGCTACCCACGATGGCGTGGAGTGCGCTCATCATGTCCTTCATGTTGTGCTCGGCGCCGGCCTGCTCCGCGATTGCGTAGAGCGCGCGTTGCAGGCGTTCGGCCAGGGCGAGGCGCGATATGGCTTCGTAAAGGTTGGCGGTTTCCGCCAGCTGACGCAGACGCACAGACGCCAGGCGTCCCAGCCAGCCGAGCATGTCGGACCATGTGACGAGGTCGGTGTCGCTGGCCACGGCGTCGAGTATCCGCTCGTTCTGCGGATCGACGGCCAGCTCGAATACTCGGGCCTTGTCCACCGGGGAAATCCCATCGGTGCGCCAGACGATGCCGGCATCCGACGACAGGCATCGGACGAAGGCCTCGCACTCCGTTCTGACCGCCTCCGCATCGCCCGCGCGCAGCAGCCGCTCGACGGCAGCCTGCAACGGCTCGACCTCGCCGCGACCGGGCGCCTGAAGAGTCGGGCTTTGGGATGGAGCGATAGTCATCGCCTGACGAGGTTCCGGTCGTGGTCGGTTCAGTCTATATGCGTTGTCGTGGCCGCGCGATGGGGCGCTCGCGTCGTCTCATCATTCATGCGACTCCCCTGGAGCCGGCCCCTGTCGTCATAAACGGCAGCTATCCTGGTTCCTGAAGGGGTCCCGGAAGGGTGTTAGTAAAAAGTAAAATGGGATACACTGAGCCCGTCTCCCGTCCAGGCTGAGGCGGGGGCTCGGGGAATCTCAGCCGATGCCGACAGACTAATCATGCGCCGATCCTTACTCACCATGCTCCTGATGATGCCGCTCGCCGCGGCAGGACAGGTTGCGCCGGTCGGTTCGGATGACACGGCGTCCCGTCTGCTGAATGGTCCCTCCGAGCGTGGCCGCGCCGATCAGGCGAGCCTGCCGCTGTGGGTGGCACCGGATGGTCGCAAGCTGAGCCTTGAGTCCAGCGATCGCGCCGATCCGTCGCATCCGCTCGCCCTGCGTCCCGTCGAGGCCGGCACTGCGCTGTCCAGCGGACTGCAATACGACCTTGGCCCGCGCGTCCAGGCTCATGCCAGCGTCAGCGGGCAGGGCTGGATCAATTCCGCCGAATCCTGCGGCGCGTCGGCGAAACCCGATCGTTGCAGTTCGCCCGGCGCGCCGCCGCGTATCGTAGGCAGCGAAGTAGGGGCCACCTTCCGTGGCACCGGTTACAGTGTCGGCCTCGGTGTCGGTTCGAGCCGTCCCACCGGCACCGTTGCCGGCCTGCCGCGCGTGCTGCCCGGTCTGACCACGGCGTCCGGCCTGCCGATCAGCGCCCTTTCGTCCAGCACCGAGTTGAATGCCCACGGCCGTGTCGATCTCGGCGGACGCAGCGGCATCGACCTTGGCGCCAGCATCGGGCGCATTCGCCTGCTGCCGGGCAACCTCCTGGGCATCGGTTCGGTCGATCAGAAGGCACTGAGTTTCGGCGTGGATCGTGGTCCGCTGTCGGGCTCGATCACGGGGCGCACCATGCAGCCCGAAGCCACGGCAGTGAACGGTCTCAATCCCGATCGCCGCTGGAGCGCCATCGATCTGGGCGTGACCTGGCGCTTGCCATGGCGCGGCGAGTTGTCCGTCGGCGCGCAGAACGTGTGGTCGTCCGGGAATGCGCCGAGCGGACCGACCGGGCCGGAACCGGATCAGTCCCGTACGCCGTACGTCCAGTATCACCAGGACCTCTAGCAGAACCTCTCGCGAGTTCTCCAACGAAGAAGCCGCCCCAAGGGCGGCTTCTTCGTTATGGGGCGCAGCGCATGCCGCCCCATAGGCCGATGGCTCACTCAGTGCCCGGCGTTGCGCACGCGTACGTCGCCACTGAACGATTCCACGTGGATGTACGCACCACCGCCGCCGATCGTGGTCTTCAATTCCTTGCCCGGACCGTCCTCGCCTTTCGATGGCGTGCCCCAGTCGCTGCGCAGGTCGCCACTGAAGGTGGAGGCTTCCAGGCGTGCCATGGTGTCGGGCGGCAACTGAAGCTGGACGTCGCCGCTCATCGAGTCGATGTTGAGTTTGCCGTCGCGCGCGGGGCCGCCGTTGACCTGGGTGTCGCCAGACACGGTGCTGAAGCTGGCTTCCTTCCACGGGCCGCCGCCGATGGTCATGCGCCCCGACACGGTCTGTGCATCGATCTTGTCGACGACGTTGGGTGCGGTGATGTCGCCGGACACCGTCTGCAAGTCGGCCTTGCCGGCGCGGCCGGCGAGATCGATGGTGCCGCTGACGGTCTGCATGCTGACCTCGGGCGACTTCAGGTTCGCGCGGATGCGTCCGCTCACCGATTCCACGTCGATCTTGCCGCCGTCGAGGCCATCCATGCTGACAGGGGCGCTGACGACGTTGATATGGATCTCGACCGAACGCGGCACGCGCACGTTGAGGGTGGTGGGCTGCATGCTGGAATCGTTGCCCCAACTGAACCAGTTGCCTTTCTGCTCGCCGCTCTGGACGCGGATGTCGACGTTGCGCTCGTCTCCTTCGATCTCGAGCGGACGCGCGCCGTCGCCGAGGGTGCCGGAGACCTGGACCTGATTCTTGTCCCAGGTCGTGACCGTGACTTCGCCTCGGACGTTGTCGATGTTGACCTTCGCGTTGGGCCGGATGTCCTTCGACAGGTTGATCGGAGTCGAGGCGAATGCCTGTCCGATCGACAGCGCCAGCAGCAGGGGGGAGAGGTAGAGCGTTTTCATGGGGATGTCCTGGCTGTTCGCGTGTTAACTGGCTTGCTTGTCGAGGTTGCGCAGGCGCTCGCGCTGGCGTTCGGTGCGAATCAGCAGGCGCTGCAGCGCTGCCGACTCCGGTGAGTCCTGTATCGCCTGGGTGAGTTCCATGTGCGCGGCGTCGAGTTCCACCGCCGCGCCCGCCAGACGAGGATCGCTCGGTTTCCAGGCGTGACCGGTCGTGGCGAGGCTGTTGTCGCCGGCCGGTGCCACCAGATGCAGCCCGAGCCCGCCGCCCAGCACCGCCACGCCAGCGATCGCCGCGGCCATCAACCAGGGCCGGGCGCGATCGCGTCGACGACGCGGGGCCACGGTGGCGGCATCCAGTTGTCGGTCGATATCGGCCCACAGGTCGCGCGGCGGCGACACCGGGCGGTTGAGCGAGCGCATCTGGCGCAGGTAATCGAGTTCGTTCATGGCTTATCTCCCAGCACGCGACGGAGCAGGCCGCGTGCACGGTGCAACTGTGCTTTCGAGGAACCGACCGCCATCGACAACTCGATGGCGATCTCCTCGTGTTTCCAGCCTTCCACGTCATGCAGCACGAGGACGGCGCGAGCCCGTGGCGGCAGTGCCGCGATGGCTTGTTCCAGTTCGCCGCGTTCGAAGGCGCGGACGGGATTGTCGAGGTCGGCAACGTCAGGCAGATGTTCGTCGTCGACGATGGTGACCGGGTCGGCGTTGCGGGCGCGTATGGACATCAGCGCCACGTTCACTGCCAGCCGGTAGACCCAGGTGCCGAAAGCGCTTTCGAAGCGGAACCCTTCGAGCTTCTGCCAGGCACGGACGAAGGCTTCCTGCGTGAGGTCTTCGGCGCGAGCGTGGTCGAAGCCGGCCAGTCGAAGCACGGCGCCGTAGACGCGATCGGCGTGGCGCCGGTAAAGCGTTTCGAAAGCCTTGCGGTCGCCAGCCACCGCGGCACGTACGACATCGTCGTCGGACGAGGCGACGGGCAGCTCAGGCTGCATGAAGGATGTGGCGGCGAGGCATAGGGCGTTCATCTTGCCAGCTTGGATGCCGGCAAGGGGGAAACCGTTTAAGGCGGGGATGAAACGGCGGGAGCGCGTGGCGCGCTCCCGCCATGTGCGTCAGGCGACGTGGGCCGCCGGGCGGGCGACGGCGGCATCGAGTGCCTTGGTCACACGCACGCGTTCTGCCTTGAGTCGCTCCGGCATGCGTTCGCCGAAGCCGTCGAGGTAAAGGCCGATGGCGCGCAGTTCTTCCTGCCAGCCTTCGACGTCCACCCGGAGCAGTTCGTCTACCACGCCCGTGGGCAGGCTCAGGCCGTCGAGATTGAGTTCGTCGCGGCTCGGCAGGATGCCGATGGGCGTTTCCACACCCTTGGCCATGCCTTCCACGCGGCTGATCATCCAGTCGAGCACGCGCAGATTCTCGCCGTAACCCGGCCACATGAAACGACCGTCGGCGTCCTTGCGGAACCAGTTCACGTGGAAGATCCGTGGCAGCTTGGCGCCTGGCTTGTCGAACGACAGCCAATGCGCGAAGTAATCGGCGAAGTTGTAGCCGCAGAAGGGTTTCATCGCCATTGAGTCACGACGAAGCACGCCGACGGCGCCGGTGGCAGCGGCCGTGGTTTCCGAACCCATGGCGGCGCCAACCAGCACGCCGTGTGCCCAGTCCTTCGCTTCGAAGACCAGCGGCACGAGCGACGGGCGGCGACCACCGAAGACGATGGCCGAGATCGGGACGCCGGCCGCATGTTCCGCCTCCGGCGCCCAGCTCGGGCACTGCTTCGCACTGACGGTGAAGCGCGAGTTGGGATGGGCTGCCGGACCGTTGGCGGGATCGTGAGGACGCCCCTGCCAGTCGGCGACCGGTTCGCCGTGGCCGAGGCCTTCCCACCACGGCTGGTTGTCCGCCGTGAGCGCCACGTTGGTGAAGATGGCATCGTGGCCCAGCGTCTCGAGTGCGGTCGGATTGGTGCCCGCGCTGGTGCCGGGAGCCACGCCGAAATAGCCCGCTTCCGGATTGATCGCCCACAGGCGGCCGTCGGCACCAGGCGTCATCCAGCAGATGTCGTCGCCCACCGTCCAGACCTTCCAGCCGGCCTTGCGATAGCCCTCACTCGGAATGAGCATGGCGAGATTGGTTTTCCCGCACGCCGACGGAAACGCGGCCGCGATGTAGTGCTTCTCACCCTTGGGATTCTCGACGCCCACGATCAGCATGTGTTCGGCGAGCCAGCCTTCACTGCGCGCCTGGTAGCTGGCAATGCGCAGCGCATGGCACTTCTTGCCGAGAAGTGCGTTGCCGCCGTAGCCCGAACCGATCGACTTGATCGAGAGCTCTTCGGGGAAGTGCATGATGAAACGGCGCTCGGGGTCGAGATCGCCCGTGGAATGCAGGCCCTTCACGAACCGACCCTCGCGCTCGATGCGCGCCAGCGCCGCCGAACCCATGCGCGTCATGATGCGCATGTTGGCGACGACATAGGGGCTGTCGGTGATCTCGACGCCGCAGCGCGCGAGCGGGGAATCGATGGGACCCATGCAATAGGGAATGACGTACATCGTGCGGCCGCGCATGGCGCCGGCAAACAGCGCGTCGATCTTTGCGTGGGCGTCTGCGGGCGCCATCCAATGGTTGTTCGGGCCGGCGTCGGCTTCGTCGCTCGTGCAGACGAAGGTGAGATGCTCCACGCGAGCCACGTCGGACGGATGCGAGCGATGCAGATAGCTGCGCGGGTGGGTGGCCTCGTTGAGCGGGAGGAGGTCGCCACTGGCGAGCATGGTCTGGACGAGGTCCGCATATTCCGCGTCGGACCCATCGCACCAGCGGATGGAGGCGGGCTCCGTCAGCTGGGCGACCTCGTCGACCCATCGATTCAATGCATCCAGTGAACTGCCGTGCGATCGCATCCTTGGTGGTCTCCAGTTAAACGCAAGCCGCGACAGTAGTTTGCGATTCCTGGTATTGGCAAGGCACGGCGCAGCAAAACAGGCTGCCCGTTCAGGATCAGTCGACGGACTTGGCCGGCGTCAGCGTGGTGATGACGTGTTCGACGTAGGCGTCGAATTCCTCGTGCGAGAGGCGAGGCAGTCCGAGGGTGAAGTTGAGCTGGAGGAAACCCACGTAGGCCGCGTACGTCAGCCGCGCACGATGCAGGGCCACGACGGGCTCCAGACCGGCCTCTTGATACATGCGAGTGAGGAAGTCGATCCGGCGTTGCGAGACGCGCGACATCACCGGCACGACCTGCGGATGATCCAGTGCCTTGAGCAACGCGGCATACACGCGGTGCGGCTGCAGCTCGTGAGCCACGCGGCGGAACAGCTCCGGCAGTCGTTTACGCGGATCGGCGATGCGCTCGATCTCGGCGAGGACCTCGCGTTCCCCGTACTCTTCCCAGCGCTCCAGGGCGGCCTGGAGCAGGGCTTCGCGCGTGCGGAAATGCCAGTAGAAACTGCCCTTGGTGACGCCCAGCCGCCGCGCCAGGGCCTCGACGGCAAGCGCGCCGACGCCTTGTTCGGCGATGAGTGCCAGGGCGCCATCTTCCCAGTCCTCGGCGGAGAGGCGGACGCGTTCGTTCTTTGCACCGTCGTTCATCGACGCATGGTAGCCGAGACGCGGGCGTTTGCAATCGGGGCGCTGCGACGCATGCTGCATAAGACCTTGACTTGGAAGCGCTTACCTGACCGTACGCGGGCGTATTGACGCAGCCGCTGGCGCATCACATACTCGGCCGTATGGTTGCCGATCCCGCCCACATGTCCTCTGCCCGCGCAAGCGTCGTCTCCCTGGACGGCCTGGCGCTTGCGACCCAGCGCTGGCGCGGCGAACGCTCGCCGTCGCTGCTCTTCGCCCACGGCTTCGGGCAGACCCGTCACGCCTGGAACGGCGCGGCGCGCGCACTCGCAGCGCAGGGTTTCGATGCCACGACGTTCGACGCGCGTGGTCATGGCGAAAGCGAGCGTGTGCCGCGCGGCGACTATCACATGGAACAGTTCGTGGCGGACCTGCTCGCCGTCGCCGACGTATCGCCGTCGGCCGATGGTCGTCCGCCCGTGCTGGTGGGTGCGTCGATGGGCGGTCTGCTCGGCCTGGTCGCGGCAGGCGAGTCGGCAGGAGCCAAGGCGCCGTTCTCGGCGTTGGTCCTGGTCGATATCACACCGCGGTGGGAAACGGCGGGTGTGGAACGTATCCTCGGCTTCATGCGCGCTCACCCCCAAGGTTTCGCGAACTATGACGAGGCGGCCTCGGCCGTTGAGGCGTACCTGCCGCATCGGCGCGAGCGCAAGACGGAAGCGCAGTTGAAGCCGTTGCTGCGCCAGGACACCGACGGTCGTCTGCGCTGGCATTGGGATCCGGCCCTGCTCGATGGCGTGGTCCAGGAGAGCGAGCGCTACCAGCCGCGCCTGTTCGCTGCCGCTGCGCGTGTCGATGTGCCCGTGCTGTTGCTGTCCGGTTCGCGCAGCGACGTGGTCTCCAGCCACACCGTCGACGAATTTCTCCGCCTCGTACCGCATGCGCGCCACGTGGCGCTGGCAGATGCCACGCACATGGTGGCGGGCGATGCCAACGACGCCTTCACTCGCGAGATCGCGGCCTTCATGCATACGCTTTGATTCACCCGCTTTGATTCAATGTTTTACGTAACGAACGACAGCAACGACCCGACTGTGATGAGGTAATTCCGATGTCTGCGATCCTAGTTGTGCTGGCGGCGCTCATTGCCTCCGGTGCCTGTGCCTACCACCGCACGTCCCTCCGGACGTGGGCCATTGCCACGGCGGCCACGATCCTGGTCGTGGGTGTGATTGCCCGGGCTCCGGCCACCACCGTCGTCCTGCTGATCCTGCTCGCCATCGTCGCGGTGCCGCTGATGATGGTGGACTTCCGTCGCAAGAAGATCAGCGCGCCGCTGCTCTCGATGTTCGCGAAGGTCACGCCGAAGCTCTCCGAGACCGAGCAGACTGCGCTCGAAGCCGGCACCGTCGGTTTCGAAGGTCAGTTGTTCTCGGGCAAGCCGAACTGGTCGGAGCTGCTGCGCCAGCCGAAGCCCGAGCTTTCTGTCGAAGAGCAGGCGTTCCTCGACGGTCCCGTCGAGGAACTCTGCGGCATGATCGACGACTGGCAGATCACCCACGAACTGGCGGACCTGCCGCCCGAGGTCTGGGATTTCATCAAGAAGAACAAGTTCTTCGGCATGATCATCCCGAAGAGCTACGGCGGTCTCGGGTTCTCCGCGCTGGCGCATTCGGCCGTGCTGCAGAAGCTGTCCAGTATGTCGCAGACGCTGGCTTCCACCGTCGCCGTGCCGAACTCGCTCGGGCCGGGCGAACTGCTGATGCATTACGGCAGCGACGAGCAGAAGAACCACTACTTGCCGCGCCTCGCCGACGGTCGCGAGATTCCGTGCTTCGCGCTCACCGGTCCCTACGCCGGTTCGGACGCCACCTCGATTCCCGACTTCGGCATCGTCACCAAGGGCATGTGGAATGGCGAGGAAGCGCTCGGCATCCGCCTGACCTTCGACAAGCGCTACATCACCCTGGCGCCGGTAGCGACGATCGTCGGCCTGGCGTTCCGCATGTACGACCCCGAGAAACTCCTGGGTGACAAGGAAGACCTGGGCATCACGCTGGCACTGCTGCCGCGCGAAACGCCGGGAATGGAAATCGGTCGCCGTCACTTCCCGCTCAACACGCCGTTCCAGAACGGCCCGGTGCACGCCAAGGACATGTTCGTGCCCTTGTCGGTGTTGATCGGTGGCCCGCACATGGCCGGCCACGGCTGGCGCATGCTGGTCGAGTGCCTGTCGGTGGGTCGCGCGATCTCGCTGCCGTCGAACGCGACCGGCGCGTCGCGCATGGCCGTTGCAGCAACCGGTGCGTATGCACGCATGCGCAAGCAGTTCGGTCTGGCGATCGGTCGTTTCGAGGGCGTTGAAGAAGCGCTGGCGCGTATCGGTGGTCTCACGTACGCCACGCAGGCCTTGTCGCGTGCCACTGCCGCTGCGGTGGATCGCGGTGAGAAGCCCGCAGTGCCGTCGGCCATCGCCAAGTACCACGCCACGGAGTGGTGTCGTCAGATCGCTTCCGACGCCATGGACGTCCATGGCGGTAAGGGCGTGATCCTCGGCCCGAAGAACTACATGGGCCGCGGTTGGCAGAGCGTGCCCATCGCCATCACGGTCGAGGGCGCGAACATCATGACGCGCAGCCTGATGATCTTCGGGCAGGGCGCCATCCGCTGCCATCCTTACGTGTTGAAGGAAATGCAGGCGCTGAACATCGCGGACTACCGTGAGCGTCTCAAGACCTTCGACCAGGCGTTGTTCGGCCACATCGGCTTCGGTATCTCGAACGCCGTGCGTAGCTTCGTGCTCGGCCTGACCGCTGCGAAGATCGGCGACACCGCGGGCGATGCGTATACGCGTCGCTACTACCGCAAGCTCAATCGCTATTCGGCAGCGCTCGCGCTGTGCGCCGACGTGTCGATGGGCGTGCTGGGCGGCAAGCTGAAGTTCAAGGAAAAGCTGTCGGCTCGCCTGGGTGACACGCTGTCGTACCTCTACATCGCCAGCGCGATGCTGAAGCGCTACGAAGACACCGGTCGCCCCGAAGCGGATCGTCCGCTGCTTGCCTGGGCGTTCCACGAGTGCGTATGGAAGATGCAGATGGCGCTCGATGGCGTGATCCGCAACTTCCCCGTGCGTCCCGTCGCGTGGCTGCTGCGTGCGCTCGTGTTCCCGTTCGGTCGCCGCGAGGTTCCGCCGTCGGATCGCCTCGGTCGTCGCGTGGCGGCGCTCATCACGGCGCCGAGCGAGGCACGCGATCGCCTCACCGCGTGGACCTACCTCACGCCCACGGCGAACAACACCGTGGGTCGCATGAACCAGATCCTGCCCGACGTGATCGCGGCCGAGCCGGTCGAGCGCAAGTTCCTCAAGGCGTTCAAGGGCGGCCAGCTCCGCTCGCATACGTACAACGAGCAACTGGCCGAAGCCGAGAAGCTGGGCGCCATCACCGCTGCGGAACGCGAACTGCTGCAGCGCGTCCGCGACGGCGTCGCCGAGTTCATTTCGGTGGACGACTTCGACAGCGACGAACTGCGTGCGAACGTGGTACGCAACGCCGAGACCATGAACGCGGTGCGGGCTGCATAAGCCCTCTCAGGGATGGAAACAAGAAAGGCCGCGAGCGATCGCGGCCTTTTTTTGTTGTTCACGCATGACCGGGAGGGCACTGGCGAGCCGTCAGGCGACTCCTGCAAAAGCGCCGCTACTTTGGGTCGCCATAGCGGCGAGAAGATGACGAAGCCAGCCCCACACGGCGCTGGTACTGTGGGAGCCGCCATGGCGGCGAGGGCAGCTTGCCTCGTGGCTACACCGCTTCGTTGGCTTCTCGCCGCCATGGCGGCTCCCACAAGGGGGGCTCGCGAGCCACGCATCTTTCAGTGCATGCGCTAGGCCTGTGCGAGGTGAAACCCGATCAGGTCTCGCCGCAGCCTTCTTGCTTCGCCACCACTTCAAGCAGGCGCTCTTCGACTTCGTCGCGCGTGTGCGCTCGGAAGAGGCGTGGCGCGGCGCGACGCAGGGCGGCGCAATCGAGCTTGGTCAATCGGTCGCGCACCTGGAGAAGCTGCCCAGGATGCATGCTGAATTCCTCGAGGCCCATGGCGAGGAGGAGGGCGGTGAACTGCGTGTCGCCGGCGATCTCACCGCAAAGGCTCACCGGCTTCTTCGCGCGGCGCGCGCTGGCAATCACATGGGCGATGAGGCGCAGGAATGCCGGCTGCAGCGGGTCGTAGATGCCGTCCAGTGCATCGTTGTTGCGATCGGCAGCAAGGACGTATTGCGCGAGATCGTTGGTGCCGATGGCGAGGAAGTCGGCCTTCGCGAGAATCGATGTGACGCTGATTGCCGCTGCCGGGACTTCGATCATGGCGCCGATGTCCAGTCGTTCTGGCAGCTCCTGACCCTGCCGTGCGAGATCCTCGCGCGCCTTCTTGATCAGGTTGCGAACCGCGGTGAGTTCGCCCAGATGCGTGACCATCGGAATGAGGATGCGCACCGGGCCATAGCAGGCGGCGCGCAGGATGGCGCGCAATTGCACGCTGAAGATGTCGGCGTAACGTAAGGACAGCCGGATGCCGCGTACGCCCAGAGCCGGATTTTCCTCGCCACGTAGCGCGAGCCCCGCGGAATCGGCTTTGTCGGCGCCCAGATCGAGCGTGCGAATGGTGACGGGAAGCCCGCCCATGCCGAGCACGACGTCACGATAGGCGGCGAACTGTTCGTCTTCCGACGGCAAGCCGCGCTGGCGCAGGAACAGGAATTCGGAGCGGTACAGGCCGATGCCATCCGCGCCACGCGCGCGCGCCAGAGTGATGTCGCCCGCCAGTTCCGCGTTGGCGTAAAGCCGCACGTGTGCACCGTCGCGGGTGAGCGTGGGCGCCGTGGCGAGCGCCGCCAGGCGGCGACCTTCGGCAGCGGCCTGGCGCTGCCATTGCCGGTATCGCGCGAGATCCTGTGCCGTGGGATGCACGATGACCTCGCCGAGTTCCGCGTCGATCAGGACGAGGTCGTCGTCGTTGATCGTGGCAAGCGCATCGCGGGTGCCGACGAGCATCGGCAGATTGAAGCTGCGCGCCAGAATGGCGCTGTGCGAATAGATGCTGCCGGCGCTGGCGATGACGCCGAGCATGCCCTGACCGGCCATACCTGCCATATCGGCCGGCGCCACGGTATCGCTGACGACGATCTCGCCGACGCGCGAGGCCAGCTTGCGCTCTTCGCGGCTCGAAGGCTGGTTGAGCGCGGACATGACGCGTCCGATGACCTGGTCGATGTCTTCGCCGCGGCTCTTGAGGTACGGGTCGTTCATGGCGTCGAACACGGCAGCGAGCCGGTCGCGCTGCATCTTCAACGCGGCGCTGGCCGTGTAATGGCCGACGGCCACCAGGTCATCGAGACCGCGCAGCAGTTCTTCGTCGTCGAGCAGCAGGCTGTGCGCATCGATGAAGTCGCCGACCTCGCGAGCGAGGGCGCCATGCAGCTTGCCGCGCAGTTCGCGGAGTTCCGTACGGGCCGTATCGATGGCCTTGTGCAGGCGCTCGATCTCGGGGCCGACCTCGGCGTCTTCCAGCATCCGCATGTCGACGGCGAGAATGCTCGGCTGGACGAGGCGCGCTCGGCCAAGCGTCATGCCGCGTGCGGCAGGGGTGCCTTTCAGCACGATTCTCATGGAGACCTCGGCCGTGGCGAGCGGTCCATGCTCAGGCGCCTTCGTCGAACTTGCGGTCGAAGAGATCGACGACGGCCTGGACCGCCGCTTCCTCGTCCTCACCTTCGGCGCGAACGGTGAGTGCCGTACCGATGCCGGCTGCCAGCATCATCACGCCCATGATGCTCTGCGCGTTGACTTCGCGACCGCGACTGATGAGCCAGACGGTCGATTTGAATCCCGAAACGAGCTGTACGAGCTTGGCGGACGCTCGCGCGTGAAGGCCGAGCCGGTTGGATACCACGATGTCCCGTTCAAGCATGATCGATGAATATCCCTCCGCGACCGCCGCTGGCTGCAATCTCGGCCAGCTCGGTCAACGATTTTTCCGAATAGTTGAGGACGCGCAGCAGCATGGGCAGGTTGAGCCCGGATACGCAGCGCAGATGCACGCCCAGTTCGCTCAGCGACAGGCCGATGTTGCACGGTGTGGCGCCATAGAGATCCGCTAGCACGAGCACACCTTCGCCGTGGTCGAGTTCTCGGGCATGGTGCGCGGTAAGTGTGCGCATGACGTCCGGGTCGGCACTCGGAGGTACCTCGACGGCGTCCACTTCGAGCGGCAGCTTGGGCATCACGTGGCGGGCGGCCGAAATCAGCGCCTTACCGACGGCTTCGTGGGTCATGAGGAGGACGCCGACGCTCATCGCCCGGTATCTCGTAATGGCTTGGGCAGGATCATGGGTCACTCGAGCTCGCGATGGAAGGTCAGTACGTTGCCGCGTTCGGAGCGAAAATGCTGTGCAAGCTTCTCGACCAGGTAAACCGAACGATGGCGCCCGCCGGTGCAGCCGATGGAAACCGTGACGTAGCTGCGGTCCTCCCCCTCGAAGCGCGGCAGCCACGTGTCCAGCCACCGGGCCACGTCGGCATAGTACTCGCCCACGAGCGGGTTCGCGTCGAGAAACTCCCGGACGGGGAGATCCTTGCCGGAGAACGGACGAAGCCGGGGATCCCAGTGGGGATTCGGCAGGCAGCGCGCATCGAAGACGAAATCTGCGTCGGAAGGCAGCCCCCGCCGGTAGGCGAAGGACTCGAAGAGGATGGTGGTGCCGTCCGACGCCGCCGCGTAGCCGGTGGCAAAAAGGCGGCGCAATTGGTGGACGTTGAGATCGCTGGAATCAATGACCTTCTCGGCGATCGACACCAGCGGCCGGAGCAGCTTGCGTTCCTGGGCGATGGAATCGGCCAGGGAGAGCTTTTCCGCCGCCAGCGGATGGCGACGGCGCGTTTCCGAATAGCGCTTGATCAGGACGTCGTCGCGGCTGTCGAGGAAGATCAGGTGCACGTGTACGCCGGCCGTCGACAGCTCGGAGAGCACGTGCGGCATGCGCGACAGATCGACCCGGCGATTGCGAACGTCCACGCCGACGGCGATGCGCCGACGCGGCCCGTGCTCGCCCTGGCTCACGGCGGCAACCAGTTGCGGAATCAGTTCCGCGGGCAGGTTGTCGACGCAATAGAACTCGAGGTCTTCAAGCGCGCGCAGCGCCACGGTCTTACCGCCGCCGGACATGCCGGTAAGCACCACCAGATGGATGCCGTCGGGGTCGACGATCGGATTCATGAGGTCGTCAGTCACGGAGGTCACCACGGGGAGAAGCGACGCATCTGGTGCGCCTGTCGATCGATGAAGGTCTGTGCCGGGTCGATGCCCTTGCTCTTGAGCACGTGGTTGCGCACGGCGGCCTCGACCAGCACCGCGAGGTTGCGGCCGGGCGCGACGGGAATGGTGATCTTTGGCACGTCGACGTCGAGCACGTTGCGCCGGCTGACGTCGCCGGTGAGTCGGGTCATGGCGTCGGTTTCCTCACCGTCGCGCAGCGGTTTCAGGTGAACCACCAGGCGCAGGTACTTGGACGGTTTCACCGCCGTGTGGCCGAACATCTCGCGGATGTTGAGCACACCGAGACCGCGCACTTCGAGCAGGTCCTGCAGCAGCTCCGGACAGGCGCCGTCGATGACGTCGGGTGCAATCAGGGTGAACTCGGTGGCATCGTCGGCGACCAGGCGATGACCGCGGCTGATCAGTTCCAGCGCAAGCTCACTCTTGCCCGAACCCGGCTCGCCGGTGATGAGCACGCCGATGGAGAACACTTCGAGAAACACGCCATGCAGCGTCACCCGCGGCGCCAAGGTGCGCGCCAGGTGGTATTGCAGGTAGGTAAGCAGCTCGTGGCCGCGCTTGGTGCTCTGCCACAGCGGCGTATCGGTTTCTTCCGCCACTTCGCGCAGGTCCGACGGGATCGGCTGATCCTTCGTGACGATCAGCGCGGCGGGCTGGTAGGCGGCGATCTTATGGATCGCTTCCCAGCGTTGGCGGGAGTCCATGCCATCGAGGTAGTTGAGCTCCTCGGTACCGATGATCTGCACCTTGTTGGGGTAGATCACGTTGAGGTAGCCCACCAGCGACGGGCGGCGGCTCTGCTTGGCGTTGGGTTCGAGGACGCGGGACTCGCCACGCATGCCCGCCACCCAGCGCAAGGCCATGCGCTCGTGTACCCCGTCGAAGAGTTGTCTGGCGGTAAGCCGGTCCACGCTTGGGTCCCTTGAGATGGAAAGGCCGGCACGCAAGGCGTGCCGGCCTGGGTCCTATTGTGCCATCAAGGGCGGTGGGGCGGCGGCCCGGGCGTCTGCCCGGCGGGGCTCAGCTCGCTGCGCGGGCGTCGCGCCCCTCGCTGTTGTGGTGATCCTTGAGCTTTTCCTTATGCTTGCGGAGCTGGTCCGCCAGCTTGGCGATCATGGCGTCGATCGCCGTGTACATCGTGTCGTTCTTGTTGTCGTCCTCGAGCCGGGCAATGCCGTCCGCATGCAGCCGCGTACCGGCGCAATGCAGGGTGCCACCGGCCTTGTGCTCGTTCTTGTCCACGGAAAGAACGACGTCGAGGCCCTTGATGTTGTCGAAAAGGCGTTCGAAGCGGCTGATCTGCTGTTCCACGCGCTCACGCAGAGCCGGGGTGATTTGGATGTGCTGGCCGCTGATCTGGATTTGCATTGACGCCTCCTTCTTGCTGAGGGTGCCGCCTCGCGGCGACGAGATCGAGGCGGCGGAAACACCGCCTCTCTAGCCTGAATCTGTGGGACCGTAGGTGTGCTTTGGGGTTCCCTCGGTCGTCAACTGGCGCGAATACGTTCGCTGGAACTGGGGATGCGCATCGCTTCGCGGTACTTGGCCACCGTACGTCGGGCGACCTGAATGCCGCGTCGATGCAGTTCTTCCGCCAGGGCCTGGTCGGACAGGGGGCGGCGCGCGTCTTCGCCGAGGATCAGCTTGCGCAGCATGGCCTGGATGGCCGTGGCCGACGCACTGCCGCCGTCTTCGGTGGCGACGCCGCTGGAAAAAAAGTGTTTGAGCTCGAAGGTGCCGCGTGGCGTGTGCATGTACTTGCGGGTGGTGACGCGGGAAATGGTCGATTCGTGCATGCCCACTTCCTCGGCGACCTCGCGGAGCACGAGCGGATGCATGGCTTCCGGGCCGTAGTCGAGGAACGCGCTTTGCCGCCGGACGATCACCTCCGCCACCTTCTGCAGCGTTTCCGCACGGGATTGCAGGCTCTTCAGCAACCAACGGGCTTCCTGCAGCTGGCCCTTCATCCACGTGGCATCGTCGCCGCGCGCGCGGGCAATGAGGTTGCAGTAGTGCTGGTTGAGGCCAAGGCGCGGCTGGGCATCCGGATTCAGACTGACCTGCCAGCGTCCGTTCTCCCGGCGTGCGTAGACGTCCGGCGCCACGTATTCCACGGGCGTGGCATCCAGTGCCGCACCGGGGCGCGGGTCCAGGCTGCGGATCAGGGCGGCGGCTGCCGCAACGTCTGCCTCGGGCGCCTTCAGGCGGCGGGCGATCTTCGCCGCGTCGTTGCGCGCCAGCAGCTCCAGCTCCTCGTTGACGATGCGGATCGCGAGTTCGCGATGCGGCGTCTCGAACGAGAACTGGGACAGCTGGCAGAACAGGCAATCGCGGAGATCGAGGCTGGCGATGCCGGTAGGGTCGAACCGTTGTACGCGCTGCCGCACCGCTTCGATTTCCTCGGCGCTGGCATGCAGTTGAGCGGGCAGGGCGGCTTCGACAGCGGCCACGCCGTCACGCAGGTAACCGTCCTCGTCCAGTGCGTGGATGATCGCCATGGCGATGGCGTGATCGCGCGGCGAGAACTGCGACAGATTGAGCTGCCACTCCAGGTGCTGCTGAAGGCTTTCCGGTGCGGCGTTCTGAGGCTCGAAGCCATCTTCGTCGCCGCCTCCCGTCCGCGAGGACGAGCCGGAGTAGTCGCCTGCTTCACCGTGGAAACGGTCGTCATCCCATTCGGGCGCCAGTTCTTCCGACGGCGTGGCGGTCGATTCCTCGTCTTCTTTCGACGCCTTGGTGGGCTGCTGCTCGCGCGAGAGGAACTCGGGGCTTTCGTAACCCTCGTCTGCCTCGCCCTCCGCCTCCGGCTCGGCCTCGGCGTCTTCCGCGAATTCGAGCAGCGGGTTGCTTTCCGCGATCTGGCGGAGTTCGGCCTCGAGCTCGAGCTGTGACAACTGCAGCAGGCGGATGGCCTGTTGGAGCTGCGGGGTCAGCGTGAGCTGCTGATGGAGGCGAAACTGAAGTCCGGGTTTCATGCCTTCGGCGCTTTGGGTTACGCAGCCATCGTAACCCCTTACGGGCCGCGCAAACCAGCACCGTTACGGCTAGGCCGCCCGTCGGAATGCGACGCGTGTGTCAGATACGGAATTCACGCCCCAGGTACACCTCGCGCACCTTTTCGTCGGCGAGGATGTGCTGAGGTGTGCCCCGGGAGAGGACCTCGCCGTCGTTCAGGATGTACGCCCGGTCGCAGATGCCGAGCGTCTCGCGGACGTTGTGGTCGGTGATGAGTACCCCGATGCCGCGTTCCTTCAGGTGGCGGACGATGCGCTGGATCTCGCCGACGGAAATCGGGTCCACGCCCGCGAAGGGTTCGTCCAGAAGCATGTAGCGCGGGCGCGCCGCCAGGGCGCGGGCAATCTCGACGCGACGACGCTCGCCACCGGAGAGGCTGATGCCTTTCTGCTCGGCGATATGGGCGATCTTGAGTTCGTCGAGAAGGCTTTCCAGCTCGTCCTCGCGTTGCTTCTGGGTCATGCCGTCGCGCAACTCGAGCACGGCCAGGATGTTGTCGGAGACGCTGAGTCGACGGAACACCGAGGCTTCCTGCGGCAGGTAGCCGATACCGAGCTTCGCCCGCGAGTGCATGGGCAGGCCGGTGATGTCCTGCTCGTCGAGCTTGATCGACCCGGCATCCGCCTGGATGAGGCCGACCACCATGTAGAAGCAGGTGGTCTTGCCGGCACCGTTGGGGCCGAGCAGACCCACCACTTCACCTTCGCGAATGGAAAATGCGAAATCGCGGACTACCTGGCGCGCACGGAAGCGCTTCTGCAGGCCTTGGGCTGAGAGCATCGGGTCAGGGCTTCTTCTTGGCAGGCGGCGCTGGCGTCGCAGGTGCGGCGCCTGGCGTCTTGTTCTTCGGCTGGAAGGTCATGTGCACGGGGGCGCCGCCGTTGCTTTCGCCCGTCATCGTGCTGTCTTTCGTGTTGTAGGTGAGCTTGTCGCCTTCGGCGCTGCCCTTGACCGGCTGGTGGACTTCCGCCTTGCCCGTGAGCACGGCGAAATCCTGGTCGATCTTGTAGTCGATGTTGGCGGCCTTGCCGTCCATCGGCTGGTTAGCGTCGTCCAGCTGGTGGATGGTGGCGGGGGAGCCATCGACGACCACACGGATGATGGAGTTGTCGCTGTCGAGGTATCCGGTGGCTTTGCTTCCGGTGATCTTCAGCGTGCCCTGCGTGAGCACCACGTTGCCCGTCCAGATCACCTTGCCATTCGGCTGCTGCGAGCCGTCGAACGACTTGGACGTGACATCGGCCGGCTGATCGCGGTCGGACTGCTTCGCCATGACCGGCGAACTGGCAGCAAGTGCCACCCCGAGCAGCGCGAGGAGGGCGTTAGCGCTTACGCGGCTGATACGTCGTGTGGACTGCATCGAGGAGCTCCAGGTGCTTGGTGTCGAGATTGGCGCGCATGCCAACGCCGTCCATTGTAGAGGTTCCCTGGACGATGCGGGCTGCCTCGGCCGTCTCAAGGCGGTTCTCCTTCGGCCAGGCGGTGACCTCGGAGGTGTCGATGCTGGCGGCCTGGGTGGTACCGAAGGCGGGGCGATCCATGTGGACCTTGCCCTGCAGCTTCAGGAGGCTGCCATCCTTGTTCACCCAGCCATATTGCGAGTGTCCTTTCCACGGCGGGACGTCCGTCTCGGTCGTGGAGGGCAGGACGAAATCCGGTGCATTGATGTACAGCGACTCGTCGCCTTCGCGGCGCTCCAGGTGCGGCGCGATCAGCTTGAACGCCGGCTTGCCCTGGTCGTTGTACGAGTCGAGGTCGAAGTTGGTGAGCACGTACCCCGAACGCGGTGGACCGACGAAGTCCTGCACCTTCTTCTCCGGTGCCGCCCAGTAATAGAGCAGGACGCTGGCGCCCAGGGCGACGGCGAGCATGCCCGCCATGCCCGTCGCGCTGCGATCCTTGAACAGGTTGAGCACACTCACAGCCAGCGGTCCCGCTCGGCTTCAGCCTTGCCTTGCGCGGCAAGAATCATGTCGGCCACTTCACGGGCCGCCCCGTAGCCGCCCGAAAGCCGAGTGCGCCAATGCGCCCGCTCGGCGACCCACGGATGGGCGTTCGCCGTGGCGACGGCCAGACCGGCGATGCTCATGGCAGGCAGGTCGGGCAGGTCGTCACCGACAAAGGCGGACTGCTCGGGCGCCAGGCGCAGCGCTTCGAGCAGGCCGGTCAGGCAGGCGCGCTTGTCCTTCTGGCCCTGGTACACGTGGGCGATGCCCAGTTCCTCCGCCCGCAACGACACGGGGTGGCTGATCCGTGCGGTAATGATCGCGACCTTGACGCCGTTCCGTTCCAGGGCCTTCAGGCCGAGTCCGTCATGGACGTGGAAGACCTTGGTCTCCCGGCCATCCTCGCCGTACCAGAGCCGGCCGTCGGTGAGCGTGCCGTCGACGTCGAAGACGACGATGCGCACCTTGGCGGCGCGTTCCGCAACGTCGGCGGGGATCTCGGTGTAGTGGGTGTAGGCCATGGTTCGCTATATGGGGACGTGGCGGCGCCGATGGGAGCGCCGGCTGGCCCGGTCGTCAGACGACGCGGGCGCGGAGCAGGTCGTGGATGTTGAGTGCGCCGACCACACGGTTTTCCGCGTCCACGACGAGCAGGGCGTTGATCTGGTGTTTTTCCATGAGCTGGGCAGCTTCGACGGCGAGCTTGTCCGAGCCGATCGTCTTCGGACCGCGCGTCATGAGCTGCGCCACCGACGCGCTGCGCAGGTCTACGCCATCGTCGTCCAATGCGCGGCGCAGGTCGCCGTCGGTGAACACGCCGAGCAGGCGCTGATCGGCATCGACCACCGCGGTCATGCCCAGGCGCTTGCGCGACATTTCCACCAGGGCCTCGCTCAGCGTTGCCTCCAGCGTTACGCGCGGCACGTCGTCGCCCGAATGCATCACATCTGCGATGTGCAGCAACAGTCGGCGCCCGAGGCTGCCGGCGGGATGCGAACGGGCGAAATCGTCGGAGGTGAAGCCGCGGGCTTCCAGCAGCGCCACGGCCAGGGCATCGCCCATGACCAGGGCCGCCGTCGTGCTGGCCGTCGGCGCCAGGCCGTGAGGGCACGCTTCGGACGCGACGTTGGCATCCAGGTTGAGGTCGGCCTGCGTCGCCAGCGAGGATTTCGGGTTGCCCGTGATCGAGATGAGGCCGATACCCTGGCGCTTGATCGCCGGGAGAATGTAGAGAAGCTCGTCGGTCTCGCCGGAATAGGAAATGCCCAGTAGGAGGTCGTCCGGCTGGATCATGCCGAGGTCGCCGTGGCTGGCCTCGCCCGGATGCACGAAGAAAGAGGGGGTGCCGGTGGAGGCCAGCGTCGCGGCGATCTTTCGCGCGATGTGGCCCGACTTGCCCATGCCCGAGACGACCACCCGGCCCTTGCAGGCCAGGATCATCTGGCAGGCCTGCACGAAGGCCGCGTCCACCTTCGCTTCCAGCGCACGAATGGCGGCCGCCTCCGTCTTGATGACGTTGCGGGCGCTGCGAATCACGGTATCGGCATTCACGAGGCGGTGGTCGGTGGGCGGGGCGGTGCGGGCGTTCATGCGACCTCTTGTTCCGGGTGGGCACTCCCTGGTTACCCGGGATGTCCATTTCTGCGACACCGGATTTCCATTACCATTACATATTCTCATTATATCGTTGCTGCCATCGATGGGCGGTTCAGGCTCCGTTTCGGAACCCTCGCACCCGCGGCAACCCCCTACCGGAGTATCCATGGACGCTGCGCGCATCCAGGCATTGATCGAGGCCGGCTTGCCCGGCGCGCGGGTGGACGTTCGCGGCGACGACGGCGTTCATTTCGAGGCCGAGGTGATCTCGGAGCAGTTCACCGGCAAATTGCCCCTGGCTCGTCACCGCCTCGTCTACGCGACCCTGGGCGATCTCATGGGTGGCGCCATCCATGCACTCGGCCTCAAGACCTTCACTCCCGACGAAGCCGCCGGTCGCCGCTGAGCACGCGCGCCGCATCGCCCTTCGTCCCCGTCATCCCACATCCAAGGCATTCCCATGGCCAAGATCCTGATCAGCGGCGGTCAGCCGCTTCATGGCGAGGTCGGCATTTCCGGCGCGAAGAACGCCGTCCTGCCCATCCTCGCTTCCTGCCTGCTTGCGGACGAGCCGGTCAGCATCGGCAACGTGCCGCACCTGCATGACGTCACCACCTTCATCGAACTGCTCGGCCGCATGGGCGTCCGGGTCGTCCTCGACGATCGCATGAAGATGCACATCGATCCGCGCCCGGAGAATTCCTGCGTCGCGCCGTACGACCTGGTCCGGACGATGCGTGCGTCGATCCTGGTGCTGGGCCCGCTGGTGGCTCGCTACGGCAAGGCGGAAGTGTCGCTGCCCGGTGGCTGCGCCATCGGCTCGCGCCCAGTCGACCAGCACATCCGTGGCCTGCAGGCGCTGGGCGCCGAGGTCAGCGTGGAGAATGGCTATATCAAGGCTCGCGCGGGTCGTCTGAAAGGCGCTCGCATCGTCATGGACATGGTCACCGTGACCGGTACCGAAAACATCCTGATGGCGGCCACCCTCGCCCAGGGCACCACGATCATCGAGAACGCCGCGCAGGAGCCCGAGGTGGTCGATCTTGCGTATTGCCTGATGGCGATGGGCGCGAAGATCGACGGCATCGGCACGTCCACCCTGGTCGTCGAGGGCGTCGAACGCCTGCACGGCGCGCACTACGAAGTGCTGCCCGATCGCATCGAGACCGGCACCTTCCTCGTGGGCGCCGCGATGACGGGCGGCAAGGTGCGTGCACGCGGCGCGCGGGCCGACACGATGGACGCCGTGCTGCAGAAGCTCGAGGAATCCGGCGCGCACATCAGCACCGGCAAGGACTGGATCGAGCTGGACATGCAGGGCCGCCGGCCGAAGGCCGTGAACCTGGTGACCGCGCCTTACCCGGCGTTCCCCACCGACATGCAGGCGCAGTTCACGGCGTTGAATTGCGTGGCCGAAGGCGTGGGCGTCATTACCGAAACGGTATTCGAGAACCGCTTCATGCACGCGCTGGAATTGCAGCGCCTCGGGGCCGACATTCGCCTGGAAGGCAATACCGCGATCATCACCGGCGTGCCGAAGATGAGCGGTGCGCCGATCATGGCCACCGATCTGCGTGCCTCCGCCTGCCTGGTGCTCGCCGGGCTCGTGGCCGAAGGCGACACGACCGTGGACCGCGTGTACCACATCGATCGCGGCTACGAGAACATCGAGGAAAAGCTCGGCGTACTCGGTGCGCGGATCAGGCGCCTGCCGGGCTGATCCAGCCCGTATGGGTTGGCATCGGTGCCTATAGCGGCGAGGGAATGCTCCCTCTCCGCTTCATCGCGCCGTCGGCTTCTCGCCGCCATGGCGGCTCCCACAACGCTAGCGGCAATCCGCAACTCGTGCCTTGTAGGAGCCGCTAAAGCGGCGAGGAAGCCTACCTCTCCGCTTCATGGCTTCGTGGGCTTCTCGCCGCCATGGCGGCTCCCACAGGGTTCTTGCCAACAGGCACTATCGCGGCGTCGACGCTCGCGAGATCACGCGTCAGCGTGCCTCGTACTTCACCAGTTCCATCGTCAGGTCGCCGCCGTCCTTCTGCGCCAGCTTCACCGGCACCGGATACTTCGACGGCACATACCACGCGTTGAAGCCGCGGTCGGCGTCGGTGCGGTCGACGCGGATGGCATCGAACGCGCCCGCCGGCACCGTGATCTTTTCCTTCGCCGACACCTTGAACTGCTGGTTCTCCACCTGCTGCTTCACGGCGACGGGGAATGCGACCTGCTGCTGTCCCGAGCGAAGCGCCAGGCCCAGCGCAAGCGGCAAGGTATTGCGCTCGACCATGCCTGGGACGGCGGTATAGGTGAAGCTCTTCTTGTTGTCCTGCACCTGGACGTTGCCGCCCTGGACGGTGAGGTCGCGCGTCTTGGACTTGACCGCTGCGTCGAGCTGGTAGTGGTAGCTGACGGCCTGCGGTACCTGGCCGGCCCAGGTGAAGCGCGAGGTCTCCGAAACGTTGGCACCGAGCATCGCCGCGAGGCCGGACGTGCCCTTGGTCTGATTCGTGTATTCGAACTGGCCGCCACCGGCGGATTTCAGCGTGACCGTGGCTTCGCCGAGCGGGCCGCCATCCTTGAGGACCTGATAGGTAGCCGTGAAGGACTGCGGGACGTCGGCGGCGAACGCGGCGACGGGCAGGGCGAGAGCCAGCGCGAGGCCGGCGCGGAACAGGGTCTTGGTCGTCATGCCGCCGAGTTTAGCCACCTCGCCTGAATCCCGGGCGAGCGCCGACCGTTACAGTTCGCCGAGATCGAGCGGACGCGTCAGTGGTGCTTCGTCGAACACCGGCCCGTCCTGCCAACGCAGTCGACCCATCGCGATCGCGCCGACGACGGCCGGCAGCAGCTTGTGTTCTTCGACGAGCAGACGCTCGGCAAGGTCGGCCTCGGTATCCCCGGTACGGACGGCGATACGTGCCTGCGCGACGACCGGGCCGCCGTCGAGTTCTGCGGTGACGTAATGCACGCTCGCGCCGTGCTCCGCGTCGCCCGCTTCCAGGCAGCGGCGGTGCGTGTGCAGGCCGCGATACTTCGGCAGCAGGGAAGGATGCACGTTGATGGCGCGACCTTCCCACGCCGACACCACGGCGGCATCGACGATGCGCATGAAACCGGCCAGCACCAGCAACTCGGCGCCGCTCTGCGCGATGCGGTCGAAGAGTGCCGCGTCGAACGCGGCGCGCGAGGGGTAGTCCTTCGGGTTCAGTGCGAGGGTCGGAATGCCCGCAGCCGTCGCAACGTCCAGCGCACCGGCCTGGGCGCGATCGCTGCCGACCAGCGTGAATTCGATCGGCAGCTGCCCGGCGTCGCGCGCGGCGATCAGAGCGGCAAGATTGCTGCCGCGCCCGGAGGCCAGGGCGGCGACGCGAAGCGGGCGAGCCATGTTTGGATCAGGCGATGTGGACGCGTTCGTCGCCCGTAGCGGCGACGACCGAGCCGATCACGCGGCTGTCGAGGCCATGAGCGGCGAGCACGGCCTTGGCCGCTCCGATCTGATCCTGCGCCAGCAGCACCGTGAAGCCGATGCCGCAATTGAAGGTGCGCCACATTTCCTCGTGCGTGACGTTGCCCTCGCGCTGCAGCCACTGGAAGACGGGCGGCGGTTCCCACGAGGTAGCGTCGATGCGCAGGCCGAGCCCATCGGGCACCACGCGGATGATGTTTTCCTTCAAGCCGCCGCCGGTGATGTGGGCCATGCCATGCACGTCCACCTTGCCGATCAGGTCGAGCATGGGCTTCACGTAGATCGTGGTCGGCGCCATCAGGGCATCGACCAGCGTTACGCCACCCAGGTCGGTCTCCAGCGGCGAGCCGGCCCGTTCGAGGATGCGGCGGATCAGCGAGTACCCGTTGGAATGCGGGCCGGACGAGGCAACGCCGAGGATGACGTCGCCCGCCACGATCGACGAGCCGTCGTTCATCGCGGATTTCTCTACCGCCCCGACGGTGAAGCCGGCGAGGTCGTATTCGCCCGGCGGGTACATGTCCGGCATTTCCGCCGTTTCGCCACCGATCAGTGCGCAGCCGGCCAGTTCGCAACCGCGCGCGATGCCGCCGACGACGGCAGCCGCCGTATCGACGTCGAGCTTGCCGGTCGCAAAGTAGTCGAGGAAGAACAAGGGCTCGGCACCTTGGACCAGCACGTCGTTGACGCACATGCCGACCAGGTCGATGCCGATCGTGTCGTGCCGGCCCAACTGCTGGGCGAGCTTGAGCTTGGTGCCCACGCCGTCGGTGCCGGATACCAGCACCGGCTCGCGGTAGCGGCCGGAGAGGTCGAACAGGCCGCCGAAGCCGCCGAGCCCGCCCATCACCTCGGGACGGAAGGTCCGCTTGACCAGGGGCTTGATGCGCTCGACGAGCGCATTGCCGGCATCGATGTCGACGCCCGCGTCGCGGTAGGTGAGGGAGCCCTGGTCGGAGGACATAAGCGGTAACCGGCGCGTGTTGGAAACCGCGCATGATAGCAGCAAGCGGCGCCCGGCCAGCCCTGCACGCCGCTTGGATGGACGCCATGGCAAGGTTTGGGCAGACTTCCCGCCCTCACACAGCGACACCCAAAGCCCATGCGCCCAGTCCGCCTCATCGTTTCCATGATGTTCCTCCTGGCGGCCAGCCTCGGCGTCGCCGTAGCGCAGACGACCATCTATACGGTGGCTGTACCGGTGCCGGATACCAGCGCCGCGGTCCGCGACCAGGCCTTCGCCAACGGGCTGACCCAGGTGCTCGCACGAGCCTCCAACGGCGCCGATCCACGCGGCAAACCAGGTTATACCGACGCCATGAAGCAGCCGGGCGGGCTTGTTCAGCAGTACCACTACTCCCGCACGGGCGGCGCCAACGGCGCGCCGCTGAGCCTGGAGATCGTGTTCGATCCGGGTGCGATCCGTCGCGTCCTGGCCGTCGGCGACGCCACAGCTGCAGCGCCGAAGCCGTCGGTGCTGGTGGTGGCGCGCGATGCCAGCGGAAAGTTGCTTGGTCAGCAGGACATTGTCCCGCTGGCGCAGATGGCCGATACGCGCGGCTATCAGGTCGTGGTGCCGAAGGACGGCACCATCGCCGACCCGGCCGCCCTGGCCAGTGGCGACGCCGCCGCGGTCGCCGCGGCCGCACGTCAGTACAACACCGCCGTCGTGCTCGTCGGCAAGATCGGCGACGACCAGACCGATTGGACGCTCGTTTCGGCGGGCCGCACCACGAGCTGGAAGGACAGCGGCGAAGCCCGTGCGGCGTTGCTCAGCAACGGCGCCAACGCCATGGCCGACAAGCTCGACCGTCAGCTCGCCGCCACCCAGGGCGGCAGCACCAGCGGCAAGGTCTGGGTATCGGGCCTGCACTCCGCCGCTGACTACGCCGGCCTGCTGTCCACGTTCCAGAACGATCCGTCGGTGAAATCCGTGGCGCCGATCGGTGCCACCGCGGACGGTGTGATGCTGACCGTGAACGCCTCGACCCCGCTCGCCCGACTTGTCGCCGGTTACGCAGCAGGCGGGCATATCCTGGCCGCCGATGGGCACGACGGCGCCGACCTCGCCGTTCGCTGGGTACCCTGACGGCCGCATGTTCGCCGAGAGGGGGCCGATCCGCGACAATCGCCTCACCGCCGCCACGGAACGCGGCCGGTGCCCCTTTGCCGAACCTGGACTCGCATGAACCACGACACTTCGCGCCGCTGGCAACTGCTCGCGATCACCGCCGTCATCGTCTTCGTCATCTGGCTGCTGGCGCCGGTGCTCATGCCTTTCGCCCTGGCAGCGATGCTGGCCTATCTCGGCGATCCGTTGGCTGATCGCCTGCAGCGCCTCGGCATGGGGCGTACGTGGGCGGTCAGCATCGTTTTCACGGTGATCTCGCTGGTCTTCATCGGTGTGGTGCTGCTGTTGATCCCGCTGATCCAGCACCAGTTCGAGAGCCTGGCCGAGAACCTGCCGCGCTACGTGGATTGGGTGCGCGGTACCGCCTTGCCGTGGATCCAGGCGCGGCTGCGACTTGATCCGGGCGTCTTCGATACGGATCGCCTGCTTGCTACCGTGCGCGAGCACATCGGTTCGGTTGGCAGCGTCGCCGCGAAGGCGGTGGCGAAGGTCACGCAGTCCGGCATGGGCATCGTCACCTGGTTGACGAACGCGGTGCTGATTCCGGTCGTGGCGTTCTATCTGCTGCGCGACTGGGACAAGATGATTGCGCAGATCCAGCGCCTGCTGCCGCGTTCGATCGAGCCGACGGTGGTGCATCTGGCGCGCGAGTCGGACCACGTGCTCGGCGCCTTCGTGCGCGGCCAGTTGCTGGTCATGCTCGCTCTCGGCGTGTTCTACGGTCTGGGTCTTACCCTCGTGGGTATCTCCATCGGCCCGCTGATCGGCATGGTCGCCGGACTGCTGAGCTTCGTGCCCTACCTCGGCTTCATGATCGGCTTCGTGGCGGCGATGATCGCCGCGCTCGTGCAGTACGGCGACTGGATGCACGTCATCCTGGTGGTCGTCGTCTTCACCATCGGCCAGTTGCTCGAAGGGTACGTGCTCGTGCCGCGACTGGTGGGTGGCAAGATCGGCCTGCATCCGGTGGCGGTCATCTTCGCCGTGCTCGCGGGTGGCCATCTGTTCGGTTTTCTCGGCGTGCTGCTGGCGCTGCCTGCGGCATCGGTGGTGGTGGTGCTGCTGCGCTACATGGTCGAGCGCTACCGGGAAAGCCAGCTGTATACCGAGCCGGCCGCCAACGCGGAAGCGATCGAGGTGGATGTTGAAGTCACCATCGACGAACGGCCGCCGTCGCCGCGCGACGAGGCGCCATGACGACCCAGCTTCCTCTCGCCCTGCGCTGGCCGCGACGCCAGCGCTTCGAGCATTTTCGCGCGGGTGAGAATGCGGTGGCCGTCGAAGCGGTCCGCGCTGCCGCTACGCACGCGGATGCTCCCTGGGTGTTTGTCGCTGGACCGATCGGCAGCGGCCGCACGCATCTCCTGATCGCAGCATGCCAGGCGGCGATCGACGCGGGGCGTACTGCGCAATACCTGCCACTGGCAGGCATGCGCGGCCCGCGTGCAGCAGCGATTCGTGGCATGGCCGGCAGCGATCTGCTCGCCATCGACGACATCGATGCCATTGCGGGTGAAGGCGATGCCGAGCATGCGCTGTTCGACACGTTCAACCGCTATCGCGCCGAAGGATGCACCTTGCTCTTCTCCGCGAACGGGGCGCCGGCGTCGTTGGAGATCGCCTTGCCCGATCTGCGCTCGCGCCTGGGCTCGCTCACCCAGGCCGTGCTGAAACCGCTCGACGACAGCGAGCGCCGCGCGGTGCTGCGCGAGCAGGCGAGTGCGCGTGGCATCGAGTTGGACGACGTGGTGCTGGACTGGCTGTTCGCTCACCATGCCCGTGATCTCGGCACCTTGCTGGATCTGCTCGATACCCTCGATCGCGCCTCACTCGCCGCACAGCGACGAGTGACGGTGCCGTTCCTGCGGCATCTGTTGCGCAGCGACTGAAACGTCAGGACGTCGGGACGGGGACGACACTCAGCAACTGCTTGCGTTCGGGATCGTTTCGGTACACGCCGTAGACGCGGAGTACGGCCGCATCGGTATCGTGTTCGACGACGAGATACGTGCGTTGCGACGCCGAGCCGCTCAAGAAGATCGGTATGCCGTTTTCGTTGGGATAGCGGCCCATGAGTGCGTGGATATGCCCGCCGAAGATGGCAGCGATGTGCTCGCGATCGGGCAGCCCTTCCAGTTCCCAGGCATCCTCAAGCGGATCGTGCATGTGCAGGATGGCGAAGTCGTAGGCACGATCGGCGGGCGTGCCATAGCGCGGTACCGACAGGTGCGTGTCCAGCAGACCGTCCAGCCATGGCAGCGATGACACGATCTCGTAGTGTGCGGGCCGGAGCTTTTCGGTGGTGTCGAAGCTCACCGTGTAGGTCGGGTGGTAGTTGAGCTGCACGTTGAGTACGCGTTCGAGTCCCGGTGTTTCGACGGCATAGCCCAGGCTTCCGTAGTAGCTCTTCTTGAAAAGGCCTTGCGACATGTCGGCGAAGTCGAACGCCACGGTGCTCCGCTTGTTGCGAACGTGGCGAACGAGATCGTTGATGCTGTCGCGGGCACAGCCATTGTTGTAGCAGCCACTGCCGTCGGCTTCGCGGATATTGTTCGCGTAGTCGTGGTTACCGAGACCCAGGTGCACGTTGTCGCCCAGAATCCGGTACATGCGCTCCATGACTGCGCGTTGCCAACCGTGCCCGTACGCGGTGAGGTCGCCATTGATGAAGACGGGGATCTGCTGATCCGGTCGTGCGGCACGGTAAGCGGCAATGCTGCGGTACTGTTCCTCGATGAGGCGCTCCGACTCTGCCTGTGTCTGCGCGTCGCTCTCCGGTAGCTTGGCATCCGTTTTGCTCGTCCACGGGTATTGCGGATCGGAGGTGACGATCATGGTGCGTACTTCGGCGGAGGCCGTCGGGACAAGACAGGCCGAAGCCAAGGCAAGCGTCAGCGCGGCCGACAGGCGGCCGAAGGGGGATGGGGGGTACATCACGGCGTAGTTTCCTTGATCCGTCGTAGGGGAAAGCGAACGTCCCGTTCGCGGCGACAGATTAGGGGCCGTGCCCGCGCCCGTATGTAGGCGCAGGGAAGGCGGCGGTGCAGGGTTTTCCTACACCGCCGTGAGGCCTTTACACGCCGAGCAGGCGCGGCGTGGCGTTGGCACCGATGACCTCGGTCATGGCGGCGGCCACCTTGTGGTTGGCTGCGATGATGTTGCCGCTCTCGGGCAGGCCTTCGCGTCCGGCGAAGTCGCCGTACACGCCGCCGGCTTCGCGCACGAGCAGGGCGCCTGCAGCGATGTCCCACACGTTGAGGCCCGGCTCGAAGTAGCCGTCGAGACGACCGGTGGCCACGTAGGCCAGGTCGAGGGCTGCGGAGCCCATGCGGCGGACATCCTCGGCTTCCTTGAGCAGGGCAGCCGTCATGGCCAATTGCGATTCGAGATGGTTGCGCACACGGTACGGGAAGCCGGTGCCGATCAATGCGCCGGTCAGGTTCTCGCGCTTGGCTACGCGAATGCGGCGGTCGTTGAGGTAGGCGCCATCGCCCTTGCTCGCGGTGAACAGTTCATCGCGCAGGGGATCGAAAACCACGCCGTATACGGGCTCGCCCTTGTCGAGCAGCGCGATGGATACGCTGAAATGGGGGATGCCGCGCAGGTAATTGTGCGTGCCGTCCAGGGGATCGATCACCCATGTGAGCGGGCCGCCCTTGCCGGTCTGCCCCGATTCCTCGCCCACGATGGCGTGGGTGGGGTAGGCGCGGCGGAGTTCCTTGACGATCTCGGCTTCGGCGAGCCGGTCGACCTCGGAGGCGAAGTCCATCCGCTGCTTCTCGACGACCGCAAGGCCTTCGATGCGATTCATGTAGCGCAGGATGATGTTTCCTGCGGAGCGCGCGGCGCGCGCCGCGACGTTGACGGCGGGTCTTGGCATGGGGATCGGCTTGGCAAAAGAACGAAGGAGCGGTCGAAAGCCGCGTCGGCCGGGGAGTTTACCATCCCCTCGCGCCTCGCCCAAGTCATTGCCGTTGTAGACTTTCCGGTCCTGCCGTCAGCCACCCCGCCCGCCATGGCCCTTTCCGAGCTTCACGACCGCCTCCGCTTCGTCCTCGTCCGCACCTCGCATTCGGGGAACATCGGTTCGGCGGCGCGCGCCATCCGCACCATGGGCTTCGACCGTCTGACCCTCGTGGCGCCGCACCGTTTTCCCGACCCCGAGGCGACGGCGCTCGCGGCGGGCGCGGACGATGTGCTCGCCCAGGCGGCGATTCACGACGATCTCGTGTCGGGTCTGGCCGGTGCGACGTTTTCGCTCGGCCTCTCCGCGCGCCGTCGCGGCGTGAACCTTCCGGAGTTGGACCCTCGGGAAGGGGCTGCCCAGGCCGTAGCCGCCGCGAAGCGCGGCGAGCAGGTGGCCCTCGTGTTCGGCAACGAGCGCACGGGGCTGGAGAACGACGAGCTGTCGCGCTGCCATGCCATGGTCCGTATCCCCAGCGTGGACGACTTCAGCTCGCTCAACCTGTCGCAGGCCGTGCAGGTGGTGGCCTACGAGGTGCGCCTGGCCCTGCTCGCCGACGAAGCTGCTGCCCCGGTCGTCACACTGGACCCCGACGAGGCGCCGGCCGACGCCGAGCAGCTCGAACGGTTCTTCGATCATCTCGGCCAGACGCTCGATGACATCGAGTTTCACAAGGGGCGGTCGCCCACGACCATCATGCTGAAACTGCGCAAGCTGTTCCTTCGCGCGAGGCCCGAATTGCGCGAGCTGCGCATTCTGCACGGGATTCTGGCGGACGCCCAGCGCATGGCGAGCATCGCGCACGAAGGCGACAAGACGCCGTAGGGGCGGCTAGAACAGGTCGCGAAAGAACCCGGCCAGGGCGTGGCTGAACGTGGCGGACGCAATCACGATCGCCACCGTGGTCACCCAGACCATGGCCAGCAGGACGCCATCGCGCTCCACCAGCGCGAAGGCGAAGGCGATGAGCATGCCGCCGAACACGTAGTTGGTGAAGGGGATCGGCAGGGCGAGCAGGATGCCGACGAGGAGCATGATCGCGCCGGACACGAAGGTGAATGGCCGCCGCGTGAGCCGTTGCAGCCGCGGTTTGCAGATCCGCTCCAGGCGCCCGCTGAACGGGGCGATGCGGTCGAGGAAGCGCAGCAGGCCTTCCCGTGAAATCGTCCGGCGGCGCAGGAAGCCCGGAATCCACGGATGTTCCAGGCCGATCAGCATTTCGAGCCCCAGGCCAATCACCAACACGCCCATGATGCCGCCGATGCCCAGCGGCACGGGGATGAAGTTCGGAATGGCGAGTAGCAGCAGCACGAAACCGAAGGCCCGGCGCTTCAAGGAATCGAGCAGTTCCTCCACGGAGATGCGCTCGTCCGAAGCCGCCATCAGTGCCGCCCTCAGCAGGGCGACGGTCTTTTCTTCGCGGGGCTCGGCGGGGTCCATGCGGTGACTCTCGCTGCACCGCCTTGAACCGGTATTGAATCGTACCGGGGGGGGCGCTATTCCTCGATGGCCGGTTCGTCGACGGTAGCCTCGCTCACGAGAATCTTGTCGATGCGTGCGCCATCCATGTCCATCACTTCGAAGCGGCGGCCTTGCCATAGGAAGGATTCGCCTGCGCGGGGGATGTGGCCGAATTGCGTCGTGACCATGCCCGCGACCGTGCGGAAATCGTGCGCCTCTTCATTGGGCAGGCGGTCGAGCTGCAGCAGCTCGCGCAGGTCGTCCGCCGGCAGCGAGCCATCGATCAGCCAACTGCCGTCGTCGCGCCGGATGATGGGGCCATCCTGGGTCGCATCGTCCGCTGCGGGAGCCGTGGCACCGATGACCGCGCCGAGCAGGTCGTTCAGCGTGACCAGGCCTTCGATGTCGCCGTACTCGTCCACGGCGAGCGCCAGTTGCGTGTCGGCGTCGCGAAAGGCTTCGAGGAGGTCGAGCGCGCGAGCGGTCGCGGGCACGAACAAGGGGCGGGCCATGTGCGCGAACAAATCGGCCTCGCCACCTTCCAGCGATCCGATGAGCGATTTCACCTCGACCGTGCCGACCACCTCGCTCTCGTCGCGCCGGTACACCGGGTAGCGGGAGAACTGGCTTTCCCTCAGAACGTCCAGGTTGTCTTCGCGCGACGCGGCGATGTCCAGCCAGGCGATCTTCATGCGCGGGGTCATCACGGAGTCCACGCTGCGATCGCCCAGGCGCAACACGCGGTTGACCATGTTCCGCTCGTCGCTGTCGAGGATGCCCTGTTCCGCGCTTTCGGCGACCAGCAGGCGGATCTCTTCTTCGGTGGCGGCATTGGCGCCGGCCCGGTGCAGGCGCAACACGCGCAGAATGCCGGTGGACAGGTGGTTCAGCAGCCAGACCATGGGCAGCGTGATCCGCGACACGATCAGCATCGGCACGGCGATCTGGCAGGCGATCCGCTCGGGCGCCGAGAGCGCCGCGCGCTTCGGCACCAGCTCGCCGATGACGATCTGCACCAGCGACATGAGCAGGAAGCCGAGCAGCCAGCCCACGATACGGGCATAAGGCTCCAGCCAGGCGGGCCCGTCGCCGTGGACGATGTCGGTGAACCGTTCGCCCAGGCCATCGCCTGCCACGGCGCCGGTGACCAGGATGATCAAGGTCATGCCGACCTGCACGGTGGACAGGAAGCGCTCCGGCGCTTCGGCCAGTTGCAGGGCCACCCGCGCGCGCCGGCTGTCCCGCGCGAGCTGCTTGAGGCGGCTCTTGCGGGAGGCGACCACGGACATTTCGGACAGGGCGAAGAACCCGTTGCCGAGGGACAAGAAGAGGACCAGCAGGAGTTCGGTGAGCATCGGCCGCTTATATAGCAGATGGGGCCGGATCGGTCCTGCAGGGGCTCGCCCACCCCAGCGACGGGCCAGTCCGGTAACATTGTCGTCACAAATCCCCAGGTTCCCCAGGCGACGCCATGTTTTCACTCCAGACGATCTTCGGTAAGGGCGACAAGTTCTACGGCCTGCTCGAAGCGAGCGCCGAGGCTGCTCGCGAGAGCGCCAAGGCCATGCATGAGCTGGTCATCCAGACCGATCGCACCCCCGTCATGGCCGCCTTCAGCACGGCACGCGCCCGCGAGAAGGCCCTGCACGCGCAGATCGGCGAGGAACTGGTGAACACCTTCGTCACCGCGCTGGACCGCGAAGACATCGAGGCGCTGAACTCGGCGCTGTACAAGATCCCCAAGACCATCGAGAAGTTCGCCGAGCGCTACGTGATCGTCGCCGAGCGCCTCCAGGGCATCGATTTCAGCCAGCGCGCCGCGCTGCTCGAACGGTCGGCCGACGTGGTGGTGGCGATGATCGGCCAGTTGCGCCATGGGCTGAAGATCGACCCGGTGAAGAAGCTGCGCGATCAGCTCCAGGCTCTGGAATCGGAAGCCGACCGGCTTCTTCTCGACCCCTACCGCACGTTGTACGCCGAGGCGTCGGACCCGTTGCGCGCCATTCTCGCCAAGGATCTGTTCGAGCTGATCGAGAAAGCCGTGGACAAGTGCCGGGACGTGGGCAACGTCGTCTATTCCATCGTGCTCAAGAACTCCTGACGGCGGGCGTCCCATGAGCATGGTCATCGCGGTCGTTCTGATCGCCCTCGCGTTCACGTACATCAATGGCTTCCACGACACGGCGAACTCCATTGCGACCGTGGTCGCCACCAAGGTACTCACGCCGGGGCAGGCTGTGCTGCTGGCGGCGGTCACCAATCTCGCCGGTGCGCTGTGGGGCACCGCCGTCGCCGCGACGATCGCGTCCGGCCTGATCGACACCGGCGTCGTCGAGGTCGGCTCGCAACTGCTCATCAGCGCGCTGCTGGGCGCCACGATCTGGAACCTCATCACCTGGTGGCTCGGCCTGCCGTCGAGTTCCAGCCATGCCCTCGTGGGCGGCCTGTGCGGTGCCGCCCTGGCCGCGGCGGGCGACAACTTCCATTCCATCATCTGGTGGGAGGGCGGCGCGCACTGGTGGCTCGGCAAGGGCGTGCTGCCCAAGGTGATCGTGCCGATGATCGTCTCGCCGTTCCTGGGCTTCGTGATCGGTTTCCTGATCATGGGCGGGCTGTACGCGCTGCTCGGCTTCTTCTCCAGCCGCAAGGGTCCCCTGCGTCGATTCGGCCGCACGCCGTTCGTGAACAGTTTCTTCGGCAAGGCGCAGATCTTCTCGGCCAGCGCCATGGGCATCTCCCACGGCATGAACGATGCGCAGAAGAGCATGGGTATCATCGCGCTGGCGCTTGCCGGCGCCACCGCCGCGGGCCAGTTCGATCACCTGCCGACCTTTCTGCATTTCCTCCGCATTCCGCACGACCCGGCCGCCGCGGGCGGCTTTCCGATTCCGATCTGGGTCAAGGTCGTTTGCGCGCTGACGATGGCGGGCGGCACGGCAGGTGGCGGCTGGCGCATCATCAAGACGCTCGGCCACAAAATGGTGAAATTGCATCCGATCAACGGCTTCGCTGCGGAAGGCAGTTCGGCCGCCGTGATTCTCACGGCATCGGTGCTCGGCGTGCCGGTCTCGACCACGCACAATGTGTCGGCATCGATCATGGGCGTGGGTGCGGCGAAGCGGTTCAATGCCATCCGCTGGTCGGTGGTCGAGCGCATGGTCTGGGCCTGGATACTCACGCTGCCCATCACGGCCGGCATCGGCTACGGCCTGGTGAAGCTGGGCCACCTGCTGTTCTGAGGCCGCTGTTCTGAGGCTCTTGCTGCGTGCGGACGCTCAGAGCGCGTCCGCTTCCCCGTTGACCAGTTGTTCCAGCTGATCGCCGGTCGCGCCCAGTTCTTCGATCAGGCGAGCCAGCTCGCGCTCGTCGAGATAGTCGTAGGGACGGTTCTCGCACAGGTGCAGATAGGGAGAGCCGTCCAGATCGGCCTCGGCCAGGTAGCCCGTGCGTTGCTCCCAGTTGAAGCGCAGGCAGCGCCGCGCATCCACGCCTACCAGCGGCCCGATCGGCGTGGACAGGCGCAGGAAGCGTTGGCCGTCCGCGTCTTCCAGTTCGGCGAGATAGATACCCTGATGCCGCCCGTCGGGTAGCTCGAGGTCGAAGCTGATGATGTAGGGCTCGTTCTGGCGGAGCCTGTGGATGCTGCCGACATGGGAGCGAATCGCTTCGAAGTGCCGCATGGGCTTGTACCGGTCCGTCGTCAGAGAAGCCTGATGGTACGCTGACATGCGAGACCAAACATGCACGAAATCACCATGAACGATGAAGTCGACGATGACGAAGCCCGCGCGCTGCGTGCGCAACGGATCATCGACGCGGTCGCAGCCATTCCGCGCGGCCGCGTTGCCAGCTACGGCGCCATCGCGGCGCGCGCGGGTTACCCAGGTCGCGCCCGGCTGATCGGCAAGGTGCTCGGCGATGCGCCGAACCGCGCCGACCTGCCCTGGCACCGTGTGCTCCGTGCCGACGGTCGTATAGGCATTCCCGCGGGCACGCGCGGTTACCGCGAGCAGTGCCGGCGGCTCACCTCGGAAGGCGTGACGGTGAAGGAAGGACGCGTACCGATGAGCGCTTTTGGCCTCGATCACGATCTGGATCGCGCCATCTGGGGCTCACCGGCTTGACCGGCTGGCCGGCGGTCAGCGGTAGGTGATCTCCATGATTCGCCATGAGGTCGAAGCGTCCCGTTGCCGGGCATAGGCGAACAAGGCGGTGTGGTCCAGGCCGGCGGCGGTGCCGGTGTGGAACCAGCGAACGTTTGTTGGAATGGATCGCCCTTGAGGGCAGGCGAGTCTCGCGCCATCGGCACGACAGGTGACCTCCGTGATGGCGCCCTGGAAGCCGAGGTGGCCCTCCGCAGCATGCGTGGGAAGGGCGCCGGCAAAGACACTGACGGCGAGCAGGACGGTGCGTACGAGCGCTTGCTTCATGGCATCCCCTTCTGGGACATGGAAACGCTGTTGATAGGTGGGAACCCCGGCCTCATTACCTGCTGGCGCCAGGAAAAATAAAACGATCTTTGTCTCAAATCGGTGTAGGAAAACCGCCCGTTCAGCGCGCACTGTGTGAAGGCGCAGATCACGGGTTTGCTAGCATGGCGCACATGTCTTCCCCAGCCCTCGATCTTCTCCATTCCGTTTTCGGCTACCCCGGTTTCCGCGGTCAACAGCAGGCCATCGTCGAACACGTCGCCGAGGGTGGCGACGCCCTCGTGCTGATGCCCACGGGCGGTGGCAAGTCGCTGTGCTTCCAGATTCCTGCTCTCATACGCCAAGGTATCGGCATCGTCGTCTCGCCCTTGATCGCTCTGATGCAGGACCAGGTCGATGCGCTCAACGAAGCAGGCGTGAAGGCGCGGTATCTGAACTCCAGCCTGGACGCGATGACGCAGCGCGAGGTCGAAGACCTCATGCTGGGGGGCGAACTGGACATGCTCTACGTCGCGCCCGAACGCCTGCTCACCGGGCGTTTTCTTGGCTTGCTCGATCGCGTGCCGATTGCGCTGTTCGCCATCGACGAAGCGCACTGCGTGTCCCAGTGGGGACACGACTTCCGTCCGGAATACCGTGAGCTGGCGATCCTGCACGAGCGCTTTCCGGAGGTGCCGCGCATCGCACTCACGGCCACCGCCGATGAGCGCACTCGCGAGGAGATCGTCGAGCGGCTCGGTTTGCAGGCGGCACGACGCTTCGTTTCAAGCTTTGATCGCCCGAACATCCGTTATCGCGTGGCGCCGCGACAGAACGCGCGCCGGCAGTTGCTGGACTTTCTCGACGGGCATCGCGGCGAGGCGGGCATCGTCTATTGCCTCAGCCGGCGCAAGGTGGATGAGACCGCCGCGTGGCTCGCCGAGGCGGGCGTGGAATCGCTGCCTTACCACGCGGGCCTCGACGCGCAAACGCGTACGCGGCACCAGCAAAGGTTCCTGCGCGAAGACGGTGTCGTCATGGTCGCTACGGTGGCCTTCGGTATGGGCATCGACAAACCCGACGTGCGCTTCGTCGCCCACCTCGATCTTCCGCGCAGCATGGAAGGCTATTACCAGGAGACCGGTCGTGCCGGTCGCGATGGCCTGCCGGCCGAGGCGTGGATGGTCTACGGTCTCGGCGACGTCGTTACGATGAGCCAGATGATCGCGCAGTCGGAAGCGGGCGACGATCGCAAGCGCATCGAACGCCTGAAGCTGGATTCCTTGCTGGGCTATGCGGAAGCCACGCGTTGCCGTCGTCAGCTTCTGCTCGAAGCCTTCGCGGAGATTTATCCCGAGCCCTGCGGCAATTGCGACAACTGCCTGGCGCCGCCGAAGACGTGGGATGCCACGCTCGCTGCGCAGAAGGCCATGTCGTGCATCTATCGCACGGGGCAGCGTTACGGCGCGGGCCATCTCATCGACGTTCTACGAGGCGAGGGTAACGAGCGCCTGCGCAATCTCGGTCACGATCAATTGCGCGTCTTCGGCGTGGGTGCCGACATGGATGCGACGCAATGGCGCTCGGTGTTTCGCCAGTTGCTCGCAGCAGGACTGATCGAAGCCGATCCCGACGGCTACGGCACCTTGCGTTTGTCGACGCAGAGCGGCCCGGTGTTGAAGGGTGAATGCAAGGTCTGGCTGCGCGAGGATGCGCGTCCTGCGAAGGGACGTCGCGCGGCACGTGCCACGCCTGCTGCGACGGGTACGTCGCTGGGCATCGAGGAGATCGAGCTGCCGCTGTGGAACGAACTGCGCCGGGTGCGTGCGGAACTTGCCAAGCAGCATGGCGTCCCGGCCTATGTGATTTTCCACGACGCGACATTGCTCGCGATGTTGCGTGCGCTGCCCGGTAATGAAGAAGAACTGGGCTCGATCAGTGGCGTGGGCGAGAACAAGCTGAAGCGCTACGGCAGGGATTTCCTCGCCGTGCTGACCGCGGCCGGCTGACGGGCTGACGCAGGATCGCCATCGAAGTCACTTGCAACGGTCACCCCGCCCCGGCAGTATCGAGGAACAGGGGAGGGGACGCGCAGTGGAAAATCACAGTAAATACAGAGTGGTAGCGAAGGCGGTAAAACATAACGGCCAGGCGGGCGAGCAAGTCTACCGAGCCAGCTACCGCATCCTCGACCATATCGGCGAGGAAATCGAAGCCAGCACGGGCACCAACGATTTCTCGGATATCACCAGCGCCTTCAATGAAGCGTTCGCGCTCGGGCACGAGCGGCTACGCGAACTCGGCGTCGATACCGTGCAGTAAATCCCGGCGGCATCGCTTTCACAGCGCTACGCGCCGGCGATGGCGCGCAGTTCGTCCAGTTGTGCCGGCGTGCCCACGTTGCGCCAGAAACCGTCGAAGCGTTCGCCAGTCAGGCGACCTTCGGCGATGGCCTTGCGATACATCGGCAACAGCTTGAAGCGTCCG
This sequence comes from Luteibacter flocculans, assembly GCF_023612255.1. Taxonomy (NCBI): domain Bacteria; kingdom Pseudomonadati; phylum Pseudomonadota; class Gammaproteobacteria; order Lysobacterales; family Rhodanobacteraceae; genus Luteibacter; species Luteibacter flocculans. The sequence goes on along the minus strand of NZ_CP063231.1, from coordinate 3,258,283 downwards.
GGTTGCTCGTGCTCCACGATTTCCCGGCGATAGACCCCCACGTTGCCGAAGGTCAGGCGTTCGGCGCCTGCGGGACCGTTGGCGTCGTAAAGGCGACCGTCGGCGAGTGAAAAGTCCCCATGTGGATGGAACGAGGGATTGGGCACCATGACCAGGTGCGCCACACCCTGCGGTTCGCGCGGCAGCGCGGCGTAATCGACATCGCTCCAGATGTCCGCGCTCACCACGATGAAGGGATCGGCACCCAGCAAGGGCAACGCCTTCAACATGCCACCCCCGGTTTCCAGTGGCGTCGGCCCTTCATACGAATAACGGATGCGGACACCCCAGCGCGATCCGTCGCCCAGCGCCTCGGGAAAGTGTTCGGCCAGGTGCGACGTATTGACGACGATGTAGCGCACGTCGGCGGCGGCGAGCTTCTCGATGTGGTGAACGATGAGTGGCTTGCCGGCGACGTGAAGCAGTGGCTTCGGCGTGTGATCGGTCAGTGGCCGCATGCGTTCGCCGAGGCCCGCCGCGAGAATGAGTGCGTGCCTCACGCGTGTGTCGCCTGGCGAATGTCACGATCGCCGATCTTTGCCTCGATCAGGTCGGCCAGCGGTGCGATGTCTGCATGGCGGCGCGCGGTGTCGAGCACGTAGCGGAGCACACGCGGCAGGTCGTCGAGGTAACCGGGTTTTCCGTCGCGATAGCAGAGGCGGCAGAACAGGCCAAGAATCTTGATGTGTCGCTGCAGGCCGGTGAGGTCGAACCAGCGGCGAAACCGGTCGGTGTCCACGGTCTCGTCGAGCAGTCGTGCATCGAGCAGGCGAAGGCGATAGGCCTCCACCCAACCTTCCACGCGCTCGTTGTCCCATACCACGTACGCATCGCGAAGCAGCGAGGCGAGGTCGTAGGTGATCGGGCCGGACATCGCGCCCTGGAAGTCGATGATCCCGGGCGAACGTTCCGCCGTCACCAGCAGGTTGCGGCTGTGATAGTCGCGATGCATGAAGGCACGCGGCTGTTCGGCGATCGCGTGCATGATCGCGGTGAACGCGGATTCCACCACGTCCCATTCCTCGCACGCGAGGCTCATGCCCAGGTGTCGCTCGATCAGCCAGGTCGGCATGAGTTCGAGTTCCATCGTCTGCCAGGCGTGATCGAACGCAGGCAGGCCCGCGGTGTCCACCTGCCGTTGCATGCGCAGGAGGGCGTCCAGCGCGTCCCCGTAGAGCGCGTCCACTGTCGTGTCGCTCAGCTCCGGCAGGTAGGTGCGCGTGCCCAGATCCTCGATCAGCAGGAAGCCCTGCGTCAGGTCGGCAACCATCACCGTCGGCACGTGCAGGCCTGCCGCGGCCAGTCGCTGACCGATCTCGACCCATGGCGCGGGGTCTTCGCGATCGGGCGGCGAATCCATCACGATCACTGGCTGCCCGTCCACGTAGCCGCGCCAATAGCTGCGGAAACTCGCGTCGGCGGAAGCGGGTTCCAGAACGAGCGCGGGCGCACCCGTTGCGTGGCGGGCCCAGGCGAGTCGTGCGGCGGAGCGGTCGGCGATCGGAGTCATGCGGGTCACTGATAAGCGAATGCCGCGGGGAGCTTAGAGCCTTTGGGCATGACTGTCATGGCAAGGCTGGCCGTCGGTCTTATTGTTGTGCATCCCGAGTGTGTCTATGCTCGGTCGTCGGGGTGGCATCGGGGAATGGGTCGATGAAACACGAGGATACGGCGCCCATCACGCGGCGCGACCTCCTGCGCATGATCGGCCTCGCCGGTGGTGGCGCCGTGATGTACCAGGCGATGGCCGGTCTCGGTTTCGCCAGCCCTTCGACGTACAAGCGTCCCGCTCCGTTGCAAGGGTCCGGTCGCGGCAGCGTGCTCGTGCTTGGTGCCGGGCTGGCGGGCCTCGTCGCGGCGTACGAGCTGCGCAAGGCGGGCTATCGCGTGCAGGTGCTCGAGTACAACAATCGCGCTGGCGGGCGTAACTGGACGCTGCGCGGCGGCGACGTCTACACCGAGCTTGGCGGCCATCGCCAGGAGTGCCGCTACGACGAAGGTCAGTATTTCAATCCCGGCCCGTGGCGCATTCCGTATCACCACCATGGCGTGCTCGATTACTGTCGCCAGTTCGGCGTCACCCTCGAACCCTTCGTGCAGGTGAACTACAACGCCTATGCGCATGGAACGAATGCATTCGGTGGCAAGCCGCAACGTCTTCGCGAAGTGCAGGCGGATTTCCACGGCGGCATCGCCGAGCTGCTGGCGAAGGTGGCGGGGAAGGGTGGCCTGGACGATGCGGTGAGTAAGGAGGATAGCGAGATCCTGCTCGAAGCCTTGCGCGACTTCGGCGGGCTCGATCACCAGTTTCGCTACGTGGCCGGCCGCGAGAGTAATGAGCACCGCGGTTACGCAAAGCCACCGGGCGGCGGTCCCGATGGCAAGCCGACGTTCTCCCAGCCCATCGGCATCTCCGACATGCTCAATGCGCGTCTGTGGAAGGCGCTGGGCATGAGCGAGCTTTACGAATACCAGACCACGTTGTTGCAGCCTGTCGGTGGCATGGATGCGATCGGCAAGGCATTCGTGCGCGAGATTGGCGGCGGCGTGATTCGTTACGGCGCGAAGGTCACCGCCATTGCGCAGGACGATCGCGGCGTGACCGTTACCTATGAAGACACCGCGTCGCCGGGCACGACGCACCAGGCCACGGCAGACTGGTGCGTCTGCACGATTCCGTTGTCGATCCTGAGCCAGCTTCCGGTCCAGGTATCCGATGCGAAGCGGGCGGCGATCTCGGCCGTGCCTTACATGGCCTCCTCGAAGATCGGCCTGCAGTTCAAACGCCGTTTCTGGGAAGAGGACGAGGCGATCTACGGCGGCATCACTACCACCGATCTGCCGATCGGTTTCATTGCCTATCCCAGCCATGGCATCGGTACGAAGAAGGGCGTGTTGCTGGGTTCGTATACGTTCTTTCTCGAAGCCTACGAATTCACCGCGCTCGATCCCGCCACACGGATTCGCAAGGCCGTGGAATACGGTGCGCAGATCCATCCGCAGTACACGGAAGCCTTCGAGAACGGGATGGCCGTCGCCTGGCATCGTGCACCGTTCACGCTCGGCTGCTTCGGTTGGTGGACGGATGCCTTGCGCGAGAAGCATTACGCCAACCTGTGCTCGATGGATGGCCGCATCGTGCTGGCCGGCGAGCACGCGTCCTATCTTCCCGCGTGGCAGGAGGGGGCGATTCTTTCGTCGCTTTCGGCCATCGATGCGCTGCATCGGCGCGCCACGGCGGGAGCCGCCGCATGAACGCCGTACGTCTTGGCCTGGCGTTGCTGTTGGTGTGCAGCGCTGCATCGGCGCAGGCGACGGATGCCGAGTTCATTGACCGCAAGGACGCCGCGCACGTCACTGGGGAACAGATCTTCACGCACGTATGTCAGGGCTGCCACATGCCCGACGCGAAAGGCGCGGTCGGTGCGGGCAGATATCCCGCGTTGGCCGGCAATCCCAAGCTGGCCTCCGCGGCCTATCCTGCGGCCATGGTCATCAACGGCCGCGGCGGTATGCCGCCGTTCGGTATGCTTCTCAGCGACGCGCAGGTGGCAGACGTGGTGAACTACGTCCGTACCCATTTCGGCAATACCTACCAAGACGCGCTGACGGCGGAAGACGTGAAAGCGTTCCGACCCGCCCCCCATCCCGAGGAGCATTGATCCATGCGTATGCACGCCGCCTTGTTGTCCCTCTCGTTCGCCCTCGCGGCGCCGGCCTTCGGCGGCGACGTGGTCCGGCACAAGATTCCCAACAGCACCTTCCCGATTTCGGCAGCCGTCGAAGTGCCCGCCGGCAGCACGCTCGTTTTTCTGAGTGGCGTGGTGCCGCCCGTGGCGGACAGCAACGCGTCCAAGGACAGCCCGCAGGCCTACGGCGATACGAAGACGCAGACGATCGGCGTGTTGCGCTCGATCGAGAAGCAGCTCAAGGACATGGGTCTGTCGATGAGCGACGTGGTGAAGATGCAGGTGTTCCTGGTGGGCGATCCGGCGAAGGGCGGCAAGATGGACTTCGCCGGCTTCATGGCGGGATACACGCAGTTCTTCGGCACGCCGACGCAGCCGAACCTGCCGTCGCGTTCCGCGATGCAGGTGGCAGGACTGGCGTCACCCGCGTTTCTTGTCGAGATCGAAGTGACCGCGGTGCGCCACTAGAGCGTCACCAGGCCCGGCCGGTTGGCCGGGCCATCGTACGAAGCGCGGTGCGATCAGGAGAGGTTGTAGCCGCGCTCTTCGTGCAACGCGATGTCCAGGCCCACCTGTTCCTGTTCCTCGTCCACGCGCAGGCCCATGGTCACTGCGATGCCCTTGAAAATCGCGTAGCTGAGCACGCCGCTGTAGACCACGGTGAAGGCCACGCCCTTGAACTGGACCCATAGCGACAGGCCCAGGTCTGTCACCGTGCCGAATCCACCGAGCGCATGCGCGGCGAAGGGACCGGTGAGCAGCGCGCCGATGATGCCGGCGACGGCATGCACGCCGAACACGTCAAGTGAATCGTCATAGCCGAACCGGCGCTTGAGCCGCGTGGCGCAGAAGAAGCACACGATGCCGGCGGCAAAGCCAATCAGCAGGGCGCCACCCGGGCCGCAGGTGCCCGCGGCGGGAGTGACTGCCACGAGGCCCGCCACAGCACCGGATGCGATGCCCAGGACGCTCGGGCGACGGTGGGTCAACCACTCGACGGCCGTCCAACCGATCGCTGCGGCGGCGGTGGCGATCTGCGTCACCAGCATCGCCATGCCGGCGCTGCCGTTGGCAGCAACCGCGGAGCCCGCGTTGAAACCGAACCAGCCGAGCCAGAGCATGCTCGCACCCACGAGGGTGTAGCCGAGGTTGTGGGGCGGCATCGGCGTCGTGGGATAGCCGCGCCGTTTGCCGATGACCAGACATCCCACCAAGCCGGCGATGCCCGCGTTGATGTGCACCACCGTGCCGCCGGCAAAGTCGATCACGCCGAGGTCGCCGAGGAACGAACCCGGGCCGCCCCAGACCATGTGCGCCATCGGCAGGTAGACCACGGTGAACCACAGCGCCGTGAAGACGAGCAGGGCAGAGAACTTCATGCGCTCGGCGATGGCACCGACGATGAGGGCAGGCGTGATGATCGCGAAGGTCATCTGGAACATCACGAACACCGCTTCCGGCACCGTGTTGTAGAGGCTCCCTGGCGCGAGCCCCGCAAGCATCGCGCGTCCGAGTCCGCCGACGAACGAATGCAGTCCCGTCGTACCCACGGCCATGCCGGTCGCGTCGAACGCCATGGAATAGCCGTAGACGACCCACAGCACCGTCACCAGCGCCGTGATCGCAAAGCACTGCATCAGCACCGACAGGAGGTTCTTCGCCCGCACCATGCCGCCGTAGAACAAGGCGAGGCCGGGAATCGTCATCAACAGCACGAGCATGCTGGACGTTAGCATCCAGGCGGTGTCGCCGCTGTCCAGTTTTGTGGGGGTGGTGGTCTGGGCGAAGGCCAGGCCGGGAAGCAGGGCAGAGACGGCGAGGGTGGCGATGGTCTTAGAGCGCATCGGCGTCCACCTCCTGCGTGCGAATGCGGATGGCCTGTTCGAGGTCGATCACAAAGATCTTGCCGTCGCCGATCTTGCCGGTGCGCGCGGCGGTGCCGATCGCCTCGACCGCGCGTTCGACCTGCTCGTCGGTCACGGCGATCTCGATCTTCAGCTTGGGCAGGAAATCGACCACGTACTCCGCGCCCCGATATAGCTCCGTGTGGCCATGCTGGCGGCCGAACCCCTTCACCTCGGTCACTGTCATGCCCTGCACGCCGACTTCGGCCAGGGCCTCGCGGACGTCGTCCAGCGTAAACGGCTTGATAATCGCGTTGATCCACTTCATGGAGCGTGCGTCCCCTATCGTTGGCCTACGAGGGGTAGAGCAGGATGCGTGCCAGCGCCTCGGCCCTTGTGCAATGCGGCATGGCGCGCCGTAGGTAGCAAACTGGCGCACCATATTGGTGCATTTCGCCCTATACAAGGGCTATGCGCAGCGAGCCCCGCCATTGCGCCAGGGCGCCAAAATCAGTACCATTTTGGTCCGGTATTGACGACTCCCCTTTCCCCATGCTGCGTGTCAGCCGACTGACCGATTACGCGACGGTGGTGATGACCTGCATCGCCGCCCACCCGAATGACGTTCTGAGCACTGCCCAGATCGCGGAAGAGGCGCGCCTTGAGCTGCCCACCGTGTCGAAGCTGCTGAAGCTGCTTGGTCACGCAGGGCTGGTGGAATCGTTTCGCGGGGTCAACGGTGGCTACCGGCTCGCACGGCCGGCCGAGGCGATCAGCCTTGCCGAGATCGTCGAAGCGATGGAAGGGCCGATCGGCCTCACCGAATGCAGCATGGCTCAGGGCCAGTGCGAGCGGCAGTCGCAGTGCGGCGTCAGCGGTAGCTGGCGATCCGTTTCCGGGGCGATCGATGGCCTGCTGCGCGCCATGACCCTTGCACAGATGCTGGCTGCGCGCCCGACGGCGCCGGCCACGGAGGCGGCACACGCCGCACAGGCAAACGCATGAACGAGAGCGAGAACATGACACGCGAAGTGGCAGCGCCGGTGCACGACAACGCCGAAGTCGAAGCGGCCCTCAATCGTCGCTACGAGGCCGGTTTCGTCACCGACATCGAGTCCACGACCCTGCCGCCGGGCCTCAACGAGGACACCGTGCGCCAGTTGTCCGCGATCAAGGGCGAGCCGGAGTGGATGACCGAGTGGCGCCTCGCCGCGTACCGGCATTGGCTCACCATGCCGGAGCCGGACTGGGCGAAGCTCGAGATTGCACCCATCGATTACCAGGCCGTGAGTTACTACTCGGCACCGAAGGCCGGTCCGAAGTCGCTCGACGAGGTCGATCCGAAGCTGCTGGAAACGTACGAAAAGCTGGGCGTACCGCTGCATGAGCGCGCGCGTCTCGCCGGTGTGGCTGTGGATGCCGTGTTCGATTCGGTCTCTGTCGGCACCACCTTCCGCAAGGAACTGGCGGAAACCGGCGTGATCTTCTGCTCGATGTCGGAAGCGATCCGCGAGCACGGCGATCTGGTGCGCCAGTACCTTGGCAGCGTGGTGCCCGCGGGCGACAACTATTTTGCCGCGCTCAACTCGGCCGTGTTCTCCGATGGCAGCTTCGTGTTCATTCCCAAGGGCGTGCGCTGCCCGATGGAACTGTCCACGTATTTCCGTATCAACGCCATGAATACCGGGCAGTTCGAGCGCACGCTGATCGTTGCCGAAGACGACTCCTATGTGTCCTACCTCGAAGGCTGCACCGCGCCGATGCGCGACGAGAACCAGTTGCACGCCGCGGTGGTGGAACTGGTCGCCCTGGAGCGTGCGCAGATCAAGTACTCCACGGTGCAGAACTGGTACCCGGGCGACGAGAACGGTGTCGGCGGCATCTACAACTTCGTGACCAAGCGCGGCGACTGCCGCGGCGCGGACTCGAAGATCTCGTGGACCCAGGTGGAAACCGGATCGGCCATCACCTGGAAATATCCGAGCTGCGTGCTGCGCGGCGACCGTTCGGTGGGCGAGTTCTATTCGGTGGCGCTCACGCACCATCGTCAGCAGGCCGACACCGGCACCAAGATGATCCACATCGGCAAGGGCACCAAGTCCAAGATCGTCGCCAAGGGCATCAGCGCCGGACGCAGTTCGAACAGCTATCGCGGCCTCGTGAAGATCGAGAAGGGCGCGGATGGCGCACGCAACTACACGCAGTGCGACTCGCTGTTGATCGGCAAGAAGTGCGGTGCCCACACCTTCCCGTACATGGAAGTGAAGAACCCGGGCGCCATCGTGGAACACGAAGCCACCACCTCCAAGATCTCGGACGACCAGTTGTTCTATTGCCTCTCGCGCGGCATCGGCGAGGAAGACGCGGTCTCGATGATCGTCGACGGCTTCTGCAAGCAGGTCTTCCGCGAACTGCCGATGGAGTTCGCGGTGGAGGCGAAGAAGCTGCTCGAGGTCTCTCTCGAAGGCGCGGTGGGCTGACGATGGGTATCGCCGGCTCTGCACCGGGCGTCACCGATCTGCGCGCGTTGCTCGCTGCGCTGGATCCCGAGGTGGACCCCATTCCGAAGCGCTTCCTGCACGTGTCGCACGAGAAGGCGCGCGAGCGGCTTCCCGAAGCCTTGATGATGTTTCGCGAGGCCGAGGGCAGCACGCTGATCGTCGACGTCGATCCCGAGGCGTCGGGCGGCGAGCGGATGCTCTGGGCGCACATCACCCTGCGCGTGCAGTCCAGCCTCACCGCGGTGGGCATGATGGCCGCCGTATCCGCTGCGCTCGCGAAGCGCGGCATTCCCTGCAACCCCGTATCCGCGTTCCTGCACGATCACCTCTTCGTGCCCTGGGAACGCCGCGACGACGCCCTCGATGCGCTCTCGCACCTCACGCCCTGATTGGACCGCGCCATGCACATGCTCAAGATCGACAACCTCCACGCCCGCGTCGAAGGCAAGGAGATCCTCAAAGGCCTCTCGCTCACGGTGAACCCGGGCGAGGTGCACGCCATCATGGGCCCGAACGGGGCGGGCAAGTCCACGCTCGGTAACGTGCTGGCCGGCCGCGAGGGTTACGAGGTCACCGCCGGCACCGTGGACTTCGCGGGTCGCGACCTGCTCTCGCTGGAGCCTGAAGAGCGCGCCGCGGTCGGCGTATTCCTCGCCTTCCAGTACCCGGTTGAAATCCCCGGGGTGAACAACACCTACTTCCTGCGTGCCGCGCTCAACGCGCAGCGGAAGTACCGTGGTGAAGACGAACTGGATTCCATGCGCTTCCTGAAGCTCGTGCGCGAGAAGCTCAAGGTGATGCAGATCTCCGACGAGTTGCTGCATCGCGCCGTGAACGAAGGCTTCTCGGGCGGCGAGAAGAAGCGCAACGAGATCTTCCAGATGGCTGTGCTCGAACCGAAGCTCGCCATCCTCGACGAAACCGATTCCGGCCTCGACATCGATGCGCTCAAGCAGGTGGCCGAAGGCGTGAATGCGCTCCGTTCGCCGGAGCGCTCGTTCGTGCTCGTCACGCATTACCAGCGCCTGCTCGACTACATCCAGCCCGACTTCGTGCACGTGCTTGCCGGCGGACGCATCGTCGAGAGTGGTGATCGGCATCTGGCGCTCAAGCTCGAAGAGCAGGGCTACGCATGGCTCGCCGATGCGCATCCCGAACTGCGCAAGGCCGACCTCACGGGGGCGCCGGCATGAACTCCGTGCCGTCCCCGTTCGTGCGGGCGGCCCTGGATGCCGCTTCCGCCACGCCGGCCAGCGGCATCGCCTGGCTGGACGCCGCGCGTCGCGAGAACCTGGAAGCCTTTGCCGCGGCGGGCCTGCCCGAAGGACGCAACGAAGCTTGGAAATACACGCCGTTGCGCGCGCTGTCACAACGCGCCTTGGCGCTGGCCGATCGCACGGTGGCCGCCGGTCTCGCGGTCGATCCGTCGAACTACGCCTTGCCGGGCGTGGAAGGCGCTTGCGTGGTCTTTGTCGACGGTGCGTTCCGCGGCGATCTGTCCTCGCTGGACGGGCACGGCATCGAACTCGTTCCCCTCGCCGTCGCGCTTGCGGAGCAGCCCGAGCCCCTGCGCTTCGCGCTCGCTCATCGCTACCCGCACGGTGCCGCGGACGCGTTCGCTCACCTCAATGCCGCCCTGGCGACGGATGGTCTGGTCGTCCGCGTGACGGACGGCGTGGTCGCGAGCCGGCCGCTGCACGTCGTGCATCTTTCCAGTGGTGTCCAGCCGGATAGCGCCTGGCACGTTCGCTTGCTGATCGAGATCGGCAAGCACGCCGCCCTCGATGTGGTGGAGCACTTCGCCACCGCTGGCGACGCCGCGCAACTCGGTACCGTGGTCGCGAACGTTAACGTGCGCGAAGGCGGCAGGCTGGGTCTCATGGCGTTGCAGGATGCCTCCACCGCCACGACGCTGGTTCGTCGCACCCAGGTACGCCTGGATGCCGGTGCCGAAGCGACGGTGCATGCGCTTGAACTCGGCGGCGCGATGGTCCGGCACGAACTGCAGGCGGAACTGACGGGCGATCGCTCGCGCTTCGATTCCCGCGGCGTGTTCGCGCTGTCCGGCCGCCAGCATGTGGACACCCAGCTAGAGGTGCGCCATATGGCCCGCGACACGGCCTCCGATGCGCTCTGGCGCGGCGTGGCCGACGGTCGCTCGCGTGGCGTCTTCCGCGGGGCTATCGTGGTTGCCGAGGGCGCCGACGGTACCGACGCCTCGCTCAGCAACAAGAATCTGCTCCTGTCCGGTCAGGCGGAGATCGATACGAAGCCCGAACTGGAAATCTACGCGGACGAGGTGAAGGCCGCCCATGGCGCCACCATCGGCCAGCTCGACGAACGTTCGCTGTTCTATCTGCGTTCGCGCGGCATTCCGTCCGCCGAAGCGCGCAGCCTGCTGACGCTGGCGTTCTGCCGCGCCGCGCTCGAATCCTTGCCCAACGCCGTCCTGCGCGAGCATCTCGGTGAGCGGTTGGTCGCGCATCTGCCGACCGGTCCCGCTGCCGACTGACGCCTGGAGCCACGCCATGAACGCCAAGCCCGAGCCCCTCCTGCCGCCGCTGGACGTCGAGCGCATCCGCGCCGACTTCCCGTTGCTGGCGCGCAAGGTGCACGACAAGCCGCTGATCTATTTCGACAACGCGAACACCGGGCAGAAACCTCGTTCGGTGATCGAGGCGGTGGACCGGCACTATCGCGAGCACAACGCCAACGTGGCGCGTGCGGTCCATCTGTTGGGTGAGGAGGCCACGGCAGCCTACGAGGGCGCACGCGACGCGATCGCCCGCTTCATCCACGCGCCTTCGCGTGACGAGGTGATTCTCACCTCCGGTACCACGCAATCGATCAATCTCGTGGCCTACAGCTACGCGTTGCCGCGCCTCAAGGCGGGCGACGCGATCCTCACCACGGTCATGGAGCATCACGCGAACATCGTGCCGTGGCAGCTCGTGGCCGAGCGCACGGGCGCTACGGTGAAAGCGGCGCCGATCGATGCCAACGGGGAACTGATCGTCGAACGGTTCGTGGAAATGCTGACCCCCGAGGTCAAGCTCGCCTGCGTCACCCACGTGTCGAACGTACTCGGCACGGTGAATCCCATTCGCGAGATCGCCAGGGAATGCCGTAAGCGTGGCATCCCGCTGCTGGTCGATGGCTCGCAGGCGGCACCGCATCGTCCGATCGACGTGCAGGCGCTGGGCTGCGACTTCTACGCCATCACCGGCCACAAGATGCTCGCCCCGACGGGTACGGGCGCGCTGTGGGCGAAGCGCGAGCACCTGATGGCGATGCCGCCGTTTTTCGGTGGCGGCGAGATGATCCGCGAAGTGCGCTTCGAAGGGACGGTGTTCGCCGATCCGCCGCATCGCTTCGAGGCGGGCACGCCGAACATCGCCGGTTTTGCCGGCGTGGCCGCCGCCATCGAGTATCTGGAAGGCATCGGCTTCGATCGCCTGAAGGCGTACGAGCAGGATCTCCTGGCGTACGCCACGGCGGCGCTCGAAAACCTGCCAGGTATTCGGATCTTCGGGCGCGCGAAGGAAAAGGAGCCTGTCATCTCGTTCCTGCTGGAAGGTGCGCATGCCAACGACATGGCGACCCTGCTTGATCTGCAAGGCGTGGCCGTTCGTTCGGGCCACCACTGCGCTCACCCGCTGATGCACTTCTTCGGGGTGCCTGCCACGTTGCGTGCCTCGCTCGCCTTCTACAACACGAAGGCCGAAGTGGACGGGTTCGTCGATGCCATCGGGCGCGTCCGCAAGCTGCTGATGTAAATGGCGTACGGCGGCTCGCCGCGAGGTATGCACGCGCCGGCTGGCTGGCGCTAACATGGCCGCATGATCAGCACAGACATCTTTCGCTTTGCCACCCCGGCTGACGTCCCGACCATTGCCGCGCTCGTCGAATCCGCCTATCGCGGGGATGCGAGCCGGGTCGGCTGGACCACCGAGGCCGATTTTCTGCATGGACGGCGCACCGACGCTGCGGAAATCGAGGAGCTGATGGCGAAGGCGAACGCGCGCTTCTTGCTCCTTGAACGGAACGGCACCGTGGTCGCGTCGTGCTACATCGAGAAGCAGGGCAGTGCGTGTTATTTCGGCATGTTCTCTGTGCATCCGCCCCTGCAGGGCTCGGGCATCGGTCGCCTCGTGCTGGCGGAGGTGGAACGCATCGCGCGGGACGAATGGCGATGCGGTCGCGTGGAAATGACCGTGATCGACATCCGTGCCGAATTGATCGCCTGGTACGAACGCCGCGGTTATGCCCGCACGGGCATCACCAAGCCGTTCCCGTACGATGACGACCATTTCGGCCTGCCGCAGCGCGACGATCTCCGTTTCGAATACCTCACGAAGGCGCTGGCATGAACGGCTGGGTGCGTGTCGGTACACGTGGTGAGCTGCTTCCGGGCGAATTTCGCGTGGTCTGGGATGGCGATACGGCCATTGCCGTCTACAACATCGACGGCGACCTCTACGCCATCGAGGACGTCTGCACGCACGACGGCGGCGAACTGGCTGGCGGTCCGGTCGAGGGCTTCGAGGTGGAATGCGTGCGTCACGGCGCGCGTTTCGACCTGCGTACCGGCGCGGTAACCTGCCCGCCGGCCTACGAGCCGGTGACGACCTTTCCCGTGCGTGAAGCCGACGGACTCATCTGGACGCGCGACGACCGCTGAGCGGCAAGCGCGAGCGTTTCGACTAGAAGTGGTAGACGAACGCCAGCGTCTCGGTGACCTGGCGCGTCGAGCCGAAGTGGCGCACGAGCGGGCTGTCCGACGCATTGCCGAACAGCTTTCCGTACGAGACGGAAAGGGCGAAGCCCGTGTGTTGCGAGGTGGGCACGAAGGCGTCGTATTCGATGTGGGCTGCCTGCCAGCCGGCTCCCGGACGCCATGACGAGGTGCCAAGCACGGCGGCCTCGGTGGGCGTGACGCCGAAAAAGCGGCGCATGGCCGGGCCGTTCATGCCCTCCACCTGCACTTCAAGCGAATGCTCGATGTACCAGATGTTCGGCAGCGTGTAATCGGCGTACAGCGCGGCGTATGCGCCCGCGCCGTCGGTGTCGTGGGCCAGGTGGCCGCCGACGCTGAAGCGCTTGTCGAAGGCATATTCGAGGTAGCCGCCACCCTGGAAGCGCGGCGACAGCGAGGCCACCTTGCCGCCCAGCGTGCCGAGGTCGTTGTGTGTGCGGCCCCAGAGCCAATTGCCATAGATTCCGCCGTGCCAGTGCTCCCCGTCGATGAGATCGAGGGTCAGCCCGTCCGCGGTGGAAAGCTCCCCGACGCCGGGAAGCTCGATATCCACGTACGGGATCGCCTGGTTGCGCTGGTCTTTGGCGCCCATCCAGGACGGCATGCGCTGGACACCGGCGCCAAAGGCATAGCTTGGCGCACTGTCGTCAGCCGCCCGCGCAGCGGTGATCGTCAAGAGCAGCAGCGGGAGAACGAGGGAGACGCGAGTAAGACGCATGCGCGGAGAGCCGGTGCGGATCATCAGCCAAACGGTGGCACAAGCGCCTTACGAATGGCTTTCTGCGTGGGAAAGGGCTCGGAAAGGATACCCCTTTAGCCTCCGCATCGAAATGGCCAATGGCGCATCCCTCGTGCTCAGCTCTCCCTCCTGGAACATTCTCTGCGACTTCGACGGCACGATCGCCGTGGAGGACGTGATCGACTCCTTGCTCGATCGCTTCGGCCGTCCCGGCTGGGAGGTGCTCGAACGCGACTGGCGTGCGGGCCTCATCGGTTCTGCCGTGTGCATGGCGGGACAGGTGGCGCTGCTCGACATGAGCCACGGCGAACTCCAGGAACACCTGGGCGGGCTGCGCATCGACCACGGCTTTGCTGCGTTCGTGCGCGCCACCATCGAGCATGCCATCCCGATGGAAATCGTGAGCGACGGACTCGATCACGCCATCCACGCGATCCTCGCCAATCACGGTATCGACGGCTTGTCGGCATCGGCCAATCACCTGCGCCAGTCCGCTGCCCGCCGCTGGGAACTGACCTCGCCGTTCTCGGTGCCCGGTTGCCGCAGCGGTACCTGCAAGTGCGCGCGTGTGGACGCTGCACGCCAGCGCGGTGGCAAGACGCTGCTGATCGGCGACGGTGCCTCGGACTTCTGCGCCGCCGACCGCGTGGACTTCGTCTTCGCCAAGAACCGCCTTATCGAACATTGCCGCGCCGCCGGTATTCCGTACGCGCCGATCGCCAGCTTCGACGAAGCCCTGGCCCTGCTTCCCGACCTTCTCGACGGCCGGCTCCCGCCGCGCACCGTCCTGCCTGTTCCCGCGCCGATTCACCAGGAAACCCTCGCATGAACATCCTCGCCAAGAATCCGCAGCTCGTCATCGACGACGCGACCCTGCTCGCCGACGAGGCGAAGTACTGCTCCTTCGGTGACACGGTGCATTACGTGGACCCGCCGAAGATCTTCCGTCACGCGGAAGGCAGCTACATCTACGACAGCGAAAACATCCCGTTCCTCGATCTGCAGATGTGGTACTCGGCCGTCAACTTCGGCTACGGCAACAAGCGCCTCAACGACACGCTCAAGGCGCAGATCGACCTGCTGCCGCAGGTAGCCAGCCAGTACCTGCACCAGGGCAAGATCGAACTCGCGAAGACGATCGCCGTGGATGCCAAGCAGAAGTTCGGTCTGGACGGTCGCGTGCATTTCAACGTCGGCGGCGCTCAGGCGGTCGAGGACTCCCTGAAGCTCGTGCGCAACGCGCGCGGCGGCAAGAGCCTCATGTTCGCGTTCGAGGGCGGCTATCACGGGCGCACGCTCGGCGCTTCGGCCATCACGTCCAGCTACCGCTACCGTCGCCGTTTCGGCCACTTCGGTGAGCGCGCGATGTTCATCCCGTTCCCGTATCCGTTCCGTCGCCCGAAGGGCATGACGCCCGAGGAATACTCGGACGCCTGCGTGCGCCAGTTCGAGCGTCTGTTCGAAAC
Source organism: Luteibacter flocculans (assembly GCF_023612255.1). Classification (NCBI taxonomy): domain Bacteria; kingdom Pseudomonadati; phylum Pseudomonadota; class Gammaproteobacteria; order Lysobacterales; family Rhodanobacteraceae; genus Luteibacter; species Luteibacter flocculans. Next base: position 3,243,249 of record NZ_CP063231.1, on the reverse strand, counting down.
CGAATACAACGGCGTGTGGGACCCCAAGGTCAACGAGGCGGAATACGCGGCCTTCTACGTGGAGCCCATCCAGGGCACGGGTGGCTACGTCGTACCGCCGAAGAACTTCTTCATCGACTTGAAGAAGGTGCTCGACAAGTACGGCATCCTGATGGTTGTCGACGAAATCCAGATGGGCTTCTGGCGCACGGGCAAGCTCTGGTCGATCGAGCATTTCGGCGTGCAGCCGGACGTGCTCGTCTTCGGCAAGGCGCTGACCAACGGCCTCAATCCATTGTCCGGCATCTGGGCCCGCGAAGAGCTCATCAACCCGACGGTGTTCCCGCCCGGCTCCACGCATTCCACGTTCAATTCCAACCCGCTCGGTACGGCGCTGGGCCTGGAAGTGATCAAGATGGGCTACGAGCTCGACTACGGCACCAAGGTGGCGGAGAAGGGCAAGCACTTCCTGGACGGCCTGCGCGACCTGCAGAAGCGCCACAAGGAAATCGGTGACGTGGACGGCCTGGGCCTCGCCCTGCGTGCCGAAATCTGCACCGACGATGGCTTTACGCCGAACAAGGCGCTGCTCGACCGCATGGTCGACATCGGTCTGGCCGGCGGCCTGGTACACGAAGGAAAGAAGATCGGTCTCGTGCTCGACGTGGGCGGCTGGTACAAGAACGTGATCACGTTCGCCCCGTCGCTCGACATCAGTCACGAGGAAATCGACCTCGCCATCGCGTTGCTCGACCAGCTCATCACGCTGGCCAAGCGCGGCTGATCTCCGGCAGCCCTCGGTGGCCTTCGTAAACCAGCTCGAGCCTGACGCGCTGCTCGAGCAGTTCGAGCGCCATCCGCCGCACGACTTCGTCCCCGTTCGTGCGGCGGATGGCGCGCCACTTTTCGTGGCGCCGTTCGATCTTTTGACCACCGCCGACGCCGACCTGCGCAAGCGCGTCGCGTCGCTGCCGCTGCAGCGTTGGCTTCGTCGCCTGCTTACGCCGCGAACCTGCTTCGCCGGTACGACCATCTCGGAATATGCGCTGTTCTCGGCGTCGAGCGATCCGACGACCGTGCCCACGGCGTGGGCGCGCACGTTCGGTCGCGAGTATCCGTTGCTGATCGTGAAGGATCTCGCACTGGATTCGCCGCTCACCACGCAGGCCGATCGGTCGTGGACAGCGCGCTTTCTCGATGCCGCGCGTGATGCCGGCTATCTCATCGTCGAGGGACAGGCATTGGCCTATGTGCCGATCGACTTCATGTCGATCGACGACTATCTTTCACGGCTGTCCGCGTCGCGGCGGAAGAACCTCCGGCGCAAGCTGCGTTCGCGCGAACGCCTCGATATCCACCGCCTGGAGACGGGGGCGACTTTCGCCAGCGATGCCGTCGTCGATGCGTATTACGCACTGTTCGAGAACGTTCGCGCACAGGGCGAGATGCAGTTCGACAAGCCCACGCGCGAGTTCTTCGCGGCCGTGTTGCGGCAACCCGGCGGCATCGTGTTCAGCTACCGAGCGGAAGGCACACTGATCGGCTGGAACCTCTGCTACGAGCATGGCGGGAACCTGCTCGACAAGTACGTCGGGTTTGCCTACCCGATGGCGCGGGAACTCGATCTCTACTTCGTGAGTTGGTTCGTCAATCTGGAATACGCCCTGGAACGCGGGCTGCAGTTCTATGTCGCGGGATGGACCGATCCGGAGGTCAAGGCCTCGCTCGGTGCCAAGTTCCACCTGACGCGACACGCGGTGTTCGTGCGCCATCCGCTGCTTCGCGCGGTGCTCAGGCGCTTCGCGCATCATTTTGAATCTGACAGCCAATGGGGAACGCCGGATGCGGTCGCCAGTCGTTCTTGATCTCGACGGTTCGGTCGGACGTCTGACTCACGCCACGGTACTCGTGCTGCGCGAGTGGGAGGAGTCGATCCGCTTCGGTTGTTCGCTCGGTCGCATGCGTCGCTTTCAACGGATGCTTGACGAGACGCTGCCGCGCAAGCATGGCACGGTGTTCCTTGGCAGTGGCGATTTCCACCATCTCACCTGGCCGCTTGTCGAGCGCGTGGACCTCGGCGAGCGCTTCGAGGTGGTGGTGCTCGACAATCATCCCGACAACATGCGCTTTCCCTTCGGCGTGCATTGCGGTTCGTGGGTCCGTCGCGTGGCGATGCTGCCGCAGGTAGCGCACGTGCACGTCATCGGTATCACCTCGGGCGACATCGGCCGCGGCCACGCGTGGGAGAACTACCTCGGTCCGCTGCGCGCCGGCAAGCTCACCTACTGGTCCAATGGTGTGGATGTCGGCTGGGCACAGCGCCTCGGTCTCGGCGCGGCGTTCCGTACATTTCCGTCGGCCGATGCCATGGTCGATGCTTTCGTGAGCGAGCAGGGGGGCGGATCCCGCCCGGCGTACCTGTCGATCGACAAGGACGCCTACGCGCCCGACGTGGCGATGACGAACTGGGACCAGGGCACCCTGAGCGAGGCCGGCGGTGCCGCGATCGTCACATCGCTGCGTGGTCGTATCGTTGGCAGCGACGTGACCGGTGACATCTCCCGCTACCGCTATCGCACCTGGTGGAAACGCCGATTGAGTGCGATGGATGGTCAGGTGGAACCCGATGCTGCGCTGCTTGCGACCTGGCAGGCGCAGCAGCATGCACTGAACCTGCGCCTGCTTGCGCTGATCGAGGCGAACCTCACCAGCGCCCGATCAGGTGCTGTACCAGCAGGCTGGTAAGCGCCACCGCAGCCCATACGCCCAGCCCTAGCAGGATCGGTCGCGGACCGGTGGATGCCATGCGGCGCAGGTCGGCAGACAGACCGATGGCGGTCAGCGCCACGATGATCAGGCACTCGGCAACGAAGTGGATCACCGGCAAGGCCGCGGCAGGAATCACGCCGGCTGTGCGGATGGCCGAGGCCACCAGAAACCACAGGATGAACCACGGAAAGATGCGTGCCAGGCTGAAATCCGTGGCGCCGCTGCGCTTGTGCTTCCACGCCACGACGAGCGCGATCACGAGACAGATGGGAATGATCAGCGTGGCGCGGGTGAGTTTCACGATCGTGGCGTAGTCGCCCGCGGCGTGGCTATAGGCGTAGCCGGCAGCCACCACGGAGGACGTATCGTTGATGGCCGTGCCAGCCCACAAGCCGAAGCCGAGATCGGAAAGGCCCATCCAGTGCCCCAGCGCGGGAAAGGTCAGCACGGCCACGAGGTTGAACAGGAAAATCGTGGATATGGCGAAGGCCGTGTCGTGCTCGTCGGGCTTGAGGATGGGTACGACAGCGGCGATGGCCGAGCCACCGCAAATCGCCGTGCCGATGCCAATCAGCAGTTTCAGTGCGTCATGCACACGCAGCAGTCGGCCCAGACCCCAGGCCGCCAGGCCGGCGGCCGTCACCGTAGCGAGCGTGACCGAGAGGGACTCGAGTCCCGTGCGCGCCACCTGCGTGATGCTCAGGCCGAACCCCAGCGCGATGATCGACCACTGCAGCACCTGCTTGGAGGCGAAGCGAATGCCCGACTGGAAGCGAGCATCGAGCGGTACGACCTGGCGCACCACGATGCCGAGCACGATGCCGAAGACCGCGCCGCCGACCAGCGGCAGCATGCGGCCGAGCCCGTAGGCTACGGCAGCGACAGCAAAGGCAAGCAGGATGCCCGGAAGGCGGGAAGGCGAGGCAACGGGGAGGGAAGCGGCGGACACGGCGGCGATCCTTGAAGAAGTGGACGCATTGTCGACGCTGGGGTGGCTTAAAGTATATTGAAAATACTTTATCCATCCCATAAGCATTGGTTATGCAATCGCCCAGTCCCCGACAGCTCGAGGTCTTTGTCGCTATCGCGACCACCGGCAGCGTGCGAGCCGCGAGCGAACGGCTCTTCCTCAGTCAACCGGCCGCCAGCATGGCGCTGGCCGAACTCGAACGGCAGATCGGCTTTCCCCTGTTCGCCCGTGAGCGCGGACGCCTCCGGCTCAACGATCGCGGACGCGACCTGCTGCCTCTGGCGCGGGAGCTGCTGGAACGGCAGGCGGAATTCGGCCGGCGCGCGCGCGGCACCGCGGCGGAACTGAGTGGCGAGATCGGGGTGGGCGCCAGCAACACGATCGGCAATTACCTCGTCGGCGATCTGTTGGGGCCGTTCGCTTCGGCGCATCCCGCTGTCTCGCTGCGGCTGGGCGTGGCGAACACGGCGAGGATTGCGCAGGGCGTGCTCGATCACGACTTCGACGTGGGTTGCGTCGAGGGCCCCGTGACGCATCCTTCGCTGGAGGTGAGGCCCTGGCGCGAGGATAGGCTGGTGGTGTGCGCACGGCCGGGCCACCCGCTCACGGCCAAGAAACGTCTGCGGCGAGAGGACTTCGCCGGTCAGCACTGGGTCTTGCGCGAGCGCGGTTCGGCAACGCGCGCCCTGAGCGAGCGGGCGCTCGCGGCGTTGCCCGAAGGGCGCACGGTGCTCGAACTGGATCAGTCCGAAGCGATCAAGCAGGCGGTGATCGCAGGTCTGGGCATTGCCTGCGTGCCCGAAGTCGCCGTCGGCGACGCGGTGCAGGCAGGGCGAATCGCGGTGCTGCCGACGCCGTTCCTCGACCTCAAACGGACCCTTTCGGTACTTCTGCACCGGCAGCGCTATCGCGGTCCGGTACTGGACGCCTTCCTGGCAAGCGTCTGATCGACGCCGCCGTCAGCCGAGCACGCAGCGGTTCTTTCCGCTGCGCTTGGCGGTGTACATCGCTTCGTCGGCCGCGGCGACGATATCGTCGTAGGCGGCACCGGCACGATAGAGCGTCACACCGATGCTTGCGCCGACCTGCGCAGGCACATGGCGGTCGCCCACGTCCAGCGTGTACGGCTGCGCGATCACGTCGCAGAGCGTCTGGCAGCGGGCAAGGGCAGTCGAGGCGTCCGGGGCGTCGTGCAGCAGCACGGCGAACTCGTCGCCGCCCAGCCGGGCCACGGTGTCGGACGCCCGCGTGCGGCCGGCGATACGCGCAGCGATCACCTTGAGCAGCGCGTCGCCGGCAGCATGGCCTTCGTTGTCGTTGACGCCCTTGAAACCGTCGATGTCGATATAGGCTAGGGCGAACGGCGCATCCCGTTCCTCGGCAAGGGCGATAGCCGCTTCCAGGCGATCGCGGAACAGCACGCGGTTGGGTATGCCCGTGAGCGCGTCGTGCGTGGCCTGATGGCGAACCAGCTCCTCCATGCGCGTACGTTCGGCAACCTCTGCACTGAGCTGCTCGTTGCGCAGCGACAGTTCGTCGAGCGCCTGTTGAAGCAGTGCGCGCGCCCGGTACAGCTCCAGGAAAACCCGGACCTTCGACTGCAGGATCACGTCGTTGATTGGCTTGGCGATGTAATCGACCGCGCCCGACGTATAGCCCTTGATCCGGTTGACGTCATCCGCGTAGGCGGCCGTGACGAAGATGATGGGCGTCTCGCTCAGATGATCGCTTTCGGAAATCAGCTTCGCCACCTCGAAGCCGTCCATCTCAGGCATGTTGACGTCGAGCAGCACCAGCGCGAACTGGTGATCGAGGCACAGCGCCAGCGCTTCGTTGCCGCTGGCGGCTTCGAAGATATCGGCATCCGCCCGCGCAAGCAGGCGACGCATTGCCACCAGATTCGCAGGCGTATCGTCGACGACGAGGATCTTGGGACGGTTCGAAGTCATGGCAGGCACAGTGCGTTCAATCTCGTGGCAATTTCATCGAGTGGCAAGCAAGCGTCCGCGCCCGCTACCGCCAGTCCCGCTCGTGGCATGACATCCGATTCCGCCTCGTCCGGGTCTTGTACGATCGCGTAACCGCCCGCTCGGCGAACCGCGAGCAACCCGTTTGCGCCGTCGGAATTCGCGCCGGTCATCAACGCGGCGATCAGCGTCTCGCGCCATGCGTCTGCGGCCGCTTCGAACAAGACGTCGATCGATGGTCGCGCATAGGTGACCTTCGGATCGACGCTGAGAGAAAAGTGCAGGTCCGCTTCGACCAGCAGATGGTAGCCGGTGGGCGCGACGTGAACCACGCCTGGCGCCGCCATCGAACGTTCCTGCGCTTCGACGACGGGAAGCGACGATGCATGTGCCAGCAATTCGACCAGTAACGACACGTCCGGCGATCCGGTGTGGCAACAGATCACGATGGGAACCGGCAGGCGTGCATCGAGGCGCGGTAGCACGCGCTGCAGGGCGGTCAGGCCGCCGGCACTGCATCCCATGACGATCGCGGCATGGTGGCTCATCGCACCGATGGCCGTGTGCCCTGATTACCGACACGGTAGATGCGTGCCGCCGAGTCCACTTCCTGGAAATCGGCCGCCAGCGGCGAGAAGTCGATGTTCTCGCGCGTTCCGAGGCAGAGGAAGCCGCCACGGACGAGACTGTCGCGAAACAGTCCGAGTGTTCGGTCCTGCAAGGCATTGCCGAAGTAGATCAGCACATTGCGGCAAAGGATGAGATGCGCCTCGCAGAACACGACGTCGGTGACGAGGTTGTGGTTGAAGAAGGTGACGTTGCGCCGCAGCCGCTGGTCGAGCTTGATGAAATCGTAGCGGGCGCTGTAGTAATCGCTGAAGGAGCGTTTGCCACCGGCTTCGAGGTAGTTGCGCGACCAGTCGCGTGCGTCGCGCGTGGCGTAGATGCCTTCGCCGGCCGCCGCCAGTGCGGCGTCGTTGAAGTCGGTGGCGTAGATCCGCGTGCGCTCGTAGAGTCCCTCCTCTTCGAGCAGGATCGCCAGCGAATAGACTTCCTGCCCCTGCGCGCAACCGGCCTGCCAGACGTTGATCTGCGGATGCGAGGCGAGTACGGGGAGTATCGTCTCGCGCAAGGTCTTGAACACGAACGGATCGCGGAACATCTCCGAGACGGGCACGGACAGTCCTTCGATCACCCTGCTGACGAAACCCTCGTCGTGCAGCACGCGTCGATTCAATTCACTGATAGTGCCGGTGGCGTGCATGCGCACGAGTTCCAGCACGCGTCGCTTTAACGATGCTGGCGCGTAGCCGCTGAAGTCATGGCCGTGGCGCAACTGCATCGCCTGGATGAAGAGCTGGATCTCGATGTCCTCGACGTCCATGTCAACTCCGCGGGGGCAACCAGACGCGAATCATCGAAAGCAGGCGGTCCACGTCGATCGGCTTGGACAGGTAATCGTTCGCGCCCGCTTCGAGACACTTCTCGCGGTCGCCACGCATGGCCTTGGCCGTGAGCGCGATGATCGGCAGCCTGGCGAAGGCGTGCTGCTCGCGGATGGCGCGCATCGTGTCGTAGCCGTCCATCACCGGCATCATGATGTCCATCAGGACCAGCTCGATGGCCGGGTCCTTTTCGAGCGTATCGATTGCCTTGCGGCCGTCCTGGGCCATGGCGACGTCCACGCCCTTCGTGCGCAGGACTTTCGACAGCGCAAAGAGGTTGCGCATGTCGTCGTCCACGATCAGTACGCGACGGCCGCGCAGATCGGCTTCGTCCACACCCCCCGCCGGCCGCGCCTCATCCGCGCTCGTGGCGTTGCCGTGGCGGATCGAATGCAGGAACAGGCTCACTTCGTCGAGCAGGCGGTCGGGTGAGCGCGCGCCCTTGACCACGATGCTGTCGGTGTACTGGCGAATGCGCAGGCTCTCCTCGCGTGAAAGGTCGCGGCCCGAATACACCACCACGGGCGGCGTATGCCCTCGCTGTGCCATCTGCTCCAGGAATTCGAAGCCCGACATGCCGGGCAGGCCGAGGTCGAGCACGATGCAGTCGTAGGCTTCGCTGGCCGTCTTGGCGAGCGCTTCTTCGCCGGACGAGGCTTCCTCGATAGCCACGGCATCGTCCTTGAGCAGCGTGCGTACCGCGGCGCGCGCGCTGGCGTCGTCGTCGACCACCAGGAGGTGGCGCATGCGACCCTCGGCGAAATGCATCAGGCGATCGAAGGCGGTCGTGATCGCCTCGCGGCTGACAGGTTTGGTCAGGAAGCCTACCGCGCCGAGTTCCAGGCCGCGCGTCGCGTCGTCGGTGGCTGAGATGAAGTGCACCGGGATGTGCCGCGTGGCGGGATCGTGCTTGAGCCGATCGATGACGGTCCAGCCGTCCATGCCGGGCAGCATCACGTCGAGCAGGATGCCGGTGGGGCGATAGCGGCGAGCCAGTGCGAGCCCCGATTCGCCGTCGGCTGCGGCGAGAACGCGATGGCCCTTGCGGTGGATCATGTCGGCGAGGATGCGGGCAAAAGCGGGATCGTCCTCCACCACGAGGATGACCGTGTCGCCAGGGGCGAGCGTGTCACGATCGTCGTCGATGCGCTCCGCGAGCAAGCCCGGTGAAAGCGGCAGCGTGGCTTCCGCGGCGGCCTGCTCCAGGGGCACCGAGACGGGGCCGCTTCCGCTGTGGGTGGGCTCTTCGGGAAGGTAGACGGTGAACGTGCTGCCTTCGCCGGGCACGCTGCGCAGCGCGATATCGCCGCCGAGCAACATGGCAATGCGTCGCGAGATGGCAAGCCCCAGGCCGGTACCGCCGTACTGGCGGCTCGTGCTGGCATCCACCTGCTCGAACGCGTGGAAGACCCGTTGGAATTTCTCCGGCGGAATGCCGATGCCGGAATCCGTGACCGCGAGGGCGATGCTCCGTGCCCGGTCGATCCCCTCCGGTACCTCGTCGCCCGGGGCCGGTCGGCCGATCGTCACCGTGACGCCGCCGTTGGCCGTGAATTTGAATGCATTGCTCAACAGGTTGTTGACCACCTGTTCGAGTTTGCCGCCGTCGGTGCGGATCGTGCCGGGCAGGTCGGGCGACAGGTGCACCTGGAAGGCGAGCTTCTTTTCCTGGGCGACGTGGTTGAAGGTGCGCCCCAGTGTGCGGACCAGGTCGGCCAGTGGGAACGGCTCGACCGCCAGTTCCATCTTCCCGGCCTCGACCTTAGACAGATCGAGAATGTCGTTGATGAGGCGCAGAAGGTTGGAGCCCGCATCGTGGATGATCCGCGCCGATTCCACCTGCTCGGCATTGAGATTCTCGTCATCGTTGTCGGCCAGGCTGCGCGACAGGATCAGCAGGCTGTTCAACGGCGTGCGCAGCTCGTGCGACATGTTCGCCAGGAATTCCGACTTGTACTGGCTCGCGCGCGCCAGTTCCTCTGCTTTCTCCTGGGTGTCCTTCTGCAGCGCTTCCAGTGCCTCCTTCTGGCGATGGAGCACGACGCCCTTCTCGCGCAGCTCCTCGTTGGAGGCGTGCAGTTCCTCGGTCTGCACGCGGAGCTCTTCTTCGGAGGCGACAAGGCGCTGCGACTGCTCCTGCAGTTCGATTGTCTTCGCCTTGAGTTCGTCGTTGGTCGTGCGCAGGTCTTCCTGCTGCGAACGCAGGGCCTCCTCGGAGGCGCGCAACTCGTCGGCCTGGCTGCGGGTCTGTTCCAGCAGGTCGCTGGTGCGCAGGGCGCGCGCGAGATTTTCCAGCGACAGCGCGACGATCGGCATGAGTTCTTCGAGCAGGCGTTCATGCAAGCCGGTGAGGTGCGCGAAGCTCGCGATCTCGATCACGCCGAGCAGGGTATCGCGCGACAGCACGGGAACCACCACGACGCTGCGCGGCGACGCCTCGCCACTGCCGGAATGGATGCGCACGTAATCGTCGGGTACGTCCTGCAGCACGATCATGTGCCGCTCGATGGCGGCTTGGCCGACGAGCCCTTCGCCCAGGGCGTATTCGGGCGTGACGTGGCGACGTTCCTTGTAGCCGTAACTGCCGAGCAGTTCGAGTCGCGCCATGTCTTCGCGGAATACGTAGAACATGCCCAGGCCAGCCTGCACACAGGGCACCAGTTCCGACATCAGCGTGCCGGCGAACTCGCGATAGGAGGTGGCTTCCTGCAGGCGATTGGAGATCCGGGTGACGGTGGACTTCAGCCAGGTCTGTCCCGCCGTCTCGATCGCCATTTCCTTGAACACCTGCAGGGCGCGGGCCATCTCGCCGATCTCGTCGGCGCGGTTCAGTTGACGCACCTCGATCGTGTGATCGTGGTTGGCGAGCCGCGTCATCAGCCCGGTCATTCGCACGATCGGCCGGGTGATCAGGCGGAAGGTCATGCCGATGACGAAGCCGCCAAAGATCAGGCACAGCACCAGCGAGCCGATGTCGAAGTACGTGGTGATCGTCTGTTGCCGATCCACCGCCGCGCTGCGCTGCGCCAGCAAGGTGCGCTCCGTGGCTGACATCTCGGCAAGGAGTGCGCGGATCTCCTCCATATGGACGGTGCGATGGGCGAGGTAATTCCGCTGAATGCCGACGCGGGTTTCCACCAGGCTGGGCGAGTCGGCGCTGCCGACCGCGCGTATCGGTTCCAGGCCGATCTGCACGGCTTCGGTTTTCCAGCGCTCCAGCATGTCCTGGAGGCGATCGATCCGCGCCTGTTGCAGCGGGTTGTCGGAGGTGAGTGCCCTCAGATTCGCCAGTTCGCGTGTCACCGCGCGGTCGGAGGTCTCGAAGTCGGCGTATTCACTCTCGGCCTGGCTCAAGAGGTAGCCTCGCACCGCGACCTGTCGGGTCAGTGCAGCGCTGTCCAGGGTCTCGAGCGAGAGCAGGACGTCGTGGGTATGTGCGGTCCACCCGCGGACTTCCTGATCGCGCGACAGCGACAGGAGATTGCCGAGATTCGTCGCCACGAAGAGGGCAAGCAAGGCGCCGATGACCAAGACGATCTTGCGCTGCAGCGGCTGGTCGGCCAGCCAGGTATGCCGATTGTCGGAAGAATTCATGCGTGGACCGTCGGTTCTCGATAAGGCGAGGGCGTGGCAACTGTGACATCCGGTCGTGCCGCCTTCCATGGCAGGGACCACATAACGGGGATGCTGTCAGGCCGACGTGACGCGTTTCCGGCGCCATGCGGGTACTACCAGCGAGCCGCGGCGGACGGCAACGGCCAGGCAGCCCGCCGTCACCATGGAACAGATGGCCAGAGCGACCACGGAAGCCTCGGCGCCAAACGCGCCGCCGGTCAGCCAGTCCGGCCCCTGCATATGCGATCTCAGCAGGCCTTGCTGTTCGAAGCCGGATACCGGAATGCCGTAGACCGGACCTTGCGTGACATTCCACGCCGCATGCGCGCCCATGCACACCCACAGCGAGCGGGTGACGTGATAGAGCAGGCCGAACAGCAGGCCCGCTTCCAGGGCGATGGCGATGGCGCTCCATGCCGTGGCGTTGGGATTCCAGATATGCAGCCCGCCGAACAGCGCCGCGGAGATGAACAGCGCCGCCCAGGTTCCGAGCCCTTCCTCCACGATGCGGAAGATGACGCCGCGGCTGATGATTTCCTCGACCACGCCCGCGCCCACGCCCAGCACGAGGATCGGCCCGAGCCAGGCCACGTCGCGGTTCGTACCGTCCACCACATAGGCGCCGAAGGCCCACAGGCTGCCGACGACGAGCGAGAACACCAGCGCGCCCGCGGCGATGCCGGCAAGCAGATGGGGCAGGGCCTTGCGGGGCGCCAGTTCGTCGACCCGCCGGTTCTCGATCGTACGTACGAGCAGCCAGTAGGCGAGCACGGCGGGCGCGATCTTGAATGCCGCCAGCAGGGGCGTGACGTCGCGCATGGCGAGATGGCCCTGCGGCAGGTTCAGGCCGCTGTAGATGCGCCCCAGCACCATGCCGATGAGGGTCAGCGTGAGGAAGAAGACGAGGATGCGTCCAAGCGGCGATCGCAGCAGGCGCAGAGGCAGGGATGATGTCGTGACGGCGTTCGGTTCGGTGGGCATGGAGGGCTCGTGGAGGGGCTTGCAGCCGCAGTCTACGCAGGCATGATGGTGCTCCGATACAAGATCGTGTCGCGTCGCTTCCGTTAGGGTTGCGGTCTCGGCCGTGCCCGCCCCGACCACCTGGACCCCCCGATGGCCATTCCGTCCCAGAACGATCCCGCCAGCCCGCAGAACCGCAAGGAGCAGACCTTCCCGCGTCTCAACGAGGACATGGCGACGCGGCTGGTGAAGTACGGCGTCGAGGAGGTGGTTCCCGAAGGTACCGTGCTGTTCCGGCGCGGCGATCGGCGGATCGACTACTTCTTCGTGATCGAGGGCTGCATCGAGGTCTACGATCTCGACGAGAACGGCCAGCCCAACGTCTTCACGGTACACGGGCCCAACCAGTTCACGGGCGAGGTCGATCTGTTCAGCGAACGCCAGATCATGGTCAACGGCCGCACCGGTTCCGAGACGCGGCTGGTGCGCGTGGACCCGGTGAACTTCCGCAAGCTGGTCTCCGGCGAGCCGGACATCGGCGAAGTCATCATGCGCGCCTTCATCCTGCGGCGCGTCGGGCTCATCCAGAGCGGGCAGGGTGGCGTCACGCTTGCCGGCTCCGCGCACGCGGCGGATACCGTGCGCCTGCGCAGCTTCCTCATCCGCAATGGTTATCCGTATCGCCTGCTGGATACCGACATCGACGAAGACGCAAGGCACCTCATCGACGGGTTCGGGCTCGATCCGTCCGAGTGTCCGGTGGTGATCATGCCCGACCGCCGTGTGCTGCGTTGCCCCACCACGCGCGAGCTGGCAGACGAGCTTGGTATCTCCATTCACCTCGACAGCGAGCACATTCACGATGTGGCGGTGATCGGGGCAGGGCCAGCCGGGTTGGCAGCAGCCGTCTATGCCGCGTCCGAGGGACTCGACACGCTGGTGCTCGAAGCGCTCGCGCCCGGTGGGCAGGCCGGTACGAGTTCGAAGATCGAAAACTATCTCGGTTTTCCGACGGGCATCTCGGGCGAAGCCCTGGCGGGGCGCGCCCAGGTCCAGGCCATGAAGTTCGGTGCGCACATGGCGATGGCGAGATCGGTGCAGGCGATGGATTGCAGCAGGCACCCCTACCGCCTGATGCTCGACGACGGCACATCGGTGCGCGCCCGCGCGGTGATCGTGGCGACGGGCGCACGTTATCGCAAGCTCGATCATCTCGACTACGAGCGCTTCGAAGGGCAAGGCATTCACTATGCCGCCACGGCGATGGAAGCGACCCTCTGCGCCGGCGAGGACGTCGTGGTGGTCGGCGGCGGCAACAGTGCAGGCCAGGCCGCGGTGTTCCTCGCGCGTACCGTGAAGCACGTGCACATCCTCGTGCGCGGCGATGGCCTCGCGTCCACCATGTCCGACTATCTCGTACAGCGCATTCTTCAATCGCCGCGGATCACGCTGCACACGCGCTGCACGATCGACCATCTCGACGGCGACGCCTATCTGCGCGAGGTGGGCTGGCGTTGCGTCGACGGCACGCAGACGCGAGTCAAGGCGGGAAGCCTGTTCGTGATGATCGGTGCTGAGCCGAATACCGCCTGGCTGGAAGGTTGTCTCGATCTTGACCGCAAGGGTTTTGTGGTCACGGGTCGCGATGCTGACGGCTACGCCACGCCGTCGCCCTTCGCGACCACGCTGCGCGGTGTGTTCGCCGTGGGCGACGTGCGTTCGGGTTCGATCAAGCGTGTGGCATCGAGCGTGGGCGAGGGCTCGGTGGTGGTGCAGGCGATCCATCGCTTCCTGAATCCGTCGCCCTTGTAACGCGGGTCGCGGCGGCGCCTCCCCTGCGCCGCCGGCATCGCCATCAGACTTCTACCGAGGCCGCGTGCTCACGCGTGGCCGAGAAGCGAACACCCGGCCAGCGTTCCTGCGCCAGTTGCAGGTTGACGCGCGTCGGCGCGAGGTACACCAGTTCACCGGCGGCATCGATGGCGAGATTGCCCGCGTTCTTCTCGCGGAACTCCTCCAGCTTCTTCGCATCGTCGCAGTGGATCCAGCGCGCCGTGGCGACGCCGACCTGCTCGAATGTCGCGTCGACGTTGTATTCGTCCTTCAGGCGATACGCGACCACGTCGAACTGCAGCACACCGACCGCACCGAGGATGAGGTCGTTCGACATCAGCGGACGGAAGAACTGCGTGGCGCCTTCTTCGGAGAGCTGGGCGAGGCCCTTCTGCAACGCCTTCATCTTCATCGGATCGCGCAGCCGTGCGCGGCGGAACAGCTCGGGCGCGAAGTTGGGGATGCCGGTGAACGACAGCGGCTCGCCCTCGGTGAACGTATCGCCGATGGTGATGGTGCCGTGGTTGTGCAGGCCGATGACGTCGCCCGGATAGGCGCGCTCGACGATTTCGCGATCCGACGCCATGAAGGTGAGGGCGTTGGCGATGCGGACTTCCTTGCCCGTGCGCGTCTGCTGCATCTTCATGCCGGCGGTATAGGTGCCGGAACAGACGCGCATGAACGCCACGCGGTCACGATGTGCCGGGTCCATGTTCGCCTGGATCTTGAAGACGAAGCCGGTCAGCTTTTCTTCCTCGGGCTTCACCTCACGCGTGAGCGTGTTGCGCGGACGCGGCGACGGCGCGTGCTCCACGAAGAAGTCGAGCAGCAGCTGCACGCCGAAGTTGTTCACGGCCGAGCCGAAGAAGACGGGCGTCTGCGTGCCGGCGAGATAGGCCTCCACGTCGAATGGATTGGACGCCCCGAGCACCAGTTCCAGCTCGTCGCGCAGTTCGTCGAGCGCGGCCTGCCCGATGCGGCCGGCAAGGTCCGGATGATCCAGACCCTTGAAGATCGTGGAGTCCTGGCGCGTGAAGTTCTTGCCCGGCTCGAACACGTGCACTTCGTCGAGCAGCACGTGATACACGCCCTTAAGGCGCGAGCCCATGCCGATCGGCCAGGTGAGCGGGGCGCAGGCGATACCGAGCACCGATTCCACTTCATCGAGCAGTTCGATCGGCGAGCGGCCCTCGCGGTCGAGCTTGTTGATGAAGGTCATGATCGGCGTGTCGCGCAGCCGGCAGACCTCCATCAGCTTGATCGTGCGTTCCTCGACGCCCTTGGCGCAGTCGATCACCATCAGAGCGGAGTCCACCGCGGTGAGCACGCGGTAGGTATCTTCCGAGAAGTCCGCGTGGCCCGGGGTGTCGAGCAGATTCACGATGGCGTCGTTGTACGGAAACTGCATGACCGAGGAGGTCACGGAAATGCCGCGCTCCTTTTCAAGGGCCATCCAGTCCGAGGTGGCGTGGCGGGCGGCCTTGCGGCTCTTCACGGAGCCGGCCATCTGGATCGCACCGCCGAACAGGAGGAGCTTTTCGGTCAGCGTGGTCTTGCCGGCGTCGGGATGGCTGACGATGGCGAAGCTGCGCCGACGGCGGGTTTCGGTGAGGTGTGAGGACATGAGGCGGGCCGGATCGAAGGGCTAACCGCGAATTGTATCAGGGGGTTAGGGCCGGCGCTCAGGCAACGCTCGTACGGGCGGCTAGCCGGGAAACGCGGCGTCCAGCCAGTCGGGCACTGGCAGGCCTTTCCCGCGCAGGAACGCTGGATTGAACAGCTTGCCCTGATAGCGCATGCCGCCGTCGCACAGCACCGTGACGACGGTGTGGCCGGGGCCCAGTTCCCGCGCCAGGCGGATCGCCCCGGCCACGTTGACGCCGCTGGAGCCGCCCACGCAATAGCCTTCCGCATGCAGCAGGTCGTGGACCAGGGGCAGCGATTCGTCGTCGGGGATGGACCAGGCCAGGTCCACGGGCGCATCGGCGAAATTGGCCGTGATCCGACTGCTGCCGATGCCCTCGCTGATCGAGTTCCCTTCCGCGTGCAGTTCGCCATGGGTAACGAAATGGGCGAGGGCCGAGCCACAAGGGTCTGCCAGGGCGATGCGAATGTCGCTACGCCGTGCCTTTAAGGCGCGACCGACGCCGGCCAGCGTGCCTCCCGTACCTGCGGCACAGACGAAGCCATCGATGCGGCCGTCCGTCTGGGCCCAGATCTCGGCGCCGGTATGGACCTCGTGCCAGTCCCGGTTGGCGGTGTTGTCGAACTGGTTGGCGAACCAGGCGCTGCCCGGATCGCGGGCGTTCAATGCCTCGGCCAACGCGCGGGCGACGTGCGCGTAGTGGCCGGGGTCCTTGTATGGTGCGGCGGGCACGAGGCGCACCTCGGCACCCGTGACGCGCAAGGCGTCGATCTTCTCGCGGCTCTGCGTCTCGGGCATGACGATCACGGTGCGATACCCGCGGCTGGCGCCCAGCAGGGCCAGCCCGATGCCTGTGTTGCCCGCGGTGCCTTCGACCACGGTGCCTCCGGCGCGGAGGAGTCCGCGACGCTCGGCGTCGTCGACCAGGCCAAGGGCGGTGCGGTCCTTCACGGAACCGCCGGGATTGAGGAATTCGGCCTTGGCGAGGATCTCGCAGCCCGTGGCTTCGGAGGCGTTGCGAAGGCGTATGAGCGGCGTATGGCCGATGGCGGCCGCGAAGTTGGCATGGATAGTCATGGGTGGATCGTAACCCGCAGAAGTCCGCGGGTGATCGAGATCGTGGCTGATGTCTCGATATGTGCGCTGTCGTGGCGCATGAATTGGCGCTGGAAGCCATGCGCGCCAAGCGATGGGCGGTAATCCAAGCAGTGGCATTGCGATAGGACGTCTGGACATCTGGACGTCTAAACGTCTGTTGACAGCATGGTTTGGCGAGCGTATCGTCGGTTTCACTCATCGAGACCGGCTGAGGGACAGGCCCTTTGAAGCCGGGGCAACCTGCGGATTTCCGCGACGGTGCCAACTCCTGCGGGGCGTGTTTCACGCCAGCCGATAGATGGGATGTCCGTTCTGGGCGCGCTTTGGCGTACCCGTGGCGCAGACAATCCGACGCCGGTATCCGCGGGGGCCTCGATCCCGAACGCAGGAACCTCCGGACATGTCAGCAGAGCCCCTTACCGTGATCTCCCTCCCTGAAGTGGCTGCCCCCGCTGCGGCGCGACGCGCGGCCGATCTCACCGAACACCGCGGTACGCGCCGCGTCGTCTTTACGCCGAAGTACGGCAGCGGTCCGGTCGAGGTCGACATTCGCTATCTGTGGTGCGGCGCGCCACATGCCCCGACGGTCATCGTCCAGGGTGGCATATCGGCCGATCGCGACGTCTGCGCTGGCCGTGAGCGCGTCGGAGGATGGTGGCAGGATCTGGTGGGGCAGGGTGCGGCCATCGACCTTTTGGAATGCCGCGTGCTCTCGATCGACTGGATCGTGCCCGCGGAACTCGAAGGCGTGCCCTCGGTCTCGAGCGAAGATCAGGCCGCGGCGCTTGCGGCACTGGTGGACGAACTCGGCATCGGTCGCGTGCAGGCGTTCGTCGGCAGTTCCTACGGCGCCATGGTCGGGCTGGCCTTCGCGGCGAACCATGCCGACAAGGTGAAGTCACTGGTGCTGCTGGCCGGCGCCCATCGTCCGCATCCGCTCGCCACGGCGCAGCGCTCGGTACAGCGCGGCATCGTGCGGCTGGGTCTTGCCACGGGATGCACGGACGAAGCGCTCGCGCTGGCACGGCAACTGGCCATGACCACCTATCGCGGCAGCGAGGAGTTCTCCCGCCGCTTCGCCGCCGGCCCGGAGCTGCGCGAGGGACGCTTCCACTTCCCTGTGGAGGATTACCTGGAGCACGCCGGCCGACGTTTCGTCGAGCGCTTCGATGCGTCGCGATTCCTCGCACTGTCGGAATCGATCGATCTGCACGACATCGCACCCGAACGCATCCACGCAACGACCACCCTGGTCGGCTTTCCTTCCGACCGCCTCGTGCCGCTTGCCGACCTGTGCGAACTGCAGCGCCGCCTCGGTGGCACCGCGACGCTTGAGGTCGTCGATTCGCCTTACGGCCACGATGCCTTTCTGAAAGAGACCGTGCAGCTCGCTCCCGTGCTGCGTCACGCACTCAACGACTGTCGCGGAGACCGCTGACCATGACCGATTCCCGTCTTTGTACCCGTGCCGTGCGCGCCGGCATCGAATCCGATACCCAGCATGGGGCCGTGGTGCCGCCCCTGCACCTGTCCACCAACTACTCGTTCGAGGGATTCGGTCGCAAGCGCGCCTACGACTACTCGCGCAGCGGCAATCCCACGCGCGATCTGCTCGCGGAAGCGCTCACCGAGCTGGAAGAGGGCGCGGGCACCGTCGTCACCGGCAGCGGCATGTCTGCCGTCGCCCTGGCTCTCGAACTGGTTCCGGCCGGCGCGTTGGTCCTGGCGGCGCACGATTGCTACGGCGGCACCTGGCGTCTGCTCGACGCGTGGGCGAAGAAGGGCCGCTTTGCGGTCCGCTTCGTCGATTTCACCGACCCGACGGCGCTTGCGGATGGCCTCGCCGCCCGCCCCGCGCTGGTATGGATCGAGACCCCGTCGAATCCGTTGCTGCGTATCACCGATGTCCGCCATGTGGCCCAGGCCGCGCATACCGTGGGCGCGCTCGTCGTCGTGGACAACACCTTTCTTTCGCCCGCTTTGCAGCAGCCTTTGAAACTGGGTGCCGACATCGTCGTGCATTCGACCACGAAGTACATCAATGGACACAGCGACGTCGTGGGTGGCGCGGTGATCGCCGCCGACCCCGTCGTGGCCGAGCAGTTGAAGTGGTGGGGCAACTGCAATGGCCTGACCGGTTCGCCGTTCGACAGCTTTCTGACGTTGCGCGGCGTACGTACCCTGGCCGTGCGACTGCGCGCGCACGAGGAAAATGCGCGGCGTATTGCGGCACGCCTGGATGCGCATGAGGTGGTGGAGCGGGTGTACTACCCCGGTCTCGCGTCGCACCCGGGGCATGCGCTGGCGCAGCGCCAACAACTTGGCTTCGGCGCCATGCTGAGCTTCGAGATCGCCGGTGGCATTCCCGCGATCGAGGCCTTCGTCGATGGCCTGCGCTTCTTCTCGCTCGCCGAATCGTTGGGTGGCGTAGAGAGCCTGGTGGCCCATCCGGCCACGATGACGCATGCGGCCATGGCACCGGAGGCCCGTCGCGTTGCCGGTATCGCCGACAATCTTCTGCGTCTGTCGATCGGCATCGAAGACGGCGACGACCTGCTCGCCGATCTGGAAGCCGGTCTGGCGCGTGCTGCCGCCGCGGGCGCCGTCGCTTCCCAGCGTCTGGTTGGCGCATGAGCGCGGTGGCCTTCGCTCCGCGCGTCGATACCGCGCCGCGCAGCGCGCTTGTCCTTTTGGGCACGGGCGTCGTCGGACGTGCCTTGCTGACGTTGCTCGGAACACCCGCGGCAGCCTCCTTGCGCCTTGTCGGCGCTGCCAATTCGAGGCGCCAGCATGTGCTGCCCGATGGTGCGTTACCCGGCGATGCCGTCGAACACCTCGCCCGCAGCCACGAAGGGCGCGACAACGGACCCTTGTTGGCGGCGTTGGACGCAGCCGGTGCGACCCACAAGATCGTCGTGGATGCCACGGCCTGCACAATCGAAGCAGGGCGTCATGCGGACTGGCTCGCCGCGGGATACCACGTCGTCACAGCGAACAAGGCGCTGGCCGGGGGGCAGCTTGCCGGTTGGCGTGCCCTGCAGAAGGCGCTTGCCCACGGCGCAGTCTACGGCGACGCCGCCACGGTTGGCGCGGGCCTTCCGGTGCTGTCCACGCTTCGACGCCTGCGCCAGTGCGGCGACAGCCTGCTCACGCTCGAAGGCGTGTTTTCCGGCTCGCTGTCGTGGTTGTTCAACCAGTACGACGGAAGTCGTCCGTTTTCAGCCTTGCTGCGCGATGCGCGCCGGCTTGGTTTCACCGAGCCCGATCCGCGTTCGGATCTTTCCGGCGAGGACGTGGCGCGCAAGCTGCTGATCATCGCCCGCCATGCCGGCTTTGCGCTCGGCAGCGACGAGGTGGAGGTCGAGAGTCTGGTACCCGAGGCGCTTCGTGGCGTCGACACGCAGACGTTTCTCGATCGCCTCGAGGAACTGGACGAACCGCTGCGCGCGCGTCATGCGCAAGCCAAGGCCAACGGCAAGCGGTTGCGCTATCTCGCACGACTTAACCAGCGCGGACGGGCGCGCGTGGGCCTCGTCGAGGTGGACGCCGATCACCCCGCCGCGCGGCTCTCGGGCACCGACAATCAGTTCGCGTTGACCACCACGCGATACCACGCCACACCGCTGGTGATCCAAGGGCCCGGTGCAGGCCCCGAAATCACGGCGCAGGCCTTGCTGGGCGACATCCTGGCCGTCTAAGGGTTCCGGCGTCGCCGCCCTGTTGGCTTCTCGCCGCCATGGCGGCTCCCACCAGCGCAAAGGTAGGAGCCACCCTGGTGGCGATAAGCCAACGGAGCGGTGTAGCCGTGAGGCAGATCCCCATCGCCAGCAGGCTGGCTCCCACCAGCAGATTCCCTTCGCCATCAGGGTAGCTCCCAAGCAAAGATGGGAGCCGCCATGGCGGCGAGGGGAACTTGCCTCGAGGTTTGGTCAGCGGTGGCCGGTGACTCGCTCGGCCTCGTCCACGCTCGGCGGAAGCTCCGGGTCACCGGGCAGACCGTCGTCGTGGTGGAAGCGCGCCGCTTCCACCATCGGCGTGCGCCAGCCGGTGGCAATGCCCCAGAAATAGAACACCACACCGATCACGGCGACCAGGGCCAGGTCGTAGCCGTACGGGATGTAGTCGTGCCCACCGAAGGTCTTGCTGCCGCCCCAAGACACGGCGGCGATCACCGGCAGGTACACGATCAGCCACCACGCGCCCTTCAGGTGCCGACGGAAGTCTTCCCAGCCGCTCTTGGCGGTGTAGTAGAAGTAGATCGGCAGCGCCACGACCATCAGCAGGATGATCTCGCCCGTCAGCGGCCACTTCGCCCAGTACAGCAGTTCGGTGGCGAAGATGAAGGCGAGTGCGGCGAGGATCGGCAGGCCGGGGATACGCAGCGGGCGCTTGAGTTCCGGCGCAGTGCGACGCAGGGTCATCACGCTGACCGGGCCGGTCAGGTACGAAATGATCGTGGAGACCGAGATCACCGCGGCCAGCGTGCCCCAGCCGCGGAAGAAGAACAGGAAGATGAAGCTCACCACGAGGTTCAGCCACATCGCCGGGCGCGGAATGCCGAAGCGCGGATGGATGTGGCCGAAGATCTTCGGCAACTGCCCGTTACGCTCCATGGCGTAGATCATGCGCGCGGTGGTCGCCGTATAGGTGGCACCCGTGCCGCTCGGGCTGACGAAGGCATCCGCGTAGAGCAGGATGGCCATCCAGTTGATCATCAGTGCGGTGGCGAGCTGGGCGAAGGGCGACGCGTATTCGAGGCCGGCCCAGCCCTTGCCGAGCTGGTCGGGCGGCACGGCGCCGATGAAGGCCACTTGCAGCAGCACGTAAACGACGGTTGCGAGCAGGATCGAGCCGATGACCGCGAACGGCACGCTGCGGCCCGGATTGCGCGCTTCGCCGGCGAGGTTCACCGGGCTCTGGAAGCCGTTGAAGCTGAAGACGATGCCCGAGATGGCAACGGCGGTCAGGATCGACGAAATGTCGATGGCGTGGGTGCCGCCATGCGCGCCGATGTCGAAGTTGCCCGGGTTGTAGCTGGTGGCGATCAGCGCGATGCCGGTGGCGGCGGGAACCACGAGCTTGAAGACCGTGATAGCGGTGTTGCTCTTGGCAAAGAGCTTCACGCTCCAGAAATTGAGGAAGAAATACACCATCACCAGCACGGCAGCGATGGCGAGGCCGGGAGGCGTCAGCTCGCCGTGTCCGTTGGTGACGACGTAGAGTTCTTTCGTCCACGCAGCCCATTCCCACGGCCACGACGCCATGTACTGGACGGAGGCCTCGGCTTCCACCGGAATCACCGACACGATCGCGATCCAGTTTGCCCAGCCGGCGATGAAGCCCACGAGCGAGCCGTGCGAATAGTGGCCGTAGCGCACCATGCCACCCGATTCGGGGAACATCGCGCCGAGTTCGGCGTAGGTGAGGGCGATGAACAGGATGATGACGGCGCCGATGATCCAGGCGTAGATGGCGCCGGGGCCGGCGAGCTGCGCCGCGTGCCAGGCGCCGAACAGCCAGCCTGAGCCGATGATCGAGCCCAGGCCGGTAAGCATGAGGGCAAAGGCGCCGACATCGCGGCGGATAGCGCTGTGAGACATGGTGACTCCGGTCGGACGGGACGGGTTGGAACCCGACCCAGGGCGGCACAAGGGCCGGATGATGA
This sequence comes from Luteibacter flocculans, assembly GCF_023612255.1. NCBI lineage: Bacteria > Pseudomonadati > Pseudomonadota > Gammaproteobacteria > Lysobacterales > Rhodanobacteraceae > Luteibacter > Luteibacter flocculans. The sequence goes on along the minus strand of NZ_CP063231.1, from coordinate 3,221,303 downwards.
CAGCCCCGGCCGCTCATGTCAGCCAGCGATGGCCCACCCCAACCGCCACGTCATCGATATACACTGGCCGACGCGGTAGGGACGAAGGGGTTCGGATGCGTTCGAAGGTGGTCGCCAGCGGCATGTTGCTCATGGCCTTGACGGTATGCGGCGTTGCCGCAGCCGAAGAGCCCTGGAGCGACAAGGGTCGACTGATCGATTCGGAGTCCTACGACCGTACCGCCAAGGGTTTTTACTTCACGCTGTACCCTGGCGAAGATCCGGTGGAATCCGTGCGGCGCTGCGCCATTGCCATGCGCGAACTGGGGCATCTGGCCTCGGTGTCCTGCTTCGCCTACACCAGCAAGCAGCGGTTCGACACCCGCCGGGGCAAGCTGCGGATCTGCTACACGGCGGTCGCGAACTGGTGGGGCGAGGACGAACCGGTGCGCGTGGAGACGGTGGACCGCCTCCCGCGGCTGTGCCCGTCACGCTGACGGTCCTGCCGGTCGGAGCCTATGGTGGGGAACCTGCTGGTGGGAACTTGCCGGTGGGAGCCAGCCTGCTGGCGATGGGAACTTGCGGGTGGGAGCCAGCCTGCTGGCGATGGGAATTTGCCTCACGGCTACACCGCTTCGTTGGCTTTTCGCCACCAGGGTGGCTCCTACCCTCGCTTTGTTGGCTTCTCGCCGCTATAGCGGCTCCCACATGCGCTCTGTTGGCGGCTCCGTGCTTTTCAGCACTCGATGACATTCACTGCCAGGCCGCCGCGGGAGGTTTCCTTGTACTTGTCCTTCATGTCGCGGCCGGTGTCGCGCATGGTGGCGATCACCTTGTCTAGCGACACGTGATGCTTGCCGTCGCTCTTGAGCGCCATGCGGCTGGCGTTGATCGCCTTTACCGCGCCCATGGCGTTGCGCTCGATGCACGGGATCTGCACCAGGCCGCCGATGGGATCGCAGGTGAGTCCCAGGTTGTGCTCCATGCCGATCTCGGCGGCGTTTTCCACCTGGGTCACGCTGCCGCCGAGGGCCGCGGCAAGACCGCCTGCGGCCATGGAGCAGGCCACGCCCACCTCGCCCTGACAGCCGACCTCGGCGCCGGAGATCGAGGCGTTTTCCTTGTAGAGGATGCCGATGGCACCGGCCGTGAGCAGGAACTCGATGACGCCGTCTTCCGAGGCGCTCGGGCAGAAATGACGGTAGTAATGCAGCACGGCCGGCACAATGCCGGCGGCGCCGTTGGTCGGTGCCGTGACGACGCTGCCGCCCGCAGCGTTTTCCTCGTTGACCGCGAGCGCGTAGAGGTTCACCCAGTCGAGGATCGTCAGCGGGTCGCGTAGCGACGCTTCCGGTTGCGCACGGAGTTCGGCGGCCATGGCAGGCGCGCGGCGGTTCACCTTGAGGCCGCCGGGCAATACGCCAGGCGAGCGCAGCCCACGCGCCACGCAGTCCTGCATGGCCTTCCAGATGCGTAGCAGACCGGCTCGGGTGTCGTGCTCGGGGCGCCAGATGCTTTCGTTGCGCATCATGAGCTGCGCGATCGTGAGCCCGTGTTCCTTGCACAGCGACATGAGCTGGTCGCCCGTGGAGAACGGGAACGGCTGTTCGCTGGTGTCGGCGACGATGCGATCTTCCGCCGCTTCGTCGGGATTCACCACGAAGCCGCCGCCCACCGAGTAGTAGTCGCGCGTGGCGAGTTCGTTGCCGGCGTGGTCGTACGCCGAGAAACGCATGCCGTTCGTATGGAACGGAAGTTTCTGCCGCTTGTTGAAGACCAGGTCGGCCTTCTCGTCGAACGGAATCTCGTGCCGGCCCAGGATGCGTATGCGCTTGCTGGAACGGATGCGTTCCAGCGTCGCGGGAATGCTGTCGGGGTCCACGCGGTCCGGCCATTCGCCCTCGAAACCGAGCAGCACGGCCTTGTCGGTACCATGGCCGCGCCCGGTCATCGCCAGCGAGCCGAACAGTTCGCAGCGGACCCGCGACACACGATCCAGTACGCCCTTTTCCTCCAGCCAATGCTCGGCAAAACGCGCACCCGCGCGCATCGGACCTACCGTGTGCGACGAGGACGGGCCGATGCCGATCTTGAAAAGGTCGAAGACGCTGACTGCCATGGCGGGGAGGTGGGCTGCGGGGAATGACCGGTTATTCTACGCTGCCGTGTCCACCGACCCCATACACCCGCGCATGCACGCCTTCACTCTTTACCAGCGCGACGATTGTCATCTCTGCGATCAGGCACTGGCCGTGCTGGCGCAGGCCCGCTTTCCGGATTTCACGTCGATCTGGATCGACGAGGACGACGCGCTGGAAGCGAGTTACGGTGCGCGGGTGCCTGTTCTACGCCGGGCCGACGGCGCCGAACTGGATTGGCCGTTCGATGTGGCGACGGTGCAGGCTTTCTCTATCGCAGTGGATGCGCCCTAGGCGCGATCAGCGCGCCGTCTTCAGCCGCCGCAGAATTTCCTCACGCGCCTCGCGGAGGATGGAATCCCGGTCGAGTCCCGCCACGATATCGGCCACGGCACGCTTCGCCCCGTGCTCGCCCCAGGACTTGCCGGACACCAGGTAATGCTCCGCGACCCGGCCGATGAGCACCGTGGCGTACCAGCCGAGTGCGCCCTGGGCGGCAGCGGTCACCACGACGGACAGACCACCGCTCAGGCCCTTGAGCGCCGACGCCGCCAGTTGCACGCCCCACACCGCACCCATGAGCGCGGCGAGCTGCGTGCTGATGACGGCGACGAGCCGGCCGGATTCGCTGCGCGTGAGCGGTAACCCGTAGACCCGGCCGAGCTGCACGACCATCGCGGCATCGAGGCCGCCGGCCAGCAGCAGGTCCGCCACCGGCACGGGATTGAGTGCCACGGCGACCGCTTTGGCGATGCAATACTGGCGAATGACGCCATCGGCGACCTCGCGTCGGGTGCTGGCGATGCGCGCGGTGACCTGATCGGTGAGCTTGCCGGCGAACAGGCCCGCGTTGATGGCCGACAGGGTCTTGCCCTCCCGCTCCGCGATGGCGAGCAGCCGGGCCTTGAGTGCTTCGACGTCAGCCGCGCGGGCTTCACTCAAGCGCCGCTCGTGCCCCTGCGCGTCCACTTCCACCACGTGTTGTGGTGCGGGGCGTGCCATCGTCGCCAGCACGTCCTCACGACGGATCAGTCCCGCGGCATGCTCACGCAACCTTTCCAGCAGGCCGTCGCGCTCGTCGTCGCCGTACCGGTCGGCCTTGTTGAGTACCAGCAGCAGAGGACGGCGGGTGGCGGCCAGCGTGCGCAGCGCATCGCGTTCCTCGCGAGTGAGATCGCCGTCGGCCACGAAAACGATGAGGTCGCTGACCTCTGCGACCTCGAAGGCGAGTTTCTCGCGGGCCTCGCCACCCAGTTCGTTGATGCCCGGCGTGTCGATGAGCACGAGCCCGGCCGACGCGGCCTCGTCGAGCCGCGCGGCATCCGCCTCGGTGGTCGTGCCATGCAACACGCCTACCGCGAACGCGTCGCGGCCGAGCAAGGCATTGCACAGCGCCGACTTGCCCGCCGAGACGCGGCCGAACACCGCCACGTGAAGCTCGTCGCTCTCCAGTCGGTCGAGCATGCGCTCCACGCGTTCGAAATCTGCCGCCATGGCGGCGCGAACGTCGGCCGGGATCGACGCATCGTGGAGCAGGTCGCGAAGGCTGGCGGCCACCGCGCCACCGCGTTCGTCATCGGCGGGCCGCGTGTGCCCGCCGCGACGAAAGCGCGACGTGAGGCCGTGCAGGCGTTCGCGCCAGTCGGTCACTTGGCGCTTACTTCGGCAGCAGATTGAGCGAGCCGTTGACCAGCACCTCGTTCGCAATGGTCGAGGTGTCCTTGTACTCACCGCTGCCGACGCCGAAGTCGAGGCGGTTGAGCGTGCCGGTCACCGACAGACGCGCGCCACCGGCATTCGGATTGAACACGACCTTGAGTTGCACCGGCTTGGTGACCCCGTGCAGCGTGAGGTTACCGTTGGCGATGACATTTCCCTTGGCGTCTTTGCTGAAGCCCGTGGTGACGTAATGCGCCTGACGATACTTGGCGGCGTCGAAGAAATCGCTGCCGGGCAGGGCATTGTCGCGGTCGTTGTCGCCGGTCTTGGCCGTGGCGACGTCCACCGTCACGTCGAACTTTGCCGTGGCGAGATTGGCGGGGTCGTAGCTGATGGCGGCGTCGAACTTGCCGAAGCTGCCGTCGAACTGCTGGCCCTGGAACTTGCCGCTGAAGCCGAGGGTGCTGCCCGGGCCCACCTTGTAGTCGGCCGCGCTGGCGGCGAAAGGCAAGGCGAGCGCGAGGGCAAGAGCGGACAGGCGGCGGATGGTCGGATTCATGGCGTGTCTCCAGGCAGGGTGGGGGTGGCGCGCTTGGCGCGACCGAAGGGCAGCATGCGGCGAAGCGTGTCGTCGCGGTCGATGAGGTGATGCTTCAGCGCGCCGCCGACGTGAGCGACGAGCACGAGGATCAGGAACCAGAACAGGTATTCGTGCACTTCGCCGAATACGCTGGACAAGGCGTCGTTCTTTTCCACCAGCGCCGGCAGGTTGAACTGCTTGAAGTACTGCAGCGGATAACCGTGTGCCGAGTTGAAGGCCCAGCCGGTAAGCGGCAACGCCACGATGAGCAGATAGAGGAAACCATGCACCACCTGTGCAGCGACACGCTGCCATCGGGGCGCCGCATCCTCCGGCGGCCGACGATCGGCCAGGCGCCACACCAGACGCAGGAAGAACAGCGCCAGCACGGTCAATCCGATCGATTTGTGCAGCGCGAACATGTTGATCTTTTCCATCGACGGCTTGAGGCCGTCCATCCACAGGGCGAAGAAGCCGTTGCCGAGAATCAGCAATGCCATCGTCCAGTGGAAGGTCTTGGTGATGGTGCTCCAGCGGGTGGCGTCACTGCGCAGGGGCATGGGTAGTCTCCTTCTCGTCGGATGTGCGGCTGGCTTCGCCGCTGCGAATGCCTTCGATCTCCAGCCAGACGGATACGTTAGTGCCGATCGAATTGCGATTGGATGTCATGCCGTAGGCGGTGCGGTCGAGCGTCACCTGCGCAGAAAAGCCCGCCACCGTATGCAGGCCGTAGATGGTCTTGCCGATGCGGTTCACGCGGAACGGGATGTCCAGCGGCAACGTGGTACCGCGCAGGGTGAGCTTGCCATGGACGACGCCTTCGTCGTCGTTGCGCTTCTCTACCGATTCGCTGACGTAGCGTGCGGTCGATGCGCGATCGCTGTCGAGCAGGCTGGAGCCGCGAACGGCCTTGTCCCATGAGGCATCGCCCATGTCGACCGACGCAAGGTCGACGGTGGCCTGCACCGACGATTTCGACCAGTCGTCGCGATCGAAGACGATCGTGCCTTCGGTGATGCGCAGGCGTCCGAAGGAGCGGGAGAACCCGTTGTGATCGACGTTGAACACGACCTGGCTGTGCACCGGGTCGATGGTGTAGGCGACGGGGGCGGCCATCGAGACGACGGGGAGCGTCGCCAGCGCGATGGGGATCAGGTAACGGGCGTGACGCATACGGGCTGGCCTGTCGCGCGAAGGGCCGTCGAGCGGCCGTGGGAGCCAAGTGTGGCCGAGCGCGGCGGCCTTGTCAGCGGGGGCCGCCGCGAACGGATTGTTCACCTAATCGGAAGGTTCGTGACGCAACCGCAGCGCCTCACCAGTGAGGTCGGCCAATCGTCGCAGCCGCGAGGCGTCCACCTCGTTCAGCAGTTCGCGCATGCGCTCGCCCGCATCGGCCTGGTCGAGCGCCTGACGCTCGGCAAGCGTGGCCGCGAGCGCGCGACCGAAACTGTCGAAGATCAAGGCGTAGGCGAAGGCGTGCAGCACGCCGCCGCCCAGCGTGCCGAGGCCTGGAAACGCCTTGAGGGCGTTGCCCGCCACGGCGAGGACCACCGACGTTCCGGTGCGCAAGGTCATGCGAACCTGGCGCAAAAGGTTGTCCACTTCCACGTCGGTGACGCGCACGTCGTGCAGCGACGCCAGCGCCCGCACCATGCTGGCGGCGAGCGCTCCCTGGATGACGAGGTCGCTGCCCGGCGCTACGGCCGCCATCGCCCCGACGATGGCGCGCCGTGCGTAGCGGCTGACGATGCGTTCCGCCTCGTCGGCGCGATAGGCGCGCTCGCGTTCGCCGGTGCGTTCGTGAAGGCTCGCCAGCACGGCGTTCTCGCGCTGCGCTTCCAGCGCCGACGGGCCCGCGGCGAGCAGGCGGCGCAGGGCGTCGCGCAACGGCTGCCATTGCGCGGGCCGGCGCCGCGTGACGTCCTCAGTGCTGCCGTCCGCAAGCCGACGGGTGAAGCGCTCTTCGCCGCCGGCACTGATCGCGAGCACGGCATCCGGGATGCCGTCGGCCTGTTCGCGAACGTGTTGCAGAATCTGGTCGCGTTCGATGTCAGTCCATTGATCGGCCTTGTTGACCGCCAGCACGAGCGGCTTGCCGAAGTCGCCGAGCCAGCGCAGTTCCTCGGCCTGCGAACGGGTGAGATCGCCAGCGCAGACGTAGACCACCGCATGCGCGCGCAGCGCTTCCGCGCGTGCGAGACGTTCGCGGGCTTCGCCACCTGCCTCGGCGGAGCCGGGCACGTCGGCAATGGTCCACCCGTCGCCCCACGCGGACGTCTCGTAATGCGTGACCTCGCGCGTGGTGCCCCCGCGCGCATCGCTTGCAGGCGCCGCGCCGGGCACCATGGCTGCGATCAGCGACGACTTGCCCGTCGAGATCTCACCAAAAACGGCGAGATACGTGCGGGCACTCGCGCGACGGCGGTCGAGTTCCGTCAGCTCACTACGAAGTTCCTCAACGCCGGCGTCGTCGTGGCGCAGTTGCGCGATGCGCGCTTCGAGCGACGTGCGATCCGGTGCCGTCACGGGCGCACGCGGTCTGCGCGGCCGCAACCACCATACCGTCACCGCCGCGCCGAGGCTCACGAGCAACAGCAACACACCGCCCACGAGCCAGCGCACGCCTTGCGGAAGGCCCTCGAAGCGCTCTGCCAGCGCTATGGCGCGCTCGATCGACGCCAGCAGGAGCCAGGCGAGAGCGGCCAGGCCTACGGTTGTCACGAGCAGGCGGAGTCGACGGGACATGTCTGCATTCTAAGCGCACGGTGTGGGTATCCACCTACGTGCCATTCAGGTTTTTTCCCTTCGTGACGCATGGCATGATCGGCGCCGCACCAGGAACCCGCGAATGCACTGCACGCTCATCACGAGATGGATCCTCGTGGTCATGATCGGTTCGATCGTGACCCTTCCGATCGCCACGGCAGCCACCATGCCGCCCGTGCCCACGCCGCAATTCCGCAGCTATGGTCTGCACGAGGGCCTGCCCAGCAGCAAGGTGCAGGCCGTGGCGCAGGATGGTCACGGATTCATCTGGGTCGGCACAGCCGTTGGCCTTTCGCGCTTCGACGGCGTGGAATTCACCACGCCGGCGATCGGCCCGGACCGCTCGCATCCGCTCCCGTCGGGCAGTGTGAATGCCTTGCTGGTGGATTCGGAAAATCGTCTCTGGATCGGCGGCCCCGACATGGGCCTGGGGCGCTACGACCCGGCGACCGGCGGTTTCGTGCATTGGCGCGATGGTCTCATCGACGACGATGTGCGCGCCATCGCACAGGCGCGTGACGGCACGATCTGGGTCGGTACGTCGGGTGGGCTTGCACACATGCGCGCCGATGGCAGTGGGCTCACGCGTCTTGCTGCGGGCGAAGACGGACCTTCCTCGCCCTCGGTCCACGCGCTGCACGCGTCGGATGACGGCCGAGTATGGATTGGCTCGGACGCTGGTGTGGACGTTGTCGATGCCATGGGCGTCATGACGCCCGTGCCGTTCGAAGATGGCAGCCGGCCTCGCGTCCTGCGAATCGACGGACACGCCGCGGAGCTGCGTTTTTCCACGGACCGTGGCCTGTACCGGCTCGCTCATGACGGGCAGCTGCGACGCGATCGCCGGCTGCCGATATCGGCCTTCCACGCATCGCTCGCCGACAGCCACGGCACGTTATGGGTCGCGGGTCCGCATGGGCTCTCCATGCTCGATCGTTACGGGCGCCTGCATGATATCCGCGGGTCGTGGACGGCGTCGGGCGGACTGCCGGGACGCGCGGTTCGCGGCATGTTGGAGGACCGCGAACATGGACTCTGGTTTGCGCTGAGTGACGGCGGGCTCGCGTATCTCGGTCCTGCCTGGGAGGACTTCACCCGCTTCGCCCACGTGGCGACCGATGTTTTCAGTTTCCCCGGCCGCACCGTGACGGCCGTCGCCGCGCAGGGCAATACGCAGCTCTGGGTGGGCGGCCTGCGCGGATGGGTCCGCAGCTTCGACCCTGCCACCGGCAAGACCGCCGAGGGCTTCACTCTCGATTCGCTGCGCGTGCAATCGTTGCTCGAGGTGCCGCGTGGCTTGCTCGTCGGCACCGTTGAAGGACTCTTCATCGCGCATGCCGGCAAGTCACGGCCGTTGCTGCGTAGTGCCATCCATCATCCCGTGATCTCGCTGGTGTCGGCACCTGACGGGACGGTTTACGCGGCTGCGCTCGGTCAAGGGTTGTTCGCACTGGACAGCAGCCTGTCCCGCGCACGCGAGATTCCGTTCGCCGTCGCGCAGCGCGGTGTGGCGGACACGCGCCAGATCGAGGTCGTCGGTGATGAACTGTGGCAGGCGAGCCTTGCCGGGCTCACGCGATTGGACAGGGCGTCGGGCCGGATGGAGTTCGTCGACGGCGTGGCGCGTGGTCGCATCAATGCATTCGAGCCGGACGAAGACGGCTTCTGGCTGGTGCGCTCGGACGCGCTGGAACACTATCGCTGGGACGGTCGACGTGCCGAGCGGGATCGATGCATCGGCGGCACCGAGGGCTTCCCGTCAGCCGACATATTGAACGTGCGCAGGGATGTGGCAGGCCGCATATGGCTATACGGCGAGACCGGCGTGTGGCGTTTCGATCCCGGTACCGCTACGTTCCGCCCCTTTGGCCTCGCGGACGGTCTTGCGAGCGGCGAGTTCACCAATGGCACCACGGTCCAGCTCGACGACGGCACGATGTACGGTGCCACCCTCGGCGGTCTGGTGGGCTTCCGTCCCGATCGTCAGCGCGATCACACACGCAAGCCTTCCATCGTCGTGCTCGGTGCCAGCGTATCCCGCAACGGTATGCGCCAGCCCATCGCCATGGAGGGCGGCGTCCTGCGGCTCGGCTGGAACGACAGGGAACTCATCGTGCGTGCGCGCGCGCTCTCGTACGTCAATCCCGACCGCAACCATCTCGTGTTCACCCTCGCTCAGGGCAGTGAGACAACGGAATTGCACACGGACAAGTATGGACGGCGCGCGTTCGGCCCGCTCGCCGCGGGCACGTACCGGCTGGCGATCTCGGGCTCGGGACGCGACGGCGTGAACGGGTCGCTCGATCGCCCGCTCACGATCGTGGTCGATGCGCCGCCGTGGCTGCGCTGGTGGGCGTGGTTGACGTATGCCGCACTCGCCCTCGCGGCGGTCGGCACCATCGTGATCGGCGCACGGCGCCGCGTCCGTCAGGCCATGCGGCTCAAGCTCGCGGAGCAACAGCGGCGGCTCGCGGAAGAAGCCAATGCGGCCAAGACCGACTTCATGGCGACGCTGGGTCACGAGATAAGGACGCCGATGACCGGCGTGCTTGGCATGGCCGAGTTGATGGCGCAGACGGCGCTCGACGACACCCAGCGCGCCTATGTCGAAGCCGTGCGTCGATCGGGCACGACACTGCTGCGGCTCGTGAACGACGCGTTGGACATTACGCGCATCGAAGCGCGTCGCCTGGTGCTCGAATCGGAGTGCGTGCCCATTCGCATCCTGACGGAAGAGGTCGTTGCGCTGGCGGTGGGCGCGGCGAAGGACAAAGGCCTGACCCTCACCTCATCGGTCGATGCCGATGTGCCTGCGACCCTTCGTGGCGACGCCATTCGCCTTCGTCAGATCCTGCAGAACCTGGTGAACAACGGCGTGAAGTTCACGGACGGCGGGGGCGTGTCCGTACACGTGGCGCGCGACGGTACGTGGCTGGTCATGACGGTAAACGATACGGGGCCGGGCATGTGTCCGGAGCTGTGTGCTCGCGTGTTTTCTCGTTTCGAGCAGGGCGGGTCGCCGCAACGGTCGCAGGGCTGCGGTCTCGGTCTCGCGATCTGCCACGAGCTTTGCACCCTTATGGGCGGCAACATCCATGTGCGCAGCGAGCCGGGCAGTGGCAGCGCCTTCATCGTTCGACTGCCCTTGCTGCCATGCACGTGCGAGGCGTGCTCATCGGGTGCGGCTCCTGCCACTCCGACGGTGACGTCGGGTAAGCGCCTGCTGCTCGTCGAAGACGATCCGGTAGTCAGCGACGTCATCGCCGGGTTGCTGCGCCAGCGTGGCCACGTCGTCAACGCGGTGGGCGACGGTCTTGCCGCCATGACCGAATTGGCCCAGGGTAACTTCGATGCGCTGCTGCTCGACCTCGATCTTCCCGTGGTGGACGGCTTTCAGGTCGCGCGTCTCGTGCGGCGCATGGATCACCTCGACGGCCTGCCGATCGTGGCGGTTACCGCGCGATCGGCTGGCGACGAGGTGACGGCCATCCGCGAAGCCGGCATGAATGCGCTGCTGCGCAAGCCTATGACGGGCGACGATCTCGACGCCACGCTGGAAAGCGTCTGCGCCGCGCGCGCGTCGTGAAATGCGGCGCGCTGTTTCGCCTTGTTCACCGAATGGCGAAGAGACCGGCTAACCGAATCGTCTGAAGTAAGCCAGTGCGCCGACGATCAGCAGCGACGTTGGCAGAAGGTTTGCGAGCAACGGCGGCAATCCGTACACGGTGCCGAAGTTCACCATGGCGCCTTGCAGGAAGTACCAGCCGATGGCGAGGATGATGCCGACGAAAAGGCGCTTGCCGAGGCCGCCCGAGCGAAGCGAGCCAAACGCGAACGGCATGGCGCACAGCACGAGTACGAGCGTATTCAGGGCGAACAGCGCCCGGCCCCAGAACGCGACGGCGTAGGCACCCGGATTCTGTCCGTTGGCTTCCAGGTAGCGCATGTTGCGGCGAAGGTCCGCCATCGACAGGTATTCGGGATGGATCACCGACTGCTCGAGCACGTGCGGATTGAGCCGGGATTCCCACGTCTGCGTGTCCGCGTGGGAGGAATGCGTACCCTGGGCATCGAGTGCCGTAGTGCGCACGTTGGTCATGATCCAGTGGTTGCCGTCGTGGATGGCACTGTCGCCGTGCGCGAACGTGGTCACCTGGCCGTCAGGGGTGAACGAGTACACGCGAACGTCCACCAGCTTGACCGTGGTGCGATCGCCGTCCTGCGTCGCGATGGCCGACTTCGCGTTGATGATCTTGCCGCCGTCGCGTGCCCACAGCCCGCTGCTCGTCGAGCCGAGGTTGCTCGATCGCATCCTCACCTGGATGGCCTGGGCGTGCTGGTCGCCATAGGGCGCCGCAGTCTCGCCCATGACGACGACGCCCGCAGTCAGTACGGCGATGACGCCGGCTGCCGATGCCGCAATGCGCAGCTTCGACATGCCTGCTGCGCGGAGCGCGGTCAGCTCGCCGGTGGCGGCCAGGCCGCCGAGGCCGAGCAGGCCGCCGATGAGCGCGGCATTGCTGAACATCTGATACAGGCGCCGCGGCACCGTGAGCATGATGTACGCGATGGCGTCGTACAGGGTGAAGCCGTTCTTGCCGATGTTGCCCAACTGGCGCACGAACTGCGTGAGCGCATCGAAGCCGGTGAGCACCAGCCACACCAGCAACAGCGTGCCGAGCACGCTGGCGCCGATCAGACGATCGGCGCGCTTGATCGTCAACGTCGCCATCAGCCAGCTCCCTTCACGCGCCGGGCGGTGTTCTGTCGCCAGAAGTACCAGGCCGCCACACCGAACACGATGGCGTGCAACAGCCAGATCGGCGCGGAGGTATGCAGGTGACCCTTGATGATCTGCGCGCGCGCGATCAACTGCCAGACCACATAGAGGAAATACGCCAGCACAGCGATCAGCAGGCGCCCGTAGCGGGCGTCGCGGGGCGCCTGCCGCGACATCGGCAGCACCATCATCATCAGCACGAGCGTGCTGACCGGCGCGGCAAAGCGGGATACCAGCTCGCCCAGACCATCGGCCGTATTCATCTTGAACAGATCGGTCGTGCTTGCCTCGTGCGCCGGATCGGTGTCGTCGTCATCGTCGGTGATGTTGGACAGCGAAATGTCGTTGCGCTCGTACTTCATCCGACGCCAGTTGTCGGCGCCCAGCGGGATTTCGTATTGCCAGCCGTCGAACAAGGCGAGGAACCGGTTCTGGCCATCGCTTTCCTGATACATCTGGCCATGCTTGGCATTCACGACGCGGACCTGGGGCTTGCCGTCGCTGTCCACCCGGTCCGTGGCGAGGAAGGTCTTGCCCAGCACGGTGCCGTCGCGGCTGAGCGTGTCGACGAAGATGATGCCGCCCTTGCCGGGCAGTTCGGTGAAGCGGCCGGCATCGAGGCCGGCGGCGATGACCGATTTGTTGGCCGCGGCGATCACCTGATCGGCCGTGCGCGACGAAAGAGGCCCCAGCCAGAGCGAGACGAGGCCGACCACGATGGTCGCCACCACCGCCAGCAGGGTGACCGGGCGCAGCATGCCGCGGGGGCCCATGCCGGAGGAGGCGAGTACGTGCATCTCGCTCTCGCGGTACATGCGGCCGAGCGCGATCAGGGTGCCCAGGAAGGCGGACATGGGGAGCAGGGTCGAGAGCAGGTCCACCATCTGCAGACCGAGCACCTCGAACATGACGCTGGGCTGGATGCTGCCGTTGGCCACCTTCTGCAGCACGGTCGCAAAGGCACCGCCGGCAAAGATCACCAGCAGCACGATGGCTGTCGCCAGGACCCCATAGGCGAGTTCGCGCAGGAAATAACGGTCGAGGATGCTGAGCATTTGATAGAATTGGCGGTTCGTGCCGCGTCAGTCCCGGCCGGCAAACCACAAGTCTAGCCTGTCCGGACCCCCGGCGGGCTTTCGCAAGGCAGTTAGCTATGACGGTTCAGTTCAGCCTCGGTTCCAATGCTCCCGAATCGACCGCCACCCCGGTGGCCGTGGTCGGCGTCTACGAGAACGGTGTCCTGACCAGTGCCGCGGCACGGATCGACACCGCCGCCAGCGGGGCGATCAAGCGCCTCGTCGAGGCTGGCGACATCAACGGCAAGGTGGGCCAGGTCGTTACCCTGCTGCATCCGGCCGGCGTGTCCGCCGAGCGCGTGCTGGTCCTGGGCCTGGGCCCGCAGAAGTCGTTCGATGCCGCGCGCTACCAGCGGGTCGCGATGGAAGCGGCTCGCGCCATCGGCCGGCTGCCGGTGTCGGAGGCCGTGAGCTGGCTGCCTGAAATCGACGTTCCGGGGCGCGACGCCGCGTGGCGCCTGCGTGTGGCCGCCCTCGCGACCGACCACGCCGCGTATCGGTACACCGCCACGGTGAAGCCGCGCGACAAGGCCCAGCCGGAACTGACCAGCCTGACCCTGGTGGGTCCCGCCGAGGGCGAAGCCGGCCTGAACGAGGCGCGTGCCATCGCCGAGGGCGTGCGCTATGCCCGCGAGCTGGGCAATCTGCCGCCGAACATCTGCAATCCGGACTACATCGCCGAACAGGCCCGCGCCTTCGCGGAAGCCCATGAAGGCGTCACCTACGAGGCGCTGGATCGCGCCGACATGGAGCGCGAAGGCTTCGGCTCGCTGCTTGCCGTGGCCCGCGGTTCCGCCAACGCACCGCGCCTGGTCATCCTCCAGTGGAACGGTGGCAAGGAGGGCGAGCGTCCTTATGCCTTCGTCGGCAAGGGCATCACCTTCGATACCGGTGGCATCAGCTTGAAGCCCGGCCCCGGCATGGAAGAAATGAAATTCGACATGTGCGGTGCGGCGGGCGTGCTCGGCGCCTTCGTGGCCGCCGTGAAGCTGCGCCTCCCGGTGAACCTGGTCTGCGTGGTGCCCGCGGTAGAGAACATGCCCGACGGCGCGTCCTACCGTCCGGGCGACGTGCTCACGAGCCTCGCCGGCATCACGATCGAGGTGCTGAACACCGACGCCGAAGGCCGCCTCATCCTTTGCGATGCGCTGACCTACACGGGCAAGCGCTTCGATCCGCACACCCTCATCGACGCCGCCACCCTGACCGGCGCCTGCGTCGTCGCCCTGGGCAAGCATGCCAGCGGCCTCATGACCAAGGACGAGACCCTGTCGGCCGAGTTGCTCGCCGCCGGCGAGGCCACGCTCGATCGTGCATGGCGCCTGCCGCTGTGGGACGACTACCAGAGCCAGCTAGAGTCCACCTTTGCCGACGTGGCGAATATCGGCGGCAAGTACGCCGGTGCCATCACGGCTGGCTGCTTCCTCGCCCGCTTCACCGAGGGGCGCCGCTGGGCGCATCTCGACATCGCGGGTACGGCGTGGGACGAGGGGCGCAAGGGCATGGCCACCGGCCGCCCGGTGCCGCTGCTGACCCAGTGGCTGCTCGACCGCGTCGCGGCCGGCTGATCGCTTCGGCATGCCGCGCGCGGACTTCTACCTGATCGACAAGCCGCGTTTTCGCGAGGATCCGCTGCTGCTCGTGTGCGAACTCGCCAAGCGAGCGGTCGGCGCGCAGCAGCCCACGCTGATCCTCACGCGCGACTTCGAACAGGCCGAAGCCATCGACGAGCGCCTGTGGGATCTGGGCGAGGACGTCTACGTGCCGCACCAACTGGCGGGCGACGAGGACGACGCGATCTGCGCGGTCCTCATCGTGCCTCCCGGTGTCGACACGCCGGATCGTCCGCTGGTGATCAACCTGCGCGACACCTGCGCGCCGGGGCATTTCGATCGCGTGCTCGAAGTGGTCGCAGCCGACCCGGCGGAGCGCGACGGCTCCCGCGTCCGCTGGACTCAGTACAAGAAACTGGGCTTCGAGGTCACCAAGCACGACATGTGAGCGGTGCCGTTGGTGGGAGCCACCCTGGTGGCGAAAAGCCAACGGAGCGGTGTAGGAGTGAGGCAGGCCCCCATCGCCATCAGGATGGCTCCCACCAGCAGATGCCAGGCGGGCCGCACCTTCTTCCACTTCAGCGGCGATCCTGCGACAGCGGGCGAGCTGGCCGCAAGGACCTCATCGCCGCTGAAGCGGTTCCCACCAAGCGTCCTTAGCCCAGCTTGCGAGCCTGCTCGCGCATGGCATCCGCCTGACGGGTCCAGTCCGCGATGCGCTGGCGTTCCTGCTCCACCACCTCGGCCGGTGCGTTCGCCACGAAGTTGGCGTTGCCGAGCTTGGCTTCGCACTTGCGAACCTCGCCTTCCACGCGGGCGATTTCCTTCGCGAGGCGCGCCTTTTCCGCCGTGACGTCGATCAGCCCTTCGAGGGGGATCAGCACACGCATGCCGCCGACGACGGCAACCGCGGCGGCGGGTTCATCGGCGCCCACCCAGGCGGGGGACTCGACACGACCCAGGAAGGCGATCTGCGCGGCGAACTTCTCGGCCCGTGCGCGATCTGCCGCATCGCCGTCGGCGAGCAGCAGCGGAATGGTCTTGCCCGGAGCGATGTTCATCTCGGCGCGGATACGGCGCACGCCGGTCAGCACGTCCTTGACCCATTCGATCTCCGCTGTGGCCGCAGCGTCGGCGGTGACGTCGGAGGCTTCGGGGTAGGGGCGCAGCATGATCGTGTCGCCGTCGATGCCGAGCAGCGGCCGCACGTGCTGCCAGATCTCTTCGGTCACGAAGGGCACGAGCGGATGCAGCGCGCGCAGCAGCGTTTCAAGCACGTGGACGAGTGTGTAACGGGTGGACGCCACGGCCTGCGCGTCACTGCCCTGCAGCGCGGGCTTCGACAGTTCGAGGAACCAGTCGCAGAACTCGTTCCAGGTGAACTCGTACAGCGCCTGCGCCACGAGATCGAAACGGTACAGCGCGAGCTGCTCCTTCACCGTTGCCAGCGTCTCGCCGAGACGGGTGAGGATCCAGCGCTCGGCTTCCGTGGCCGGTGCCATGGGCGTCACGGCGCCGTCGCCGAGGTTCATCAGCACGAAGCGCGACGCGTTCCAGAGCTTGTTGACGAACGCCTTGTAGCCGCCGCAGCGCTCCAGGTCGAACTTGATGTCGCGGCCATGGGTGGCGAGCGAGGCAAAGGTGAAGCGCAGCGCATCGGCACCGAAGGCCGGAATGCCGTCGGCGAATTCCTTGCGCGTGGCCTTTTCGATCTTCTCCGCCATCTTCGGCTGCATCAGCCCGCGGGTGCGCTTGGCGAGCAGGTCGTCGAGATCGATGCCATCGATGAGATCGAGCGGATCGAGCACGTTGCCCTTGGACTTGGACATCTTCTGTCCGTCCTTGTCGCGGATCAGGCCCGTGACGTAGACGTCCTTGAACGGCACCTCGCCGGTGAAGTGGTCGGTCATCATGATCATCCGGGCGACCCAGAAGAAGATGATGTCGAATCCGGTGACCAGCACGTTCGTCGGCAGGTAGCGGTCGAAGCCGCGCTCGGCCTGCGCCTGCGGATCGGGCCAGCCGAGGGTGGAGTGGCTCCAAAGCGCCGACGAGAACCACGTTTCCAGCACGTCGGCATCGCGACGCAGCGCACCGTTGTAACCCTGCGCGGCTGCCTGGGCCTTTGCCTCGGCCTCGCTGCGAGCCACGACGATCTCGCCGCTGTCGGTGTACCACGCGGGAATCTGGTGACCCCAGGTGAGCTGGCGGCTGATGCACCAGTCCTGGATGTTGCCGAGCCAGTGACGATACGTGTTGATCCAGTTCTCGGGCACGAAGCGCACGTGGCCCTGCTCGACCAGTTCGAGGCCGCGGGCGGCGAGCGTGTCCATCTTCACGAACCACTGCCAGGTCAGGTAAGGCTCGATGATCTCGCCGGTGCGATCGCCACGCGGAACCTGCAGCTTGTGCTTCTTCGTCTCGACCAGCAGGCCCGCCTCCTCGAGATCGGCAAGCACCGCCTTGCGCGCGACGTAACGATCCATGCCGCGGTATTTCTCCGGCGCCGCGTCGTTGATCTTTGCGTCGTCCGTGAGGATGTTGATCATCGGCAGGCCATGACGCTGGCCGATCGCGTAATCGTTGAAGTCGTGCGCAGGCGTGATCTTCACGCAGCCGGTGCCGAACTCCTTCTCGACGTAGTCGTCGGCGATGATCGGGATCTGGCGGTTGGACAGCGGCAGCGCGAGCATGCGACCGATCAGGTGCGCGTAGCGTTCGTCTTCCGGATGCACGGCGACGGCCACGTCACCCAGCATGGTTTCCGGGCGCGTGGTGGCGACGACAAGCTCGCCGGTGCCGTCCGCGAGCGGGTAGCGAATGGACCAGAGCGAACCGTCTTCCTCCTCGCTGACCACTTCGAGATCGGAAATCGCGGTCTTCAGCACCGGGTCCCAGTTGACCAGTTTCTGGCCGCGATAGATGAGGCCTTCCTCGTGCAGGCGCACGAAGGTTTCGACGACGGCCTTCGACGGGCCTTCATCCATCGTGAAGACCTCGCGACTCCAGTCGCCGGACACGCCCATGCGGCGCATCTGGCGACCGATCGTGCCGCCGGATTCCTTCTTCCATTCCCACACGCGTGAGATGAAGGCGTCGCGGTCGAGATCGGCGCGCTGCCTGCCTTCGGCGTTGAGCTGGCGCGTAACGACCATTTCCGTCGCGATGCCGGCGTGGTCGGTGCCGAGCTGCCAGAGCGTGTCGAAGCCGCGCATGCGGTGGTAGCGGACCAGCGTGTCCATGATCGTGTGCTGGAACGCATGGCCCATGTGCAGGGTGCCCGTCACGTTCGGCGGCGGCAGCATGATCGTGTACGGCGTGCCCTTGCCGGACGGCTTGAAATAGCCATTGGCTTCCCAGTGGGCGTACCACTTCGACTCGATCTGGCTGGGCTCGAAACTCTTGTCCATGCGTAGGCTCTCGGCTCGCGCCATCGGGCGCGCTTTGGCAGGCGTAAAGACCGCCATTGTAGGCGATACTTGGCGGATGACTGAACTCGAAGTGGCCGCGATCCTCGGCGCGGAGGGCCCATTCGCCCGCGAAGTGCCCGGTTTCGCGCCTCGCGAAGCCCAGCAGCGCATGGCCTCCGCGGTGGCCGACGCCATCGCCGAGCGCGACGTGCTGATCGCGGAGGCCGGTACCGGAACCGGAAAGACCTTCGCCTATCTCGTTCCCGCCTTGATGTCGGGGCGCAAGGTCATCGTTTCCACCGGCACCAAGGCGCTGCAGGACCAGCTGTTCTTCCGCGATCTCCCGCGCGTGCACGCCGTGCTCGGCAGCCGGGCGCGTCTCAGCCTGCTCAAGGGGCGCTCCAATTACCTGTGCCTTTATCGCCTGGACCAGGCCGTGCGCGAAGGTAACGCGGACAGGCAGCTGGTGTCGCAGCTCTCCGCCATCCGTGCCTGGTCGGCGCGCACGCGGCGTGGCGATCGCATGGAAATGGCGGACATTCCCGAAGATTCCCCCGTATGGCCGCGGGTGACCTCCACGCCGGAGAACTGCCTGGGTTCCGAGTGCCCGTTCTTCGAGGACTGCCATGTCGTGAAGGCGCGCCGCGAGGCCATGGAAGCGGATCTCGTGGTCGTGAATCACCACCTGCTCATGGCGGATCTCGCGCTCAAGCAGGAGGGCTTCGGGGAAATCCTGCCCGGTGCCGACGCCTTCATCCTCGACGAGGCCCATCAGATTCCCGAGCTGGCCGGACAGTTCTTCTCGCAGAGCGTCAGCTCGCGCCAACTCGTGGACCTGGGCCATGACGCGCTGGCCGAAGGGCAGGGCGTCACCGGCGCCACCAGCCAGCTGTTGGAACCGGTCGAGGTCATTCAGGATCTGGTGAAACGGTTGCGCCTGGCGATCGATCCCTTGCCGCCACGCGGCCCGTTCGGCGCGCTGGATCGCGATACGTCGGCGCGCGAGCTGCTGACCGAACTGCGCGACGTCATGGCCGCCACCGCCGATCTTCTGGCCTCTCTGGGAGAGCGCTCGCGAGGACTGGCCAACGTTTACGAACGCGCACAGATGCTGAGCCTGCGCCTGGACCGCATTGCCGAGGAACACTCGGCGAGCGACGTTCGCTGGTACGAGACCTGGCCCAAGGGCTTCGCGCTGCACGCCACGCCGCTGGATCTCGCGTCGCCACTGCGAGCGATGCGGATGTCCACCGATGCCGCGTGGATCCATACCTCCGCCACGCTCTCGATAGCGGGCGATTTCGGGCACTTCGCTCGGCAACTGGGGCTGGAAGATCCGCACACGCTGCATGTGGAAAGCCCGTTCGATTACCAGCATCAGGCGCTGGCGTATCTGCCGCAGGGCCTGCCCGATCCTGCGGCTCGCGACTACACCGACAAGGTGATCGACGCCATCCGCCCGGTACTCGATGCGTCCGACGGCCGGGCCTTCCTGCTGTTCACGTCGCATCGTGCGTTGCGCCGGGCCGCCGAGCAGTTGGAAGGCCGCGTGCCGTGGCCGCTGTTCGTGCAAGGCTCGGCGCCGCGCCATCGCCTGCTAGAGGCATTCCGTGCCAGTGGCCGCGGTGTGCTGCTGGGCGCGGCCAGTTTCTGGGAGGGCGTGGACGTGGCCGGCGAGGCGTTGAGCGTGGTGGTGATCGACAAGCTGCCCTTCGCCATGCCGGACGATCCCGTGTTGCAGGCGCGGCTGGAGGCCCTGGAAGAAGCCGGGATCAATCCGTTCATGGGCTGGCAGGTGCCCACGGCGGTGATTGCGCTCAAGCAGGGCGCCGGGCGCCTTATCCGCGACGTGCACGATCGCGGCGTGCTGGTGCTGTGCGATCCGCGCCTCAGCACCAAGGGGTATGGCCGCCTGTTCCTCGCCAGCCTGCCGCCGATGCCGCGCACGCGGGATCTGGCCGAGGTCGTCGCCTTCTTCAGGGACGCTGCCGCTCCCTCGTCCTAGCGTCGCGGCAGGGTTGGTGGATCAGCTTCGCGTGGCGTGGCGTTCCGCGTAGAACACCAGCACCGTCGCCCCCTGCGGGCCGGCCACGGTGCTGCCCTCCGCTGCCATGCTCGGTAAAAGACAGTCGCCGGTACGCATGACCTTCGCCGTGCCGGACGTCCGCACGTGCAGTTCCCCCTCGAGCACGTAGCCTGTGCCCGGTATGGCGTCGCGACGCCAGGGCAACGATGCACCCGGTTGCAGCGACAGGCGCAGCATGCGCATGTCGCCGTGCCTGTCGGTAGCGCGGTCGCTGTTCGGACCATCACCTGGGCCCGTGTCGGCTTCCCAGTCGCCATGGCGCGAGGGAGAGGTCGTGGCGGCGATGGCGGCACCGACCATCAGGGCCAGGGGCATCGCTAGCTGGACGGGTAGCATCATGCTGTCCTCGTGAGGGTTGCGGCGAATGCTCCATGGAATGCCGCCGCACGTCATGAGAACACTCTCACTCTTGAGCCCGATTTAGATGCCACGTCGGGATGTAACGCCACGTGTCCTCGGCCTAGCCCGCGGGCCGGCTTCCGCCAGGGCTTGCCCGGAGCGCGCCAGAATCCGACCCGCCCTCGCACTTTTTTGCGGTTGACCATCTCGGCATCACCGTAGCGAGAGGAACGCCATGACACGCACGACGCAGGACCGCGGAAATCCCATGTTCCGCTGGACACAATCGATCACGGCGAAGGTGCTCGGCGTCGCCTTGCTGGCCTTGATCATGCTCATTCCCTTGTCGCAGGCGGATGGCCTCGTGCGCGAGCGGCAGGCCATGCGCGATGCCGCCTCGGTTCGCGTGGCGGAAGGGTGGGGTGGCCCGCAGACGATCGGCGGCTTCGTGCTCGCCGTGCCCACGCGTCAGGACATGCGCGGCAGCGACGGCAAGGTCGTCAGCGTGCGTGATGGCACGGAGATCGTGCTGGCCGATGAGTTGACTACGGTGGCGGACCTGGTCGTCGAGCGTCGCCATGCCGGCATGTACGAAGTGCCGGTGTACACGGGCGAGGTGACGTTGCGCGGACGACTTCTCCCGAGCGACGTGCGTCGTTTCGCGGCGGATTCGACAGCCAGTTGGAGTCCCGGCAAGGCGGAGCTTCGCCTGTTGATTGCCGATACCCGAGGCCTGCAGGGCATCACCTCCGTGACCATCGACGGGCACGATGCGCGGCTCTCATCGTCAGCCGCCCGCATGGGGCCGTACACGGTGCTCGCTACGCCCATACAGATCGATCCGGAGCGCGAGACGCCCGTGGACTTCGCCATGACCCTGCGCATCGCGGGCACCGAATCGTTCTCCGTGCTGCCCATGGCACGCACTAACACCATGCGCCTCCGCGCGCCATGGCCCGATCCGAGCTTCACGGGGGCGCTGCTCCCCGGTACGCATCGTGTCGATGCGCGGGGCTTTGACGCGTCCTGGCAGGTGCTCGACCTCAATCGTCCCTATGGACAGCACTGGGATGCGAACGACGGCGACGTCGCCTCGCGGCTGGAGCCGTCCGCGGTCGGCGTGAAGCTCTACCAGGCAGGCGGCGTCTACCAGCAGAACGATCGCGCCGGCAAATACGGGCTGCTGTTCATCGCGCTGACCTTCGTGGCGTTCTTCCTGTTCGAAGTCCTGAAGGGCCTGCGCCTGCATCCGGTCCAGTACCTGCTCGTCGGTGCCGCCATGGCGAGTTTCTACGTGCTTCTGCTCGCGCTGTCCGAACAGATCGGCTTCGGCCCCGCCTATGCAGTCGCGGCGGCGACGGTGGTGCTGATCGTGGGTGGCTACGCGATGGCAGCGCTGCGTGCGCGCCGGGCCGGACTGGTCCTCGGCGGCGTCATCGCCCTGGTTTACGCCATACTGTATGGCCTCATCGGCGCGGAGCAGTACGCGTTGCTGATCGGCTCGGCGGTCCTGGTCGGGGTGATCGCATTGCTGATGTACCTGACCCGCCGGATCGACTGGTACGCGCATACGGCGCCGCCCCTTGCCCCGTTGGACACGCCATGAATTTTCTCGCCATCGAAACCTCCACCGAAGCCTGTTCGGTCGCCCTCGTCCACGGCGACGAGGTGATCGAACGCAGCGAGGTCGCGCCGCGCCGGCATGCAGAGCTGGTGCTGCCGATGGCCGATGCCTTGCTCGCCGAGGCGGGGCTGAGCCGCACGGCGCTCGACGGCATTGCGGTCGGCCGCGGTCCTGGTGCCTTCACCGGCGTGCGCCTTGGGGTGTCGCTCGCGCAGGGCATGGCCATGGCGCTGGACGTGCCCGTGGTCACGGTGTCGTCGTTGCAGGCGCTGGCGTTGGAAGCGCCCGAGGACGACGCGGCGGTGCTTTCGGTGATCGACGCGCGGATGGGCGAGATCTACGTCGCCGCATGGCGCCGGGAGGACGACGGGAGCGTGGCGTTGCTCGACCGCGAACGCGTGGATACGGCGGCTGCACTGGTGCTGCCCGACGTGTCGGCGTGGCATGTGGTCGGCACGGGTTGGACCACGTACGAGGATGCGCTTCGCCAACGCATCGCGGCACCGATCCGTTCCGCCGAAGGCGCGCGTTACCCGCAGGCAAGACACGTGGCGGAACTGGCCGTGCGCCGGTTTCGCGACGGTGACGCGGTCGCCCCCGAACTGGCCTTGCCGGTATACCTGCGCGACAAGGTTGCGCTCACGCTGGTGGAGCAGGGCAAGGCCCAGGGTCTTTAGCGGACCACCTCAGCGCGACACCACCACCGCCTCGATCACGGCGCAGATGTGCGCAAAGGACGCGTCGTCGAGCCACGGGCTGTTGGTGATGGTGAGCGTGCGCGCCGCAAAGTCGCGCGCATTCGGCACATCGTCGCCACCGGGCAGCTCGCCGAGGTAGTCGTAGTCGGGCAGGGCATGGAGAAACATGCGACCGACGCCCAGCCGCGAACTCCACAGGCGTCGCAGCACGGCGTCGCGCGTCGCCTCGTCAGGCAGGCGAAGCATCAGGTAGGGCCAGGTGCCGCCGTCGTCCTTGAAGACATGCACGCCGGGGATCGACGCCAGCGCCGGCACACGCGCTGCCGCCTGCGTGGTCGTCGCGGCGATGAACGACGGCAGCCGTCCAAACGCACGGGCACCGACCGCACGCCGCCAGCGACCGACCGGATGCATGGGGAAGTCCGCGTCGAAGCGTTCGCCCATCGCACTCAGCAGGTCGCCGCGCCGCAAGGCCCGACGCATCGGCCTGCCATATGCCGTGCCGAGACCGAGCGGGCGATAGAGCGCGGCGTAACCCGCGAGTTCCAGCGTTCGCCGCAATTCCCATACGGGCTGCCAGCGCACCATGCGTCGCGACACGCGGCGGAAGCGTTCGTACCACGCGTCGTCGCGCGCCACCAGCAAGCCGCCTTCGAAGATGGAGAGCCCCTTGCCGGCGGCGAGGCTGAAGAAGCCGATATCGCCATGCGTGCCTGCAAACCGCCCGTCGATGCGCGCGCCCAGCGCTTGCGCGGCGTCTTCCACGGTGGACGCGCCGACGGCGTGCGCCACGTCATTCGCGATGGCGACGTCTGCCGTACGTCCGCCCAGATGGGTCGGCACGACGGCCAGGGTGCGTTCGCTGCACGCTTCGGCCAGGCGTTGCGGGTCCATGTCGAAATGGCCGGGCTTCACGTCCACCAGGCGCGGCACGAGGCCGGCGCGGCGAATCGCCAGGGGCACCAGTGGGCAGGTAAACGCGGGGATCACCACCTCGCGGCGCGAACGCGCGTGCTCGTGCAGTGTGGCGAGCGCGATGGTGAGCGCCGAGGTGCCGGAGCATTCCAACTGCACCTGCTCGACGCCCAGCCATGCTGCCGCCAGGGCGGTGAGTGGCGCGGGCGCGCCACCCGTCAGGTCGGATAGACCCAGCGGCAAGCCTGCAGTCGGCGGTGCTTCACGCTCGGGCCGGAACGGCATCGGTATGCGCATCCTCGCCGCTCTCGGCAAACGCAAGGCAGACGATACCCGCGACGATCGCCACCGCACCCAGGATCTGAGTCGGCGTGACCGGTTCGGCAAACATCCACCACGACAACAGCATCACGCTGACCACTTCCAGATGCGACGCGGCAAATGCCGGGCCGATCGGCGCGTGCTTGAGCAGGCTCATCCAGGTGACGAAGGCGCCGAGATAGCCGACCACCGCGCCGTAGATCCACGGATACGAGAACACCCTGGCAAGCCACGCCACGTTCATTTCGACCGGCAGCGCATGCGTGCCCGCCAGCTTGAAGCAGATGAGGTTCAGCGTATCGAAGCCGAGCAGCAGGGCGAACCCGATGAGATAGAAGCGCTTCACGTGCCGGCTCCCACGATGGCGACGCCAGCGGCCACCAGCAGGATGCCGGTGACGCGCAAGGGACTCAGCCGTTCGCGGAACAGCACGCGGCCCGCCAGCATGATCGCGACGATGTTGATCGAGCCGAGCAGCACGCCTTCCGACAGCGGTACCAGCGAAAGAAAAGCGATCCAGACCACGAATTCCGCGACGTAGCAGGCGATGCCGGTCCACAGCCAGGGGCGGGCGAGCATGTAGCGCCAGCGCGCGAGCCCATCGCCCGCTCGCTTGTCGCCGGCGGCCGCCTTGAACGCCAACTGCCCGCCGGTATCGAGCACCACGTTCGCTATCCACAGCGCGAGCACGAGGCCGTGCATGGTTACGCTGCCATGCGCGAGGGGCGCGAATCGCGTGCGATGCGGCCGAAGAAATCGGCCGTGCGTTCGATGAGCGTGCGCCTTTCGCGATCGATGGTGATC
This sequence comes from Luteibacter flocculans, assembly GCF_023612255.1. Classification (NCBI taxonomy): domain Bacteria; kingdom Pseudomonadati; phylum Pseudomonadota; class Gammaproteobacteria; order Lysobacterales; family Rhodanobacteraceae; genus Luteibacter; species Luteibacter flocculans. Next base: position 3,196,575 of record NZ_CP063231.1, on the reverse strand, counting down.
ATGTGATAGCTGTCGGCAAGCAACAGCATTTCGATCGGACCGCGTACGCGCCGGGCCACGAGATCGGCATTGGCGACGCTGGCGACGTCGTCGTCGGCGGCATGCGCGACGAAGCAGGGTGCCACCACGTCCGGCAGGCGCCGACGCACGTCGCGCGACAGTTTCACCATTTCGGCCAGGGCGTGCCACGGATTGCCCGGCAGGCCGGCCGCTTCGCTGTCGCCGGAGAACATGGCGGCGCTGACCTGCGCGCGCAGACGCTCGTCGCGGATACCGTACGGCGGCTGCTCGATGAAGCTGCGACCGCGGCCGATCCCCAGGCGCTTGAAGATGGGCAGCAGGAACGAGAGCTTGCCGGTCCAGCCGATCGACCAGCCGTCGTAGCGGAAGGTGGCGCCGAAGACACCCACGCCCGCGATCCACTCGGGTCGGACCGCGGCAAGGCGCAGCGCCAGCAGGGCGCCCATGGACAGACCGGCGACGAAGACGCGATCGACGCGTCCGCGCAACTGGTCGGCGGCCGCCTCGACGCTGGCGTACCAGTCTTCCCAGCTGGTGGCGAGCAGGTCTTCCTCGGTGCCGCAGTGGCCAGCCAACTGGACGCCTACGACGGTGAAACCGGCGCGGTTGAGGCCCTTGCCCACCATCCGCATCTCGGTCGGTGTGCCGGTAAGGCCATGGATCAGCAGGACGCCATCGCGTCCGCCTTCGAAGTGGAATTCCGCCGTTGTGGCCACAAGGACGCCTCGCGTCATTGACTCATGAGGGGGCCATCGTCTCAGTGCGCGGTTTCACCCGGCTTTCCAGTGAGCGGCGCAGGAAAATGCAGTTCCACCCTCAGCCCGGACTCGGCGCCACGTCGGAACACCACCCTTGCCGCATGACGCTCCGCGATGCTCTCCACGATGGCGAGGCCAAGACCGGTGCCTTCCTGGTCGCTGCCGGGCACCCGGAAGAAGCGCTCGCCCAACTGATCGAGGAAGGCCTCGTCCACGCCAGGGCCATCGTCCTCCACGGCCAGGATCACCTCGTCCTCCGTACCGGCGAGGGAGACGGTGACCGCGTGGCCACGGCCGGCGTAATGGAAGGCGTTGTCGACGAGGTTGTCGATCACCTCCTGGATCTGGAGCGCGTCGCCGCGTACCAGGCAGGGGCCCTCGCCGCCTTCGTAACCCAGATCCACGCCAAGGCTCAGGGCCTGGTGCACACGCATGCCCACCGCTTCGGGGACCAGTGTGGACAGGTCGATCAGGTCCATGCCGTCGTGGTCGGGGAGGTCCGGCGACTGCGTGCGCGTGAGTGCGAGCAACTGTGCCGAGGTGCGTGCGGCGCGTGCAGCGAGCCGATGCACGTGCGCCAGGGCGTCCGCGCGTTCGGCGTCGTCGGTCGTGCCTTCCAGGCGTTCTACGTGCAATTGGATGCCCGCCAGCGGCGTGCGTAGCTGGTGCGCCGCGTCCGCAATGAAGCGTTCCTGCAGGCCGAGCATGTTGCGCATGCGCGCGAACAGGTCGTCGATGGTCCGCGTCAACGGCAGGATTTCCACCGGCACGTCTTCCTCGCCGATCGGCCCCAGGTCGTGGCCGCGGCGACTGAGTCGTGCGGTGAGCGGCTCCAGCACACCCAGCCCGTGACTCACTCCGAGCCAGACGAGGCAGAGCACCGCCACGATGAGCAGCGCCTGCATCGGCAGGGTGAGGAAGAGGATCTCGCGTGCCCGCGTGTGCCGGTCGCGCAGGTTTTCCGCGACGGTGATGGTGAGCACGTCGCCAGCATCGTGTCGGTTCGGCACGCGCATGATGGCAGCGCGCAGCGGACGCCGTCCCAATGCCGTGTCGTAGAGCTTCGGCGGCGCATCGGTGTGGATCGTGACACCCGGCCCGGTAAGTTCGGCATTGCCGATCATCCGACCGTGACGGTCGCTGACCACGGAGTAGTAGTTGCGTCCGTCGGGATCGTATTCGAGGAGGAAGCGCGCCTGCGCCGTCAGCTCGCCGCTCAGGGCGTCGCTGTCGATCATCTCCGACAGCGTGAGTGCCGAGTCGGAAAGATCCGCGTCATGCACGCGGTTGGAATAGGCGAGGGCGACGAAGTACCCGATCACCGCGTCCAGTACGAGCACGCCGAGCACCGGCACCAGCAGGAAGGTGAGCAGGCGGCGGCGCAGACTGAGCCGTGCGGCGCGACGCGCGGCAGCGGCGCGGCGTTCAGGCATCCGCAGTTTCTTCGAGCAGGTAGCCCAGTCCGCGGATCGTGCGCACGCTGGTGCCCGAGCCCTGGAGTTTCTTGCGCAGACGGTGCAGGGCGATGTCGAGGCCGTTGTCGGTCAGGTCCTCGTCCCAGTTGCACAGGGCTTCGACCAGTTGCGCACGGCTGGTGACCTTGTCCGCACGTGCGGCAAGCGCCTCAATCAGCCCGAATTCGCGCGCAGTCAGATCCAGCGGTGTGTCGCCGATCCACGCGCGGTGCCCGGGAATGTCGAGACGCAGCCGGCCGATGCGGAACTCCGGGGCACCATGGCTCGTGCGTCGGCGCAGCAGCGCGCGCACGCGCGCGTCGAACTCGGCCAGAGCAAAAGGCTTCACCAGATAGTCGTCCGCGCCGAGGTCCAGCACGCGAACCCGTTCCTTCAAGCCTTCGCGTGCGGTGACGACGAGCACCGGCAGGTTCGCGCCGCGCTTGCGCGCGCGGGCGAGCACGTCGCTGCCATCGAGCAGCGGAAGGCCCAGGTCGAGCACAAGCAGATCGTAATCGTGGTCGCGTAGCGCGTGGTCGGCGCTGGCACCGTCCGTCACGTGGTCCACAGCATGGCCGCCCTGCTGGAGGGAGGCACGTACGGCCGCGCCGATGGCGGCGTCGTCTTCGGCAAGGAGTATGCGCATGAGGGCCAAGGATACGCTCCAGCGGGGGCTCAGCGCATGCTGTCGCGACAGGCTTTCGGGGCGCTTTCCGAGGTCGGCGCCTTCATGCAATTGCGAACGATTCGCATTGTGGTTTACTATCGACGCCCTTCCTACGTGTTTTCCAGGGGCGTTCCAGCACATGCGCGACTCCGTCGATCGGCAACGCCGCGCGTTCTGGCTCAAACACCTGCATCGTTGGCACTGGATCAGTTCCGCCGTGTCGCTGGCCGTGCTGCTGTTGTTCGCTGTGACCGGTTTCACCCTCAACCACGCGGCGCAGATCGAAGCCACGCCGAAAGTGGAGCGGCATGTGACGACGCTGCCGGACGCGTTGCGCGAGAGTCTCGGCGCCGGCCGTGCTTCCGCGCCCGTTCCCGCCACGGTGGCCGATTACGTGGCGAGCCACACCGGCGCGCACATCGAGGGGCGCCCGGGCGAGTGGAGCGACGACGAGGTCTATCTGTCGCTGCCGCGTCCCGGTGGCGATGGCTGGGTGAGCATCGATCGCGAGACCGGCGAGGTGCAGTACGAGACGACCGATCGCGGTTGGCTCGCTTACCTCAACGATCTGCACAAGGGGCGCAACACGGGACCCGTCTGGCGTTGGTTTATCGACGTGTTCGCGCTGGCCTGCCTGGTGTTCGCCGTGACCGGACTGATCCTGCTCAAGATGCACGCCGCGCAGCGCGGCATGACCTGGCCGATGGTGGCACTGGGCTTCGTGCTGCCGGTGATCCTCGCTCTCATCTTCATCCACTGATGGAATCGCTCATGCGTCGAAACCTCCCGTTCGTCCTCTGCCTCGTGCCCGCGCTGGCGCGCGCCGCCGACATGAACCTCTCGGTGGAGATCCCGGCGTTGAAGGTCGCCGAGTACCACCGCCCGTACGTGGCCGTGTGGGTCGAACGCGAGGATCACAGTGTGGCCGCCAACCTGGCGGTCTGGTACGACACCAAGAAAGCAGATGGCGAGGGCACCAAGTGGTTGAAGGACATGCGCCAGTGGTGGCGGCGCACCGGCCGCGACCAGAACATGCCCATCGATGGCGTCTCCGGCGCCACGCGTCCTGCCGGTCAGCATCAGCTGCGTTTCGCTGACGGCAAGCCGCCGCTCGGAACGCTGCCTCCTGCGCACTACGAACTGGTCGTCGAGGCCGCGCGCGAAGTCGGCGGTCGCGAGGCGCAACGCATTCCCTTCGACTGGCCCGCCACGCGCCCGGTGCATCTGTCCGCCAAGGGCAGTGAAGAACTCGGCCAGATCGACCTCGACCTCAACCCTTGAACGGAACCTTGCCCATGAAGCACGTACTCGCTCGCGCCGTTCTCTGCGCCGCGCTCGTCCTGCCTGTCGCCGCGCAGGCGCACAAGATGTGGATGGTGCCGTCGGCCACGGTGATTTCCGGCGACGATGCCTGGGTGACCGTCGACGCCGCGGTCTCCAACGATCTCTACTATCCGGACCACTTTCCGGCGCCGCTGGATGCATTGGTCATTACCGCTCCGGACGGTTCCATCGTGAAGCCGGAAAACGCCGCCACGGGCAAGTACCGCAGCACCTTCGACCTGCCCGTGCCGCAGAAGGGCACGTACCGTCTCGCGATCGTCAATCAGGGTCTCTTCGCCAACTACGAGATCGATGGCCAGAAGAAGCGCTGGCGCGGCAAGCCCGAGGATATGAAGAGCGCCATTCCGGCCGGGGCGAAGCAAGTCCAGGTCAGCGAGATGGCCAATCGCGTGGAAACGTTCGTGACGCAGGGCTCGCCCGGTGGCAGCGCATTGAAGCCGACGAACAAAGGTCTCGAGCTGGTGCCGGTGACCTCGCCGAACGACCTCATGGCCGGCGAGAAGGCCACCTTCCAGCTCCTGCTCGACGGCAAGCCGGCGGCGAACCTCAAGGTGGTGGCGATCGAAGGCGCCACGCGCTATCGCAATGCGCAAGGCGAAATGGACACCACCACCGACAAGGATGGCAAGTTCTCCTTCACCTGGCCGAACGCAGGCATGTATTGGGTGAATGCATCGACTGAGGACACGAAGACCTCGGTGAAGGAAGCCAAGCAACGCCGGCTCGCCTATACGGCGACGCTGGAAGTGCTGCCTCAGTAACCATGCATCGCATCGGCCACCGCGCATTCGCCATGGGGCTGGCATGGGGCGCGTTCGCTGCCAGCGCCAGCGAGGTGCGCCGCTTCGGCGGCGAGACCATGGGCACGACGTGGTCCGCAAACGTCGTGCTGCCCAAGGGCGCGAACGGCGATGTGATCCAGCAAGGTATCCAGGCCGAGTTGGACACGGTCGTAGCGCAGATGAGCACCTACGACGACGCGTCGGATCTGAGTCGTTTCAATCGCGCGCCTCCGGGTACCTGGCATACCCTGCCGCCCGAGTTCTTCGCCGTGCTGCGTCATGCATTGGCATTGGCACGCGATACCGGTGGAGCGTATGACCCTACCATTGGGCCGCTGGTGAATCTGTGGGGTTTCGGACCGGGCGAGCGACGACGCGAGACCCCCTGCGCTGCAGCATTGGCCGCCGCGCGAGCGCGCGTGGGCTGGCAGCGCATTCGCCTCGACGAGGCAACCCAGAGCGCGTTCCAACCCGGTGGCGTGTACGTGGATCTTTCCTCGGTCGCCAAGGGATTCGGTGTGGATCAGGTTGCCGCCTTTCTCGATCGTGCAGGCGCATCGGCCTACCTCGTCGAGGTGGGCGGCGAACTGCGTGCGCACGGGCGCAAAACGGATGGCTCGCCGTGGCGGGTGGGCGTCGAACGGCCGGGTGCGGCAGCGGGCGCCGTGCAGCGGCAGGACGAACTGGAACGCGTCGTCGTGCTGGACGAGAAGACCATTGCCACCTCGGGCGATTACCGTCATTTTTTCGAGGACGGCGGGCGCTTTTTCTCGCATCACATCGATCCGCGCACAGGAACTCCGGTGGCGCATCGGGTCGCGTCGGTCAGCATCGTGGCTGACGACGGCCTGCACGCCGATCCCCTGGGTACGGCCATGACGGTGCTCGGCCCCGAACAGGGTCTGGCCTATGCGAAGCGCCACGGCATCGCCGTGCTGTTCATCCTGCATGGCGACGACGGTCGCCTGGAGGAACGCATGTCGCCGGCTTTCGCCGCGTTGGCTAAGCCATGAATTTGCGGGGGCCGATGGCATGAACGCGCGTATCGGACAGGCCGCCATCGGTGCGCTGCTCGTCGTACTGGCCCTGCTTTGCTGGCACCTGCAGGACAGCGCCGCCGTCCAGGTGACCTCACCGCCGCGCATGGCGTGGGCGGGCGGCCTCGCCCTCGCATGGATGGCCTTCGTTATCGCTCGCGTACGGCGATCGACGGACGCCGCGACGCAGGAGGTCGGTGGCATCCTCGTGGTGCACGCGTCGCAGACCGGCTTTTCCACGGAGCTTGCCGAACGCACGGCCGCCGCGTTGAAGAACGGTGGCTTGCCTGTCGATCTCCGCTCGCTCGATGAACTCACTTTGTCGCACCTGACCCAAGCATCGCAGGCGCTGTTCATCGCCAGCACCACGGGAGAAGGCGACGCGCCCGATGTCGCCACGCTGTTCCACGGCGAGGCCATGCGCACACCGGCACGGCTTCGCGGACTGGCTTACGGCGTGCTGGCCTTGGGCGACCGCGACTACGACGACTTCTGCGCCTTCGGTCGCGAGTTGGACGACTGGTTGCGTGCCAGCGGCGCATCGCCGCTCTTCGATCGGGTCGATGTGGACAACGGCGACGAAGGGAGCCTGCGCCACTGGCAGCATCACGTGGCACATCTCGCCGGCACGCCTGGCATGGCCGACTGGGTACGCCCGGCCTATCAAACGTGGCGCCTCGTCGAACGCCGGCTCCTGAATCCCGGCAGCCTTGGCGGCCCGTGCTTTCATCTCGCGCTGATACCGGACGATCCGGCGCACATGGTCTGGGCCGCGGGCGACATTGCGGAGGTGGGGCCGCGCGCCGAAGGCACGATCCTGCCGCATCGCGAATACTCCATTGCCTCCATTCCCGAAGACGGTGCACTGCATCTGGTGGTGAGGCAGATGCGCGGCAAGGACGGCGCGCTCGGCCTCGGTTCCGGGTGGCTTACTGAGCGCGCGGCGTTGGGTGGCACGATCGACTTGCGTGTTCGCCGCAATCCCGGGTTTCATGCGCCGTCGGACGACCGACCGTTGCTGCTCATCGGCAACGGTACCGGCATTGCCGGCCTTCGCGCCTTGGTGAAGACGCGTATCGCCCGGGCGCACCGACGCAACTGGGTGATCTTCGGCGAGCGCCAGGCGGCGATCGACCGCCTGCACGTGGATGAACTCGAAGCCTGGTCCGAGGCCGGACACATCGAGCGTCTCGACCTCGTCTGGTCACGTGACGCCGTCGCCGTGCGCTACGTGCAGCATCGTCTGCGCTTGGCAGACGACGCGCTCAGGCAGTTCGTGCGCGACGGCGCGAGCATCCATGTCTGCGGAAGTCTCGACGGCATGGCGCCGGGGGTGGACGCGGCGTTGCGCGCGGTGCTCGGCGACGCCACGGTGAACCACCTTGCGGTGACGGGGCGCTACCGCCGCGACGTCTACTGATAGGACCGGAGGCGCTCGTCAGCGAACGCGGAGGCGCACTTTGCCGTCGTACATGCCGTCGAACATCAGTGCGTTGAGATCGGCGATCCAATCCACGCCAGGAGCGATTTCTTCCGGGTGATCGCCCGCAATGGCGATGACCCGTGCGCCAGCCGCCAGTCCGGCGTCGATCCCGGCCTTGGCGTCCTCGAACACGAGACACTCCGCGGGCACCGCGCCCATGCGCTGCGCGCCGAGAAGATAACCCTCCGGGTCGGGCTTTCCGTTGACCACGATCTCGCCGGTGACCATGCGCGGCGGCGGCACGATGCCCGCGGCACCGAGACGCGCCTTCGCCAGCACCGTATCCGCCGACGTCACGATGGTCCATGCGTCGGGCGGCAGGGCCGCGAGCAGTTCGGGGGCACCGGGAATCGGGACGATACCGTCCACGTCTTCGACTTCTTCGCGATAGAGGCGGTCGTACACCGCCTGCACGTCCATGCCCGGCTTCGCGAACATCTTCACCGAGTCGAGCATGCGAACGCCGTGCAGGCGCGGAAGCACCTCGTGCCAGTCGATGCCGTTCTCGTCGCACCAGCGTTTCCAGATTTTCTCGACGACGACGCGCGAATCGATCAAGGTGCCGTCCATGTCGAAGAGCAGGGCACGAGCCTCGATGACCGTGCCGGATTCGAGTTGCATGACGCCTCCAGTAGCGTGAAAGGGATGCCGCGCGAGCGCGCGAAGCCTTCCACGATACCGGAGCATGGCGCTTCCGTCAGCGCGCGGGTTCCGCGGCGTGGTCGCGGATCGCCTGGGCCATGATCGCACTTACTTCCTGCGCCGCCTTCCGCGATTCTTCCGCCTGGCGTCGATTACGGTCCGCCATCAATTTACCTTCCGCAGCGTTTTGACTGTCGAGTTCCGCGAGCTGCCGTCCGATTTCCGCCTGTTCCTTGCCGATCGCGGCGTGACCCGCGGCATACGCCGATGGATCGTGCGGACCGCTCGGGTCGCTCTGCTTGACGGCAAGCTCGGCCTGCCGCTCCGCGAGCTTCGCCATCTGCTCGTTCAGCATGGCCTGCCGTTGAGCGATCGACGCCTGTTTCTCCGCGCTCGCCGCCGTGACGTCGGCCGCCTTGCTGCTTCGCGCGTAGACGTCGTGGATGCGCTTCACATAGGCAGGGTCTCTCACGATCCAGGCCTGCTTACCGTCCTGATACCAGGCGAAATCGCCGGAACCCTTCTTTTGTGCCGCCGCGCGGCGCACGTCCGCGTTGCTGCCGTTCATCACTTGGATGTCGTTGCTGAAAAAGACGAACGCCTGGTTGCCATCACTGTTCCAGTCGCCCGTGAAAAAGCTGCTGGTCATCGGTGGTGCGGGTGGTGCGGGGGGCGGACCCGCGGGACGCGCGGCGAGAGGCGCTGCCGGTGCAGCTGGCGTCGGCGACAAGTTCGGGTGAGGCGCGGGCGCCGCTGGTGCCGCTGGTGCCGCTGGTTCCGCCGGCGCGGCGGGTGAAGGCGCCGGTGCGGGGCTGGGGGAAGCGAACACCCCTGTGCGCTTGGTGCCCTGCTCGGCGGCGACCACGCGCCACGGCGTGACACCGACCACGGTAAGGACAGCAAAAATCGCCACAGTGAGCGCGCGGTGCGGCGCATCGGTCGCGTTGCCTAGCATGTCGAGTCTCCTCTTCAGGGTGCGGAACGTGGGGGACGCGCCGGGAAGCGCGTGGTGCGGGTGCGGCGCGATACCCAGGCGAAGCAGCAGGCGTCCATACGTTTGCGGTGCCTGGCGTCCACGCGCCACGACCAGCGCATCGCAGGCGGCCTCGCGGCAAAGTGCGTATTCGCGCGTGGCCAGATGCACGATCGGATGGAAGAAGAACAGCGAGCGGGCGAGCACCGGCACCCAACCCAGCAGCAGGTCGCCGCGGCGCACGTGCGCCAGCTCGTGCATGAGCGCCATGTCGAGCTCATCGTCGTTGAGGCGGTCGTCGAGCGGCAGAAGAATCGTCGGTCGCCACAGACCGGCGACCTGCGGCGAATCGACCTCGTCGCTCACCTTCAGGCGCGGCGATCGGCGCAAACCGAGTTCACGCGCCCGGCGTGCACAGAGCGTCTCCACGCGGACGTCGTCGTGCGGCAAGGCACGTTTCACGATGCCGACGAGTCGGTAGCCACGACGCGCGGCGACTATCCACTGCGCCAGCACGGCAGCTGCCCAGGCCGCGAGCAGAAGCGCGGCCCACGAAAACGTCGAGGTGGCGACATCCGAGGCATCCGGTGCTGCTGTGACGATGACCGGTGCAGTGACGACGACCGTCGTCGTTACGGCGGGCGGTAACAGCGGCAACGTCACAGGCGATGGAGCAAGCAGCCCGATCAGCAGCTGCGCCCCGAGCAACCACCACAGCGCGCTTCGGGCTGCCGCAGACAACGAAGGAATGAAACGGCAGGCCACGCCGACCAATGCGCCAAGGAGCACGGCCTGCAACGAGGCATACGCAAGCCGGGAGAGTACGGTATCGATCAGCGCGTCCATGTCAGCGTCCCTTGCGCCGGGACTGCAACGTGCCTACCAGAGCTTCCAGTTCCGCCAGTTCCGTGTCGCTGACCTGCCCCCGTTCCGACATCCACGCCACGAACGGGGACACGGAACCCTGCAAGGTCTTCTCGACAAAGCGCGCGACGGCGCCCGTCATGACCTCGCCCGTACCGTTGGTAGCGCTGTAACGGAAGCTGCCGTCGATCTTGCGGCGGGTGAGGTAGCCCTTGGCGCGCAGGCGCTCCATCATCGTAAGCACCGTAGACCGCGCGAGCCCGCGCGCTTCCCCGAAACCCGCCCAGACCTCCGCTACCGAACGCTTCGGCGTATCCGTGATGTACTGCAGAAGCGCGAGCTCCTGATCGCCGATCGTCTTCTTGGTCATGCGGCTGCTCCTGACTACATATGTAGGCAGGGTGCGCTTGACGACAGGTGTAGTCAAGTATGACTTGCGGCACGGGGGGCAGGGTGTGGGAGCCGCCATGGCGGCGAGAAGAGCTTGCTGGTGGGAGCCAGCCTGCTGGCGATGGGGTACTTGCCTCGCTGCTACTCCGCTTCGTTGGCTTGTCGCCACCAGGGTGGCTCCCACCTTTTGCTTCGTTGGTTTGTCACCGCCATGGAGGCCCCACAGCAAGGCGCTTTTCAGACGTCCAAAAAAAAAACCTCCGCCATGAGGCGGAGGTTTCGGGTTACCTCGTCGATCGCGGTGGACGCGCCACCGCGAGGGATCAGGCGGCCGCGTCCTTGAGCTTCTTCAGCGGACGGACCTTGACCTTGACCGACGCCGGCTTGGCCGCGAACCAGCGCTCTTCGCCGGTGAACGGGTCCTTACCCTTGCGCTTCGGCTTGGCCGCAACGGCAACCGAGGTGATCTTGAGCAGGCCGGGCAGCGTGAACGTGCCGGCGCCCTTCTTGTGAACCGACGCGGAGATCGCGCCTTCGAGCGAAGCCAGCACGGCCTTCACGCTCTTGCTGTCGACACCGCTCTGCTCGACGATGTGCGAGACGAGCGAGGACTTCGAAAGCGGATCCTTGATGGGCTTGAGGGCGGCCGGCGCCTTCGCAGCCTTGGCGGGAGCCTTGGCAGCGGCCTTCTTCGCCGCCGTTTTGGTGGTCTTGGCCATGGTTATCCTTGTCACTTTGTTCGAATGAGGCGGCCGTTCTGGCCGGTGCCCTGCGGGCGACTCACTCTAGCGTTGCTTTCGTCCGCTGAAAATAGGGTCCGACGAGTTTTTTTGCCTTTACAGCCCTTTTTTTCAGGGTCCGCGGTGACGCAGTGCGGAAAAAGCCTCGTTCAGATGCCTGCGTACCACTCGTAACCGTTGTCTTCCCAGTAACCGCCGTTGCCTTCGCCCACCTCCGCAAAGCTCGCGACCAGCTCGATGCGACGCAGGTACTTGGCGTGTTTGTAACCGAGCTGGCGCTCGACACGGAGGCGCAGCGGAGCTCCGTTCGCCACGGGCAACGGTGCGCCGTTCAGCGCATACGCGAGCAGGGTCTGCGGGTGGCGCGCTTCGACCAGGTCGATACTCTCGTAATAAGGCGTGTCTTCCTCGATGTTGTCGAAGCAATGGAACACGACGTAGCGGGCGCCTTCCTTCGGACCGACATGATCGAGCAGGGCAGCCAGCGGCGTCCCCGTCCACTTGCCGATGGCACTCCATCCTTCGACGCAATCGTGACGCGTGATCTGCGTGCGGGTGCCGAGCGACTTCAACTCGTCCAGCGACAAGCGGGTCGGTCGCTCCACCATGCCGTCGACTTCCAGGCGATAACCGCTGAAACCATCGCGCAGCAAGGCCTGGTAGGCCGGCGTATCGGGCATGGTGCTGCCGTTGGGCTTGAACACGGGCGAGATGTCGGCTTCGGTGAACTCCTTCGCCAGAGCGGTCGACGGCGAGAGAAATCGTTGCACGCGGCGGGTGACGGCTTCCGCCGATGCCAGTACCTTCGTGCCGGTTTCGCTTTCGGAAATGCGATCGCAACCGGCCAGCGTGGCGCCGCCGAGGGCCAGAAGAGTGCGGCGAAGAAACGTGCGGCGATCAGTCATGCGGGGATGCCTCGGGTTCATCAGGCGCCTTGCGTACGCGATACCAGCCGGTGAGCATGCCGCGAAGCTGGTTGATCGGGCCGCTCAGGAATACTTCGGCCACGTGGATCAGGACGAAGGCCACGAAGCCCATGGCGATTACGAAGTGGATCGTCCGTGCCGATTGCCGGCCACCGACGAGGTCGACCAGTCCGTGCAACACGGCATCCATGCGCGGCGACATCGCCAGGCCCATGAATACGATTCCCCCGCCGAAGACAAAGATGACCACGAGGTACGCCAGCCGCTGGAGCACGTTATAGCGAAGCGCCTCGTCGCCTTGCGGATGGCGCAGGCGCAGATGGTCGACGATGGACCGGCCGATACCTCGCCAGTCGCGGCGGGTGGGCACGAGGTCACGCGCGAGATGCCGGGTCGCGATCGACCAGCCGACGTAGGCGATGCCATTGGCGACGAAAAGCCAGGCGAAGAAGAAATGCCAACGTCGCCCCATGGCGAGCCAGCCGGGGCCCGGAATGGTGGCCCATGCGGGAAAACCTCGTGAGGTCCATTGCCCGTCGACCTTGCTCGCGCTTAGTACGCCGGTGGTATCGAAGGTATGGCGGCCGATTCGCGTCATGCCCTGAGGCGAACCTTGCGCATCCACGCCACCCTCCAGCGCCAGCACGGCCTTGCCTGGATCGGACCGTTCGCCCCAGTACAGCGCCGGATGGGCGTTGAAGATCTGCAGACCGCTGCCAAGCAGTACGCACAGGCAGATCACGTTGATCCAATGCATGACGCGCACCGGCCAGCGGTGGCGATAGACGAGGCGGGTCGCAGGCATCGCGTGGTTCCCGTGGCGGGGTGTCCTGAGTATGACCCGGTAATGCGTCTTTTTCTTGCGCGGGTTAGGCCGGGTGGTCCAGATCACCTGCTTCGATGGCGCGACGCATGTCGTCACGATCGTCGAGGTCGTCGGCCAGTTCGTCCGCCCGGACAGGGTGCGGAGACGTGTCGTGCCAGAGGCGACGGAATCCTTCATCGCCCTGCAGTGCCGTGGCGCGTTGGAAGGTGGTGGCGGTGAGTACGGCAGGTACGCCCTGGGCGCCGCCATAGGCAGTCACCGTGTCGCGAACGCCATCGTGTGCGTCGAGCAGCGCGGCAAGGTGATGCGACGCCAGCGCGAGTTGGTCGACCACGGTGACGAGCACGGGCCGCTGCCTGTCCGCCAGCATCGCCGCCGCGATGCGCAGCGAAGAGGCCATTCCCGTCTCCCAATCGGGATTGAAGACGAATTCGACGGCACAGGTATCCAGCGCCGCCATCACCGCGTCGGCATGAGCGCCCACGACCACGAGCGTTCGCATGGGCGAGGTCGCCAGTACGTGGCGTGCCGTCCGGGCCACCAGGGTTTCGCCGTCACGGGTCAGCAATTGTTTCGGTCGCCCGAGGCGACGGCTGCCGCCAGCGGCGAGGATCACGGCGTCGTGCGGGGCTTTCACGGCATCCGTGCGCGATCGCGCTGGGAGACCTGCGCCAGAATGGAGACGGCAATGCCGTGCGGCGTCTGCGCTCCGATCGGCAAACCGGCCGGAAGATGCAGCCGGGCGAGTTCGTCGTCGCCGATGCCGCCCTCCCTGAGCCGCTGCACACGCGTGTCGATCTTGTTGCGACTGCCCAGCACGCCCACCGCGAACGCGGGGGAGCGCAGTGCCCGAGCGGCGACGGCATGGTCCACTTCCGCGTCGTGGCTCAACGAATAGACGGCCGTACGGTCGTCGAGGACCAGCTCGGCAAGCGCTACCGGGAGCGACCGCGCATCGTAGGACACGAGGTCGAGCTCTGGCGGTGGCGTCTGCGGGCCGTGCGGACGGAGCAGCGTCACCTCCATGCCCAGGAACGGGGCAAGGCGCGCCACCGCGAGCGTGACCGGATCGCCACCCACCGCCACGATGCGCAGGGGAGGGCGCTGCACGATCGCGTACGTGTCTGCGTCGCCCTCGCAGACACCGTCCCGGATCTGCCAGGCGCCACTGGCGGCACTGGCGAAGACGGTGACCGTGCGTCGTTCTCGCCGTGCCAGGAGCAGGGCTGCGACGTAGGCGGAAGGTTCGACCAACTCGCGAACGAAGATACCGATGCGCCCGCCGCAACTGAGCTGGATGTCCACGACATCGCTCCCCACGCCGTAGTCGAGCAACCGGGGGCGGCCTTCCGCGAGCACCATCGCCGCTTCGCTGGCGACGGCGGCTTCGACGCATCCCCCCGAGACGTAGCCGGCGACGCGGCCGTCGGCCGCGATGACCATTTCGCTACCCAACGGCCGAGGCGACGGCCCTTCCGTGGTGACCAGGGTCGCCAGTGCCACGCGTCCGTCGTGAGCGAACTGCCGTAACGACGGCAGCAGGTCTTCGACGAGAGCGTAATCAGGCCAAACTGGCCAGGCGGGAGCGGGGGAAGGGTCCGTGGCGTTCATGGGGGAAGTCTGGCATGAATGCGAGGGCGGTCGTTGAATGGTGGAAGGATGCAAGGCGTTCGTGGGCGAAGTCTGGCAGGATGGCCGGAGTAGCAGCGTGACGCAGCGGAAACTCCCGCCTCACGCTCCCCGTGCTTTGCTAAGGCGACCATGTCACCCCTCATCGACCGCCACGGACGTACCAAGCGCAAGCTGCGGATTTCGCTTACCGACCGCTGCAATTTTCGCTGCACCTATTGCATGCCGGAGCATCCGGACTGGTTGCCGCGCGCGAGCCTGCTGGAGCGGCACGAGATCGTGCGCCTTGCGGGCCTGTTCGTCGACCACGGCATCGACCAGATCCGGCTGACCGGCGGCGAACCGCTGCTGCGTCGGGATCTCACTGAATGCGTGCGAGCCATCGACGCGCTTCGCGAGCGCGGGCTGTCGCGTCTGTCGATGACCACGAATGCCTCGCGCATCGCGCCGAAGGCTCGTGAGCTCGTCCAGGCGGGCATCGACGATTTCAACGTGAGCCTGGATGCGATCGATCCGGACACATTTCGCCGGCTGACCCGCCGGGAGATCGCCCCGGTGCTCGATGGCATCGCTGCGCTTGCCGATGCCGGCGCGACGATCAAGCTCAATGCCGTCGTCGTTCGTGGTGACAACCACGAGGACGTGGTGCCTCTGCTGGAGTGGGCGATGGCGCGCGGTCTGTCGCTGCGTTTCATCGAATACATGCCGCTGGATGCGCCGGGACAGTGGAAACGCGATGCCGTGTTTTCCGAAGCCGAAATGCTGGCGGCCATCGCGGGCTCCCATCATGTGGAAGCGCTGCCGCGGGGCAGTGATCCGGCCACGCCGTACCGGGTGGACGGCCGCTATCCTCTTGGCATCATTTCCACCGTGTCCAATCCGTTCTGCGCCACCTGCGATCGTCTACGAATCACGGCCACCGGTGAGCTGTTCACCTGCCTGTTCTCGCCGATCGGCACGCCGTTGGGCGCACGCCTGCGCGAAGGCATCGACGATGCCACGCTCGCGGCGCAGGTCGCACGGGCCGTATGGCTGAAGGATGCCGGCTATGCCTCGCGTCCCGGCCCGGTGGATCGACCGCTGACCATGCACGCGATGGGTGGCTGACCCGCCCTCGTCGAAGGAACCACCATGACACCGATCGTTTTCGAACTCTATGCGAACCTCGAGCGCCTGGCCGGGGAAAAGGAATGCCGGATCGACGCGGGCGACGAGCCACGCACGGTCGCCGATGCGCTGGCGCTGCTGGCGCAGGCACGCCCGACATTGGCCAGCTCGCTCGAACGCTGTGCCTGTGTGTCAGGCGATACCATCATCCGCCGTGCCGATCCGTTGCCTGCCGATCGGCGCATCGCATTGCTTCCGCCGGTGGCGGGAGGCTAGGCATGGCGCACGACGTTCTCTCACACCAGCCTGTCACCATCGAGCCCCTGCTGGAACTCAGCGACCATCCCGAATGTGGTGGCCTCGCCTTGTTTGTCGGCACCGTGCGCGACCACCACGAAGGCCGCGCCGTCCGCCATCTCACGTACACGGCGCACGAGCCGCTGGCAGCCAAGGTCATTCGCGAGGTCGAACAGGCCACACGCGAGCGCTATGGCGTGCCGTACGTGCGCATCGTGCATCGGCTGGGCGACCTTTCCATTGGCGACGTCGCTATCGTGTGCGTCGTGCGTGCGCCGCATCGCGCCGAGGCGTTCGATGCGTGCCGCTACGCGGTGGATGCGGTAAAGCACGGCGCGCCGATCTGGAAAGAAGAGTTCTACGCGGATGGAAGCAGCGCCTTCGTCGAAGGCTGTTGCATCCGTGACGACCTCGACGACGCCGCACCAACGCCGCACCGCCACCACTCCCATACGAGCCACGGATGAAAGACGTCAGCCAGAAACCGGACTCCCTGCGCGTTGCCCGCGCCACCGCCACCTTGCATGCGCCGGCCACCTGCATCGACCTGCTACGCACGGGCGACACGGAAAAAGGCGATCCGCTGAAGACGGCACGTGTCGCGGGCATTCTTGCCGCCAAGCGCACGGACGAGCTGATTCCGCTGTGCCATCCGTTGCCGATCCATCGCGCCGACGTGCATTACGAACTGGCCGATACGTCCGTGCGCGTGATCGCCGAGGTGCAGACGATCGGCCCGACGGGCGTGGAGATGGAGGCGTTGACCGCGGCCAGTCTGGCCGCGCTCACGCTGTACGACATGCTGAAGCCCTATGCGGAACCCGATGAGCTGCACATCGAGGACTGCCGCCTGGAACGCAAGACCGGCGGCAAGTCGCACTATCGCCGTACGCTCGCGACGCCGCACAGCGCGGCGGTGGTGGTTCTGTCGGATACGGTGGCCAGTGGCGCGAAGCGCGATACCGCGGGTGCGTACGTGCGCGATGCGCTGGTCGAGGCGGGATTCGCCCCCGTCGAGTATGCGGTGATTGCCGACGATGCCGCTGTGCTGGGCGATCTGGTTGGCTCGCTGGTGGATGGCGGTATCGCGCTTGTGATCACGGTGGGCGGTACGGGCCTCGGTCCGCGCGACATCACCGTCGATACGATCCGCCCGATGCTCGACGTCGAGATCCCCGGCATCATGGAAGCGGCACGCGCCTTTGGCCAGAAGCGCATGCCGTTTGCGATGCTCTCCCGCGGCGTCGCAGGCTACGTGCGCGACACGCTCGTCGCCACGTTCCCGGGAAGCCGTGGCGGCGCCAGCGAATCGCTGGCCGCCACGCTGCCGGGCCTCGTCCATCTGCTGGAGACCGGGCGCTCGGGTGGCCGGCATCCCGGTGGCTACGGCGAGGGTCACTGAGGTGGCGCTCCTGCCGATCCACGCGGCATTCGAACACTATCGGACCTCGGTGCATCCCCTGCCGACGCACCACATTTCGCTCGAACTGGCCTTGGGTGCGGTGCTGGCGGAATCGCCAACGGCGCGCGTCGCGCTGCCTCGGTTCACCCAGAGCGCCGTCGACGGCTATGCGGTTCGCGCTGCCGACGGAATGGCAGCACGGTTGCTCGTCGGTACCTCGGCAGCCGGGCAGCCCGCTGCGGTATCCGTAGGGCCGGGCCAGGCGGTGCGAATCCTTACCGGCGGCGCGATCCCCGACGGCGCCGACGCCGTGGCGATGCAGGAAGTCGTGGATCGCCACGACGATCGCATCGTGCTGCGTGAACCTGTCCGTTTGGGCAACGCCATACGCCACGAAGGCGAGGAGCTGACGATCGGCACGGTGATCGCGGAAGCGGGTCAGCGGATCAACGCCGGCCTGGTGGCCGCTCTGGCGATGGCCGGCGTCGGTTCGGTGGAAGTTCGTCGTCGGCCGCGTATCGCGGTGCTTGTGACCGGGGACGAGGTGGTGCGGGTGGGCGAGCCGCTGTTACCGGGACAGGTATACGACGCCAACGGACCGCTGCTGCGCGCGTGGTTCGTCGAGCACGGTTACGGCGAGCCCGTCGTGGCCTATGTGCGCGATGACGAAGCCGCGCTCGAAGACGCCATGAGTGCGGCGCTCGACAGCGCGGACCTGGTGATCACCAGCGGCGGCGTATCGGTCGGCGATCGCGATTTCGTTCCACTCGTCGCCGATCGACTCGGCGTGCGCAAGGTGTTCTGGAAGGTGGCGCAGAAGCCGGGCAAGCCGCTGTGGTTTGGCATGCGCGAAGGCAAGGCGTTGCTGGGTATGCCGGGCAATCCGGCCGCTGTGCTGGTGTGCCTGGCGGTGCATGCGCGTGCGGTACTGGGCTTGCTGGAAGGTGAAACCGGAACGCAACCGGCCTGGCGCACGGGCGTGCTGGCTTCGGCCGTACCGGCGGATGCGCAGCGCGACCGGCTGGTGCGCATGCGTCTGGACGTCACGAACAGCACGGCGGTATTGCACCTGCTGCCGCACCAGGAATCGCACATGCTGAGCAATCTCGCCTCAGCGCATGCGTTGGCCTGGCTCCGCGCGAGCGATTCGGCATTCGCCGCGGGCGACACGGTGCCCTGGATCGAGATCTGACGTACCGACGCCAGGGGCAGCGATGCTCGCTGCCCCTGGCGCCGGTTTGAGCCGAAAGCGTCTTACCAGGCCTTCACGTCGGAAACGACGACGGTGTAATCCTGCATGTCCGGCGAATAACGGAACAGGCGGCCGAGGTCGAAGTCGACGCTCTTGCCCGGCTCGATGTTCGAGGTGCCGGCGGGCCAGCCCTGCTTGCTCGCGACGACCTTACCGGACGCGTCCTTGGCGTCGATGCGGATCTGCGCGGCAGCCGGCTCGCCGCACTTGTTGACGAGGTTGCCCTTCATGCTGAAGCGCGGCTGGCCCGAGCCCTGCTGCAACTTCACGGCAAAGCCGTCGATGGCGAAGTCCTTGGCTGCGCAAGCGGCGTTGGCGGACAACGGGGCGGCGACGAACAGGACAGCGGCGATGGCGATCTTCTTCATGGGTGTTACCTGTCGATAGGGGAAAGGTGCACACCCTCAGGGGAGGGCGTCAGCTTTCGTATCGGCAGGGGCCGAAGGGACTTTAGGGGTTGTCCGACAGCCGCGGCCGGGGATGCTCTGAACAAGTTCTCGCAAGCGCCACCGAGCCTGTCTGTTCGCAGATCACAGGGGCGTCGGCGAAGGCAGACTGGCCGTCTGTTGAGCCGGCGCACCGAAGAGCTGCGGACAGACAGGCTCGGCCCTCACGCATAAACACAAAGGGATAGGGTGACGTCAGGAAGGGCCGCCAAGGCGCCCGCGTCGCTTGGAAAGGGGACCACCCTTCCCGGCGCGACGCAGCCACCTTGGCAGCCCTTCCTGACGTCATGGCGCTTGCGATAACTTGTTCAGAGCGTCCCTAGACCGCGGCGGCGAAAAGGTCCGCCATGGGTTGGTCCACTGTGTCCGGTTCGAACCAGCGCTTCACCGGAGCGAAGCTGCGTCGATGGATGTCGCAGGGCCCCAGTCGTTGCAGGGCTTCCAGGTGCTCGGGCACGGCATAGCCTTTGTGCTTCGCGAACCCATAGCCGGGATGCACGGCCTCGATGGCCTGCATGTGCCGATCCCGGCTGACCTTCGCCAGGATCGAGGCGGCACTGATCGCCGGTTCCGTCGCGTCGCCCCCGATGACGGCGCGGCCCTCGCAGGGGAGGATCCGCGGCAGGCGGTTGCCGTCCACCAGCGCGATCTGCGGAGCCATCGACAGGCCCATGAGCGCGCGGGTCATGCCAACCATCGTCGCCTGGAAGATGTTGATGCGGTCGATCTCGTCACGTTCGACGAAGACCACGCAATGGGCGAGGGCGCGTTCCAGGATGCGATCGTGCAGCTTTTCCCGAACGGCCTCGTTCAGTTGCTTGGAGTCGTCGAGGCCGCGGATTGGCCGGGCGGGGTCGAGAATGACGGCGGCCACCACGACCGGGCCGGCCAGCGGGCCGCGTCCAGCCTCATCTACCCCGGCGATGATGAGATCGCGGGCGAGTTGCGAGGTGACGTTGCGCTTGCGGGGCATCGGCAAAGCCTAGTGCGCGGGCGCGCTTGCGGGCAAGCCGGCACGGGCCAGCAACTCCGCGATCGCCTCGGCAGCGTGGTCCGCGGCCCGGCCGTCCAGGCCGCCGCGCAGTTCCTGATGCAGGTATTCGAAGGCGGCGACGATCTCGCCGCGGCGTTCGCTGTCGGCCAGGAGGTCGAGCGTGGCCTGAGCCAGATTGCCGGGGGTGCAGTCGTCCTGCATGTATTCCGGGACCAGCGGTTCGCGGCCAAGCCCGCAGGCACGGGCGAGGATGTTCGGCAGGCTGTAGACGTCGGTTTTCAGCATACGCAGGGCCTTGGCGATGCGATAGCTGGTGGGCGATACGCGGTAGCCGACGACCATGGGTCGCTTGGCCAGCATCGCCTCCAGCGTGGCCGTCCCCGAAGCGAGCAGCACCGCGTCCGACGCGAGCATGGCCTCGTGCGCGCGGCCGTCCGTGAGCAGAGGGGGCGTGCCGGGAAAACCTTGGAGCAGGGTTTCCAGGCGCGCGTGAACCCGCTCGTTGGCCGCCGGCACCACGATGCGCACGGCAGGCATGGCGGCCGCGACACGTCTGGCGGCCTCGATGAAGATGGCTCCCACGCGCTCGATTTCGCTCGGGCGGCTGCCGGGCAGGACGGCGAGGACGGGCGCGTCATGAGGAAGACCGAGGGCGTCGCGGGACGCTTCCCGATCGGACACCATCGGGAAACGGTCGGCCAGCGGATGACCCACGAAGCGTGCGTCCACGCCATGGCGTGCATAGATGGCCGGCTCCATAGGGAACAGGCAAAGCACGCGTTCGGCGGATTCGCCGATCTTTGCCGCGCGCTTCTCCCGCCACGCCCAAACCGACGGGCTGACGTAATGCGCGGTGAGGAAACCGGCCTGCTTGAGCTTGCGCTCGACGCCGAGGGTGAAATCCGGGGCGTCGATGCCGATGGTGATCGACGGCTTCGCGGCGACGAGGCGGGCGAGCAGCTCCCGGCGCAGGCGGAGCAAGCGCGGAAGATGCTTCACCACTTCGGCGAAACCCATCACCGACAACTCGCGTATGTCGTACCAGGACTCGAAGCCTCGCGCAAGCATGCGCGGGCCACCGATGCCGACGAAGCGCGCAAGCGGGTAACGCTCGCGCAGCGCATCGATGAGATCGGCACCAAGCTGGTCGCCCGAGTCCTCGCCCGCGATGAGCGCGATGAGCGGAGCATCGGACGAGAGCATGGTCTGCTGCATGGTAGGGGTGGTCTCCCGCAGCCGGCGAGGCGGCTTTGTGAAGCGTCGGCGCCATGGCGGCGCCGACGGGCATTACCTGGCGAGCGAGCGCTCGCTCCGGTCGATGAATTCGAGCATCTGACGCACGTCTTCGCTCGTTTCGGCCTGGGCCATCAGCTGTTCGCGTGCTTCGGCGAGCGGCAGGCCTGCCATGTACAAGGTGCGGTAGGCACGCTTGATGGCGGCGATGCGGGTGGTGTCGAAGCCGCGTCGCTTCAGGCCTTCGCTGTTGATGCCGCGCGGACGGCCACGCGTCTCGTTGGCCATCATCACGAACGGCGGCACGTCCGAACCCACGAGACAGCCCATGCCGATGAACGCGTGCGCGCCCACCTTGCAGAACTGATGCACGCCGGAATAGCCGGAGAGGATGGTCCAGTCGCCGATCTCGGCATGCCCGGCCAGGGCCGAGTAGTTCGAGAAAACGACATGGTTGCCCACCTGGCAATCATGCGCAACATGCACGTAGGCCAGCAGCCAGTTGTCGCTGCCGATGCGGGTGATACCGCCGCCGTCACCCGTGCCGCGGTTGATGGTGACGAACTCGCGGATGAGGTTGCGATCGCCGATGACGACCTCGGTGCGCTCACCCTGCCACTTCTTGTCCTGCGGCGGGCCGCCGATGGAGGCGAACTGGGAAATGCGATTGTCCCGCCCGATGACGGTGGGACCTTCGATCACCACGTGCGGACCGATGGTCGTGCCTTCGCCGATGACCACGTCCGCGCCGATGATGCTGTAGGCACCAATGCTGACGTTGTCCGCGATACGTGCGGACGGATCGATCTGCGCGGTGGCATGGATCATTTGTCGGCCCTCGCGGCGCACATCAGTTCGCAGCAGGCGACGATCTTGCCGTCGACCTTGGCCTGCGCCTCGAACAGGCCCATGCCGCGGATGAGACGCTTGAGCGACACCTCCATGCGCAGCTGGTCGCCGGGGGCGACCACAGCGGAGAAGCGCGCGTTGTCCACCTTGACCAGGTAGAACAGCGGGCTGCCCGACTGGCCGTCGATCTGGCTGGTGATCTGCGTGAGCAGGCCGGCCGTCTGCGCCATGGCTTCGACGATCAAAACGCCCGGCATGACCGGATGGCCGGGAAAATGACCCTGGAAGAACGGCTCGTTGATCGTGACGTTCTTGATCGCGGTGATGGTCTTGCCCGGATCGATCTCGATGACCCGGTCCACCAGCAGGAACGGGTAGCGATGCGGCAGAAGCCGCTGGATCTGCTCCACGTCCACCGGCAGCGTCACGGCAGCTTTCGTTTCGGTCATTGCCCTTTATCCTTTTCCAGCGCCGCGAGGCGACGCGCGTACTCGTCGAGATGTTTCATGCGCGCTGCATTTCGCCGCCATAGGCGGTTCTCCTGCAGCGGGGAGCCGGACGAATATTCACCGGATTCCCTGATCGATGCCGTCACGAGGCTTTTTGCCGTGATGGTAACCCGGTCGGCCAGTTCGAGGTGGCCCAGGATGCCCGCATTGCCGCCGATGAGGCAGTAACGGCCGATTTTCGCGCTACCGGCGACGGCCGAGCAGCCCGCCATGGCCGTGTGCGCGCCAATGTGCACGTTGTGGGCGATCTGAATCTGGTTGTCGAGGCGTACGTCCTCTTCGAGCACCGTGTCGTCGAGCGCACCGCGGTCGATGGTCGTGTTGGCCCCGATCTCGCAGTCGTCGCCGATGCGCACGCCGCCCAGTTGGGGAAGCTTGACCCAGTGGTCGCGGTCGAACGCGATGCCAAACCCGTCGGAGCCGATGACCGCGCCCGGATGCACGAGGACACGCTTGCCGAGGGTGACTCGAATGACGAGGGTCACGCGCGCCACGAGGCGGCTGCCTGCACCGACGACGCAACCCGGTCCAATCGTGCAATGCGGACCGAGTACGGCGTTTTCCTCGATGACGGCGCCATCTTCGACGACGCAGCAAGGACCGACGCTCGCGCTGGGATGCACGCGTGCCGACGGCGACACCACGGCACTCACGTGGATGCCATGCGGCGCATCGGCATGCTTTTCGAACAGCGCCGCGATCTTCGCGTAAGCGACGTAGGGGTCCTTCGCTACCAGCGCAGCGCCCTGGCGCAAGGGCAGGGACTCGGCCGCGAGTACCACGATGCCCGCCTGGGATTCGGTGAGCTGCGAGGTGTATTTCGGGTTCGACAGAAAGGTGAACTGGTTGGGCGTGGCTGTCGCCAAGGTGCCGACACCGTCCACGGTGGTGGCCGGATCGCCGTGCGCCTCCAGCCCGAACCGCTCGGCCAGTTCGCCAAGAGTGAATTGCGGATTCCCGCTCACGGAAAACTCCCAAAAGAAAGGGGTGGCGTTTGAGCCACCCCTCTGATTCTACAGGTTCTTTGATTGGAGCTTTAGAACGTGTTGCCGAAGGTGAACTGGATGCGCTCGACGAAGCGGCTGTCGGCGTCCTTCTTACGGAACGGCACGGCGAAGTTGATGATCAGCGGACCGATCGGCGCCTGCCACTGCAGCGAGAGGCCGGTGGAGGCACGCAGCTCGCTGGCGTCGAACGCGCCATAGTTCTTGTAGACATTGCCGACGTCCACGAACCAGGACACGCGGGCCGTGTTCACGTCCTTCAGGAAGGGCAGGGGCAGGAACACCTGCGCCGTACCCAGCACCTTGAACGCGCCACCGACCGGCTGGCCGTAGCTGTAGTAGCCGCCCGTGCACTGGCCCTTCGAGTTCGGCGCCAGCGTGGTGCTGCCGCCGTCGCACAAGCGCGGACCGAGGGTGTTGTCCTGGAAGCCGCGCACGTCGCGCACGCCACCGGCGTAGTAGTTCTCCCAGAACGGGAATTCGACCTTGTCACCCTTCTGGTACAGCAGGTGCTGGACGGGCTGGCCGTCCGCGCCGACGGTGTAGTAGTACCCGTTGTGATCGTAGGTCTGGCCGTAGGTCTTGCCGTACCCGATCTGGCCGTCGAGGTAGAGCACGAAGCCCTTGCCGATGGGCCAGTAGTGGTTGGCTTCGCCGAACAGCTTGTAGTACTGCACGGTGGAGCCCGGCAGCGAACCCGAGACCGATGCCGTGAGCTGACCACCGCGGGTCGGGGCCCAGTAGCTGTTGCGC
This sequence comes from Luteibacter flocculans, assembly GCF_023612255.1. NCBI lineage: Bacteria > Pseudomonadati > Pseudomonadota > Gammaproteobacteria > Lysobacterales > Rhodanobacteraceae > Luteibacter > Luteibacter flocculans. The sequence goes on along the minus strand of NZ_CP063231.1, from coordinate 3,172,193 downwards.
GTGTCGTGCGAGTAGCCGAGGCTCGACGTCCACGAATGGATCGTCTTGTTGCCAATGGCGTCCTGGTACGCCACGAGCTGGCTCGGCGTGTAGAACGAGGTGTTGATGAGATTGGAGCTGACGCCCAGGCTCGTCGACACCGAGTCGAAGTCGGTGATCGGGAACGACAGCGTGGTCTCGAACGACTTCGTGCTGTACGTGTAGTTGGCGAGGTCGGTATCGCCGTAGTCGAGCTTGCTGTAACCCAGGTTGTAACCGATCTGGATACCGGAGTCGGTCAGGTAGGGGTTGGTGTAGCTCGCGTTGACGCGCTTGTAGTACGTGCTGGTTTCCGCGCCGATGGAGAAGCGGTCACCCGTACCGAGGAAGTTGTTCTGCGACACGGACGCCGACAGGATGATGCCGGAATACTGCGAGTAACCCACGCCGAACATCAGCGAGCCGGCCGACTGTTCCTCGACCTTGGCGGTCAGGTCGACCTGGTCGACGGTGCCGGGAACCAGTGCCTTGTCGATGTCCACGGTCTTGAAGTAGCCGAGGCGCTGCAGGCGGGTCTTCGAACGATCGATGGCGCCCTGCGAATACCAGGAGCCTTCGAGCTGGCGCATTTCACGGCGCAGCACCTCGTCTTCCGTACGGGTATTGCCCTGGAACACCACGCGACGAACGTACACACGCTTGCCCGGCTCGATGAAGAGCGTGAGGTCGGCAGTGCGCTTGTCCTTGTCGAGCTTCGGAATCGGCGTGACCTTGGCGAACGCGTAGCCGATGTTGGCGAGGATGCCCTTGATCGCGTCGGTGCTGGCTTCGATTGCACCGCGATTGAAGGTGTCGCCCTTGTGGATGAAGACCAGCTTGCGCAGGGTCTCTTCGGGAAGGATCAGTTCGCCGAGCAGCTTCACGTCGGAGACGGTGTAGACCTCGCCTTCCTTCACGCTCGCGTCCACGTACATGGCGCGCTTGTCCGGGCTGATCGCCACTTGGGTGGAATCGATGCCGAAGTCGGCGTAGCCGCGGTTCATGTAGTAGTTGCTGAGCTTCTCCAGATCGCCGGAGAGCTTCTCGCGCGAGTACTGGTCGTCCTTCGAGTACCAGGACAGCCAGTTGGTGGTGTTCGACTCGAAGCCGTCGCGAATTTCCTTGTCGCTGAAAGCCTTGTTGCCGACGACGTTGATCTCCTTGATCTTCGCTGCCTTGCCTTCGCGGATTTCGATGTCGATCGCCACGCGGTTGCGATCCAGACGCGTGACGTGTGGCTCGACCGAGACGTTGTACTTGCCGCGGTTGTAGTACTGGCGGATCAGTTCCTGCTGCACGCGGTCGAGCGACAGGCGGTCGAAGGTCTCGCCTTCGGCCAGGCCGATTTCCTTCAGGCCCTTGCGCAGGTCGTCTTCCTTGATGTCCTTGTTGCCGCGCAGCGTGAGCTTGGCGATGGCGGGACGCTCGATGACCTTGATCACCAGGATGTCGCCCTGGCGGTCGAGTTCGACGTCGCTGAAGAACTTGGTTTGGTACAGGGCGCGGATAGCGGCCTGGGCCTTGTCGTCGCTAAGGGTCTCGCCCTTTTCGATCGGCAGGTAGCTCAGCACCGTGCCCTGCGCGATGCGCGTCAGGCCGTCGATACGGATGTCGGAAACGACAAACGGCTCGAAAGCGGCAAGCGCATTGGCGGACAGGGAGGCAAGCAGGATCAGGGCGGCGATACGCTTCATCGTCGATTCCGTTGGGTTAATTCCAGTCGACGGCGGACGAGGCCGGCGACCGAAGAGGAGCACGCGCCGGGCTCATGCCCAGCGTCGTTCGGCGCAGAGCGCGTGTGCGCCCGTAGCCTGGGTGATACGGTGATGCCGTGCGAAGGCGCGCACGTGCGTCGGACCCGCGTACTGCGCGGCACCGACTCACGACACGAGCATTCGCTGAATATCGTTGAAGAACGCGAGCCCCATCAGCGTGAACAGCAGGAGGATGCCCACATATTGGCCGGCGATCATGGTGCGTTCGCTGACCGGGCTGCCCTTGATCAACTCGATAAGGTAATACAGCAGGTGCCCACCGTCCAAGACCGGGATGGGAAGCAGATTCAGAATGGCAAGGCTGAGCGAGACCAGGGCGAGGAAGTTGAGGAACCAGCCGAGGCCGCGATTGGCCGAATCGTTGGCCACCTGCGCGATGCCGATGACACCGGAGAGGTTCTTGGTGGATGCCTCGCCGGAGAGCATCTTGCCGATCAGGTTGAAGGTGGACGTGGTGCCCGACCAGGTGGCGCGAAGCGACTCGCTGAAGGCGCGCACGGGTCCGTAGCGGAGCGTGGCTTCTTCCGGGGCCTGGCGGGCCACGCCGATCAGCCAGCGCGTGGGCTGGCCCTGTTCGGATTTCATCCGCGCCGTGACTTCGATGGTCTTTGTCTGGCCGTCACGCTGCACGGCGACGTTGAGCTTCGGCGAGATCGCAGCCTGCTCCGGCACGATCCGGGTGAAGTCGCTGAAATCCGATACCGGCTTGCCGTTGACGCTGAGGATGCGGTCGCCTGTGCGGATGCCGGCGAGGGCAGCGGGATCGCCCGGCACGACCTGGCCGACGACCGGCGGCGCTTGCAGGCCGAGTCCCAGCTGGTCGAAACGCTTGCCGATGTCGCCGCCGGCATCGAGCCGCTGCACGGGCAGCACCACGTCTCGCTGGGTGCCGTCGAGGCCCTTGACGCGCACCGGCAGCGGTTCGTTGCCGAGCAGCGCGTTGGCGAGGATCTCGGTGGCGTCGCTCCACGTGGCCACGGCATCGCCATTCATCGCGATCAGGCGATCGCCCGGGCGGATGCCCGCAGCGGCGGCCACGCTACCGGTATTTGCGGTGACGACCGGGGCCACATCCGGCTTGCCAATCATGTACATCGCCCAGAAGGCGACGACGGTGAAGATGAGATTGAAGGCGGGACCGGCCGCGACGATGGCGATCCGCTTCCACACCGACTTGCCGGTGAATTCTTCGTCGCGCTCGGCCGGCGAGACGTCGCCCTCGCGGGCGTCCAGCATCTTGACGTAGCCGCCAAGGGGAATCGCTGCGATCTGATACTCGGTGCCGTCCTTCGCCACGCGACGCCACAGCGGGCGCCCAAAGCCCACCGAGAAGCGCAACACCCGCACGCCACAGCGGCGAGCGACCCAGTAGTGGCCGAATTCATGGAAGGTCACCAGCACGCCGAGCGTAACCAGCAGCCAGAACACGGAACCTAGGACAGGGCTCATCGGGGAGGGAGGGTCTCGGTGGAAAAAGTGTTGGAGTGGAGCGAGTTTAGCAGTAAGCGCGATGGAGCACGCCCCGCGCCGCCCGACGAGCTTCGGCGTCACGTGCCACAAGGGTCTGGACATCGACCACGGCTTGGGCCGGCAGTTCCTCAAGTACGCGCTCTACCAGTTCCGAGATGCCCAAAAAGGGGAGGGAACCGGCGAGGAACGCCTCTACGGCTACCTCGTTGGCGGCATTGAGGATGGCGGTGGCATCGCCACCCGCGCGCAGCGCCGCGAAGGCGAGGGCGAGGCAACGGAAGGTTTCCAGGTCGGGGGCTTCGAAGTCGAGCCGGGCGTGGGCGGCCAGATCGAGGGGCGCCACGCCCGCCTCGATCCGCTCGGGAAAGGCGAGGGCGCAGGCGATCGCGGTGCGCATATCCGGGTTGCCGAGCTGCGCGAGGACCGACCCGTCCACGTAGTCGACAAGGGAATGGACCAGGCTTTGCGGGTGGACCACCACTTCGATGGCATCGACCGGTGCGGCGAACAGGTGATGGGCTTCGATCACTTCCAACCCCTTGTTCATCAGGGTGGCGGAGTCGACCGAGATCTTCCGGCCCATGGACCACTTGGGGTGTGCGCAGGCTTCGTCGGGTGTGATCGCGCCCAGATCGGCGCGCTTCCGGCCGCGGAAGGGGCCACCCGAGGCGGTCAGGATGAGCCGGCGAACGCCCGACCGAGCGAGGTCGGGCCGTCCGCCAGGCAGGCACTGGAAGATGGCGTTGTGTTCGGAATCGATAGGGATGAGGTCGCCACCGCCCTGGCGCAGCGCGTCCAGAAGCAGGGCGCCACCCATCACGATGGATTCCTTGTTGGCCAGGAGCAGGCGCTTGCCCGCGCGCGCCGCGGCCAGGGTGGAATCGAGGCCTGCCGCGCCGACGATGGCGGCGACGACCGTGTCGCACAGCGGTCCGGCTGCCGCCGCGGTGACGGCGTCGGCGCCGGAGGCCACCTCGCAGACGACGCCGGCCGCTGCAAGCCGGCGAGCAAGGTCGGCTTCCATGGCGGGATCGGCGATGATCGCCAGGTCGGGACGAAAGCGCTCACACAGCACGGCCAGCGCCTGGGTATCGCGATGGGCCACGAGCACGCTGGCGCGGAAACGCTCGGGATGGCGGGCGATGACGTCGAGCGTACTGCCACCGATGGAGCCGGTAGCGCCCAGCACCGCGACCTGACGCGGACTCATGCTCAGAGGCCCAGCAGGAGCTTGCCGGCCACGAACACAGGCAAGGCGGCGAAGACGCTGTCGAGACGGTCGAGCAGACCGCCATGCCCAGGGAAGAGCGCGCCCGAATCCTTCACGGCCGCATGGCGCTTCATCAGGCTCTCGAACAGGTCGCCCACAACGGCAATGCCGACGGTGGCGATGCCGAGCACGACCATGCCGCACAGCGGCCAGGTGCCGCGCACGCCGAGCAGGTATCCACCAAGGAAGGCCACGAGACCGCCCGCCATGACCGCGCCGTACACGCCAGCCCAGGTCTTGCCCGGGCTGATGCGCGGCGCCAGCTTGCGCCGGCCGAACTGCCGTCCATTGAAATAGGCGCCCGTGTCGGCGGCCCAGACGATCACGAGCGCGAGCAGGGTCCACCAGTTGCCACGCTCACTGGAGTGCAGGAGTGTGGCCGCGGCGAAGGCGGGCACGATCACCAGTGCGCCGGTTCCGAGCTTGAGCAGGCGATTCTCTGCATTGGGGGCGGCAGAAAAGTTGAAGTTTCGCAGCCAGAAGCAGCAGCCGATCCACCAGGCTACGCCGATGACGGTCAGCAGGGTCAGCAGGCCCGGCGTGCGGATGATCAGCAGGGCGGCGAAGATCGCGGCCGCTGCCACCGTGACGATGGCACGGCCTGCCTGGGTGCGGCAGCCCGCCAGCAGGCTCCATTCCCACGCCGCGCCCACGAAGACGATAGCGATCAGCGCGGCGAAGAAGCCGGTGGGCGGCAGGAGGATCAGCGCCAGGACCAGGGGTATGAGGATCGCAGCGGTGATGATGCGTTGCTTGAGCATGGGATTCCGGCGTCAGCCCGCGACCTGTTCGCCGGTGCGCCCGAAGCGGCGCTCGCGGCGGGCATAGTCGTCCAGGGCCTCGGCAAGGCAGGCCTGGTCGACGTCGGGCCACAGGGTGTCGGTGAAGTAGAGCTCGGCATAGGCGATCTGCCAGAGCAGGAAGTTGCTTACCCGGCGCTCGCCGCCGGTGCGGATGAACAGGTCCAGCGGCGGCTGGTCGGCCAGGCAGGTATAACCGTGCAGGCGCTGTTCGTCGATATCGCCGATGGCGAATTCGCCGCGAGCTGCCGCTTCTGCCGCGAGGCGTGCGGCGCGCGCGATATCCCAGCGACCGCCGTAGTTCACTGCCACGTTCATGTTGAGCGCGGCGTTGTTCTCGGTGCGCGCCATGGCGGCTTCCATGCGCTCGCGCAGTTCGGGCGCGAAGGGTTCCAGATCGCCCACGAAGCGAATGCGCACGCCGTTGCCGTGAAGCTCGTCCACCTCGCGGTCGATCGCTTTCAGGAACAACTCCATCAGGGCGGATACCTCGCCGGGCGGCCGTTGCCAGTTCTCGCTGGAGAAGGCGAACAGCGTCAGCGACGCGATGCCCTGGCGCAGGCAGAATTCCACGGCCTCGCGAACGGCCTTTTGGCCGGCATGGTGACCGAACGTGCGCGGGCGAAAGCGCTGCTTCGCCCAGCGGCCGTTGCCATCCATCACGATGGCGAGGTGGCGGGGTACCCGGGCGTCGGGCCTCGCTGCCATGGGACGGTTCCGATGGCGCGTCAGAGCGCCATCAGCTCCTTTTCCTTTTCCTTGACCACGTCGTCGACCAGCTTCACGTATTTGTCCGTGAGCTTCTGGATGTCGTCGTCGGCGCGCTTCTGGTCGTCCTCGGTGATTTCCTTGTCCTTGAGCAGCTTGGCGACGTGCTGCACGGCATCGCGGCGCACGTTGCGGATGGCGATCTTGGCCTGCTCGCCTTCCTTCGCCACGCTCTTGGCGAGTTCCTTGCGGCGCTCCTCCGTCGGCGGCGGGAAGTTCAGGCGGATGTCCATGCCCATCGTGGTCGGCGTGATGCCCAGATCGGACGCCATGATGGCCTTCTCGATCGGGCCGACCATGCTCTTGTCGAACGGCTTCACGGACAGCGAGCGCGCATCCGGCGTGGTCACGTTGGCGACCTGCGAGAGAGGGGTGTCGGTGCCGTAATAGGGCACGCGGATGTTCTCGAGGATCGACGGGTTGGCGCGGCCGGTGCGGATCGTCTTCAGGTCGTGCTTTAGCGAGTCGATGCTCTTGCCCATGCGGGTCTCAGCATCTTTCTTGATGTCGTTGATCATGGGCTTTCATCCGGTGGAACGGGTCAGCAGGCGAGTATAGCAGCGGCGTCGGCACGGCCATGCTGCGCCGTGCCACGGAAGCGTCGGTTCAGCCGGCGTCGACGAGCGTACCTACCGCCTCGCCGTGCATGATCTTCATGAGGTTGCCGGGCGCGGTCATGTCGTAGATGCGCAGGGGCAGCTTGTTCTCTCGGCACAAGGCGATGGCGGCGGTATCCATGACCTCCAGCCGACGCTCGATCACCTGGTTATAGGTGAGATGGTCGTAGCGCTGGGCGCTCGGATCGCGTTTCGGATCGGCGGAATACACGCCATCGACCTTGGTGGCCTTGAGCAGAAGGTCCGCACCCACTTCGACAGCACGCAGCGCGGCGGCCGAATCCGTCGTGAAGAACGGGTTGCCGATGCCCGCGGCGAACAGGGTCACGCGGCCCTTTTCCAGATGACGGATGGCACGACGACGGATGAAGTCCTCGCATACCTCGTTGATCTTGATGGCGCTCATGGTGCGTGCCTCGCCGCCGAGTTTCTCGATGGCGTCCTGCATGGCCAGCGCGTTCATCACGGTGGCGAGCATACCCATGTGATCGCCGGTGACGCGGTCCATGCCCGCGGCCGCGAGGCCAGCGCCGCGGAAGATGTTGCCGCCACCGATGACGACGCCCACCTGCACACCGGCGTCGCGAACTTCGAGAATTTCCTTCGCGAGCCGCCCGATCACCTTCGGATCGATGCCGTAATCCTCGCTGCCCATGAGGGCTTCACCGGAGAGCTTGAGCAGGATGCGGCGGTGGTTCAGCGGATTGCTCATGGGGGTCTCCAGATTGTGTGGGGCAAAACGGCCGTAGTTTAGCGTGAAGAGTGAACCGTGAAGAGTGAACCGTGAACAGCAAAAACGGAGCAGCTTCTACGTGCGGTTCACTGTTTACGCTTCACGCAAAGAAAAGGCCGCAATCGCGGCCTTTTCTTTGCAGCTTACGGGAAAGGCTTACGCCAGGCCGGCCTGCTTCATCACTTCGGCCGCGAAATCGTCAGCGACCTTCTCGATGCCTTCGCCAACTGCCAGGCGCGCGACCGACACGATCTCGGCGCCACCCTTCTTGAGGGCTTCCGCCACGGTGACGTCGCCGTCGAGCACGTACGGCTGACCGACGAGGGTCACTTCGGCCAGGATCTTGTTGACCTTGCCCGAGACGATCTTGTCGAGGATGTCGGCCGGCTTGGCCTTGTCCTTGTCCGTCATCTTCGAAAGCTCGATTTCCTTTTCCTTCTCGAGGAAGTCGGCCGGAACGTCTTCCACCTTGATGAACTTGGGGTTCATCGCGGCGACGTGCATGGCAATGCCCTTGGCCAGCTCTTCCGAGCCACCCTTGAGCGCGACCAGAACGCCGATGCGGCCGCTGTGCGAGTAGGCGCCGATGGGGCCGTCGTTCTGCACGCTGGCCATGCGGCGGACTTCGAACTTCTCGCCGATGGTGAGGGTGAGCGCCTTCGCGCCTTCCTCGACCGAGGCGTCGCCGAGCTTGGCGGCCTTCAGAGCTTCGATGTCGGCAACGCCGGTCTCGAGAGCAACGTTGGCCACGTCCTTGGTGAACTGAATGAAGTGCTCGTTGCGCGACGAGAAGTCGGTCTCGCTGTTCACTTCGACCAGCACGGCCGAGCCGGCCTTGCTCGCGACGGCGATGAGGCCTTCGGCGGCGACGCGGTCGGCCTTCTTGTCAGCCTTGGCCATGCCGTTCTTGCGCAGCCATTCCATCGCCATTTCGATGTCGCCGTTGTTTTCGACGAGTGCCTTCTTGCACTCCATCATGCCAACGCCGGAACGCTCACGCAGTTCCTTGACGAGGCTAGCGCTGATGTCAGCCATGGTAATTCCTCAATGTTTTGATGGGCGCCGCGGCGGTGTTGCCGCGGCGCCGGGTGATGCGGAAGGGGCGGGCGCTTACGCGCGGGCGCCGCGACCACCGTCACGGCCGCCTTCGCGACGCGGGGCACCCTTCTTGGCCGGCGCGCCACGACGCTCGCCGCGCGGGGCCTCGTCCTTGGCGACCGGGTTGCCTTCTTCGTCCAGCTCGACGAACTCGTTGGCGTCGCCACGGGCGGCGTTCGGAGCGGCAGCCTTGCCTTCCAGGATGGAGTCGGCAGCGGCGCGGGCGTAGAGCTGGATGGCGCGGATGGCGTCGTCGTTACCCGGGATGGCGTAGTCGACGAGGGCCGGATCGTAGTTGGTGTCGACAACGGCGACGACCGGGATACCGAGCTTGCGGGCTTCCTGCACGGCGATGTCTTCATGGCCGATGTCGACGATGAAGAGGGCGTCCGGCAGACGGTTCATGTCCTTGATGCCGCCCAGCGAGTTCTGCAGCTTCTCGCGCTCGCGACGACGGGCCAGCACTTCGTGCTTGACCAGGCGCTCGAACGAACCGTCGGTTTCGGCGGCTTCGAGTTCCTTCAGGCGAGCGACGGACTGCTTCACCGTGCGGAAGTTGGTCAGCATGCCGCCGAGCCAGCGGGCGGTGACGAACGGCTGACCGGCGCGAGCGGCTTCTTCGGCGAGGGACTCGCGGGCCGAACGCTTGGTGCCGACGAACAGGATGGTGCCGCCCTTCTGGGCCAGGCCCGAGAGGAAGTTCATCGCGTCGTTGAAGAGCGGGAGCGTCTTCTCGAGGTTGATGATGTGGATCTTGCCGCGGGCGCCGAAGATGTACGGAGCCATCTTGGGGTTCCAGTAACGGGTCTGGTGACCGAAATGGACGCCGGCTTCCAGCATCTCGCGCATGGTGACTTGTGCCATGGAATACTCCTGGGCGAACCGCTCTGGCGGTTCTATGGGGGTTGGGACCTCCACGCATCCCCGGCTTCGACCCGACCTGGACGCGACGCCTTTCGCGACGACGACAGGTAGGGCACCCCGAAGGCGGTGCCGATGCGTGTGTGGCGTTAAAGCGATTGCCTTGCGCCGGGGCCAAGCGTGGCGCCGTGCGGTTACAATCGCGCTTCGAATCGCCGCCGTGTTCATCCTGTGGATGACTGCGCCGGTCAGCAAAACTCGCCGATTGTAGCCTTTGGAAGCCTCTCGCCGCAAGCCGAGGCTGGCAACCGGGAGGGGCGCCCCCATCTGGGAAGGCAGGCCCAATCCCCTGAGGGCAAAGAAAAAAGAGAGAACTATGGCTGTCGTACCGAAGACCCCCGATGAAATCCAGGCCATGCGCGAGGCCGGCCGTCTGGCCGCCGAGGTGCTGGCGATGCTTGTGCCGCACGTGAAGCCGGGCGTTACCACGGAGTATCTGGACCAGCTCGCCCACGATCACATCGTGAACGTGCAGAAGGCTATTCCGGCCAACGTGGGCTATCGCGGGTACCCCAAGACGACCTGCACCTCGGTCAACCACGTCATCTGTCACGGCATTCCTAGCCCGAGCAAGGTGTTGAAGGACGGCGACATCGTCAACATCGACGTGACCGTGATCAAGGACGGCTGGCACGGCGACACCAGCCGCATGTATTTCGTGGGCACGCCGAGCGTGCTGGCAAAGCGCCTGGTGGACACCACCTTCGAAGCGATGATGAAGGGCATCGAGGCCGTGAAACCCGGCGCCACGCTCGGCGACGTCGGCGCGGCAATCCAGAAGCATGCCGAGGCGGCGGGTTTCTCCGTCGTGCGCGAGTACTGCGGCCACGGCATCGGCAAGGTCTATCACGACGAGCCACAGGTTCTGCATTACGGTCGCCCGGGCACGGGGCTTGAACTGAAGCCTGGCATGACCTTCACCGTCGAGCCGATGGTCAACGCCGGCAAGCCGCAGACGAAGTCGCTGCCGGACGGTTGGACCGTGGTGACCAAGGATCATTCGCTGTCGGCGCAATGGGAACACACCATTGCCGTCACCGAAGACGGCTTCGAGATCCTTACGCCGTGGCCCGACGCCGCCTGATCGTTCTTCCGTAGTACGGCGCACCGTATGCGCGCCGAAGCGTACCGGGTCGTGCCGCAAGGCGCGCCGGAAACGAGCTTTTCCCAGGAGGTTCGGACGTGACGCTGCCACCGCTTCCACGCCTGCCCGCCGTCGTGCCCCGTTCGGGCGTCTCGCCGGAAGCGCGCCGCTCGCTGCGCCAATTGCTTGGTGACGTGGATCGGGCGCTCACGGTGGCGTTCCGAGATGGCGAGGACGCCTCCGCCCTGGCCCGCCGTCGGGCCGAGATTGTGGAGCGCATCGTCGTTCACGTGTGGGGCGCCTGTCTGGGTGACATGGCCGCCGCCGCGCTGTTCGCGGTGGGCGGATTCGGTCGCGGCATGCTGTTTCCGCGGTCCGACGTGGATCTACTGGCCATGGTGGGCGAAAGCTCGCCCGCGCTCTCGCGGGCGCTGGAGCTGTTCTTTGCGTGCCTGTGGGATGTAGGCCTCAAGCCAGGCCATGCGGTGCGTACAGTGGACCAGTGTCGCGAACTTGCCGCGCAGGACGCGAGCGTCTTCACCAGCCTGCTCGATGCGCGGCGCCTGGCGGGATGGCCGATCCTCGGCACCGCCTTGCGCGGCATCCTCGACGATCCCGACATCTGGCCGCCACGCGCTTATCTGGCCGCCCGCCTGGCCGAGCGCGACGCCCGCCACGCGCGCTACGACGATACCGCGCAGAACCTGGAGCCCAACCTCAAGGATGGCCCCGGCGGGCTACGCACGCTGGACGCGCTCCGTTGGTTGGGCATGCGACTGGCGCATGCGCCCGATTTCGACGCGATGGTGGCCGAAGGCCTGCTCGAACCGGTCGAGGCGGCGCGGCTGACCCGCGCGGAAGAAACGCTCCGCCGCTATCGCTACGCGCTGCATCTCGAAGCCGGTCGCGCCGAAGAGCGTCTCCTGTTCGACTACCAGCGCGCGCTCGCGGCTCGGCTCGGTTTCGAGGACGAGCACGCGAAGAACCTTGGCGTCGAGCAGTTCATGCAGGGCTATTACCGTGCGGCGACGCAGATCGAGCGTTCCGGCACGCAATTGGTCGAGCGCTTCGAGGAAATGCTGGACCCGGCGGCCGAACCGCAGCCGGTGGGCAGCGACTATGTTCGCTATGGCTCGCGTATCGCACTGCGCAATCCGCATCTGTTCGTACGCCGGCCTTCGGCGCTCGTCGAGATATTCATTGCGCGCCTCGACGAGCCGGGAATCACGGGCTTTACCGCGGAAACCATGCGACGCATTCAGCATGCTGTTTCAGCGCTCGGCGAATCGCTGGCCGATGATCCCCAGGTGCTGGCGGCCTTCCTCACGCTGCTGCGTCGAGGGGCGCCCGCGGTGGAAGCGTTGTGGCGCATGAACCGACATGGGTTGCTTGCGGCGATCCTCCCAGCCTTCGGCAAGGTCGTGGGGCGGATGCAGTACGACCTGTTTCACGTCTACACCGTCGACGAACACACCTTGCGCGTGCTGCGCAACGTGGCGCGTTTCGCCGATCCCGCCGCCCGTCGCGACTTTCCCATCGCCTGCGAGGTCTGGCCGCACCTGGAAAAGCCTGAACTTCTGTTGCTCGCCGCGCTGTTTCACGACATCGCCAAGGGCCGTGGTGGCGACCATTCCGTGCTGGGCGAAGAAGAGGCGCGCGCATTCTGCACGCGTCTCGAGTTGCCGACGGACGACGTCGAGCTGGTTGCATGGCTTGTGCGCCATCACCTCACCATGAGCACCACCGCGCAGCGCCAGGACATCACCGATCCCGACGTGGTACATCGCTTCGGTGCGATCGTGCAGGACTGGGAACACCTCGATCATCTCTACCTGCTGACCATCGCCGACATCATCGGCACCAGTCCCAAGCTCTGGAACGCGTGGAAGGACCGCCTGCTCGCGGATCTCTACACGGCCACGCGCTTCGCCTTGCGCAGCGATCTCGCGCAGCCCGGCCATGCCACCTCGCGCGTGCGCGAATGCCGCGAGCGCGCGCTCGCCATGCTGGCGGCGGAACACGTGCCGGCCGATGCCATCGCGAAAGTGTGGGCAGACTTTCCCGACACGAGTTTCCTGCGCCACCGTCCCGAACAGATCGCCTGGCAGACCGCCGCCATCCTTCGTGCGCACGGCGCCACACCGCTGGTGGAAGTGCATCCATTCTCGGTGCGCGGCAGCACGGAGCTTTTCATCTACACGCCCGATCGCGACGGTCTGTTCGCGACGGTGACGGCCGTGCTCGATCGCCTGCGCTTCTCCGTGGTCGAGGCGCGCGTGCTCGTCTCCAGCACCGGCAAGGCGCTCGATACGTTCCTCCTGCTGGAATCGGATTCGCAGGCACCCGCGACCTTGCAGCGCGCCGAGGAACTTCGCGGGCGCATGCTCCGCGCGCTCGAGCAGCCGGTGGGTCACGGTCCACCCAAGCGTAGCCTCTCGCGGCATCTTCGGCATTTCCAGATGGCTCCGCGCATCGAGTTCGTGGACGCGGGCGAACGCACACAACTCGCCCTGGTCTGCACCGATCGTCCCGGCTTGCTTGCCGCCGTGGCGCAAGCGCTGGCCGAAGCTGAAGTACGCGTGCATGATGCGCGCATCGCCACGTTCGGCGAACGTGTCGAGGACTTCTTCCAACTCACCGATCGCAGCGACGCCCCGCTATCGCCCAACCATCGGGAGATCGTGCGGACGTGCCTGTTGCGGCATATCGGCTCCGAAAGCCCCAGGATTTCCCCTCATGCAAATGCAAACGCTTGAATCCATCATCGACGACGCCTTCGAGCGTCGCGCCTCCCTCACCCAGAACGAGATGGAGGGCGATCTTCGCGAGGCGGTTGAGCAGGTGCTCAATCTGCTGGAGTCCGGCGAGCGTCGCGTGGCAGAACCCAACGGTGAAGGCGGCTGGACGGTCAACGCGTGGCTGAAGAAGGCGGTGCTTCTCTACTTCCGCATGAATGGCAACCGCGTCATGGATGGCGGTCCGTCCAGCGCGTTCGACAAGGTGCCCCTGCGCTTTACGGATGGCGATGCCACCGAGTACGCGAGCCTCGGCGCGCGCGTTGTGCCGGGCGCGCTGGTACGCCGTGGCGCACACATCGCGAAAGATGCCGTGCTGATGCCGAGCTACACCAACATCGGTGCCTACGTCGGCGCCGGGACGATGGTGGATACCTGGGCGACCGTGGGCTCGTGCGCGCAGATCGGTGCCAACGTGCATCTCTCTGGTGGCGTCGGCATCGGTGGCGTGCTGGAGCCGCTGCAGGCCAATCCGACCATCATCGAGGATGGTTGCTTCATCGGCGCGCGTTCCGAGGTCGTGGAAGGCGTGGTGGTGGAGAAGGGCTCCGTGATCGGCATGGGGGTCTTCCTCGGCCAGTCCACGCGTATCTACAACCGTGCCACCGGCGAGGTCAGCTACGGCCGCGTGCCGGCCGGCAGCGTCGTCGTGTCGGGCAGCCTTCCGGCGAAGGATGGCAGCCACAGTCTCTACGCGGCAGTCATCGTGAAGCAGGTGGATGAGAGGACGCGTTCCAAGACCGGCATCAACGAACTCCTGCGCAGCGGCGAATGACGCGATGACGATCACGCTCTACGGTCTGCCCAACTGCGATACCTGCAAGAAGGCGCGCAACTGGTTGGCGCGCTTCGACGTCGCGCACGACTTCATCGATTACCGCGCCAACCCGGTGCCTGCCGCCACGCTTAAAGCCTGGGCCGAGCACCTTGGCGGATGGGAAAAGCTGGTAAACAAGGCGTCCACTACGTGGCGCACGCTGCTGCCACAGCGCAAGGCTCCGCGTACCGATCCGGAATGGACGTTGCTGCTGAAGGAATATCCTGCGCTGATCAAGCGTCCGGTGGTCGTCGATGGGGACACGGTGTCCGTCGGCTTCTCCGACAACGCCTTCAAGAAGCGATTCGCCAAGTAGCCATGTCTGCTGTCATCGATCTCACCCGGGACTTGATCCGCCGCCGCTCGGTCACGCCCGACGATGCAGGTTGCCTGCCGTTGATTGCTGCGCGTCTCGAACGCTTAGGGTTCCATATCGAACATCTGCGCTTCGGCGATGTCGACAACCTGTGGGCGACCCACGGCACGGAAGAACCTGTGCTGGCCTTCCTCGGGCACACCGACGTGGTTCCCCCGGGTCCGGAGGAGCGTTGGCGGTTTCCGCCCTTCGAGCCCACCGAGCACGACGGCATGCTCTATGGCCGCGGTACGGCGGATATGAAGGGCTCGGTGGCGGCAATGGTCGTGGCGCTGGAGCGCTTCGTCACGGCACATCCGCAGCATTCGGGCACGGTGGGCCTGCTGCTTACCAGCGACGAGGAAGGCGTGGCGCTGCATGGCGTACGCGAGGTGGTCGAACATTTCGCGCGCAGCGGGCAGCGGATCGATGCCTGTGTGGTCGGTGAGCCCTCGGCCAAGGAGACACTCGGCGACCTCATTCGCGTCGGTCGACGTGGCTCCCTGTCCGGCACGCTGACCGTAAAAGGTGTGCAGGGCCATGTGGCCTATCCGGACAAGGCGCTGAATCCGATTCATCGTTTCGCACCTGCGCTTGCGGCCCTGGTTGCGGAGCGCTGGGACGATGGCAATGCCGATTTCCCGCCCACGTCGTTCCAGGTGTCCAATATCCACGCGGGCACTGGCGCGAACAACGTCATCCCCGGTGAGTTGGTAGCGCTGATCAATTTCCGTTTCTCCACCGCCAGTACGGCCGATGGCCTGCGTGAGCGCACGGAGGCCATCCTTCGGGCGCATGACGTGGCGTTCGATCTCGACTGGCATCTCTCGGGCCATCCCTTCCTTGCTCCCCCTGGCGGGCGCCTGCGTCGCATCACGGCCGAAGTCTGCCGCGAACTCTGCGGCATCGACCCGGAGGAAAGCACGGGCGGCGGCACCTCCGACGGCCGCTTCATCGCACCGATGGGTGCCGAGGTCATCGAGCTGGGACCGGTCAACGCAACGATCCACAAGGTGGACGAATGCGTGTCGTTGGCCGATCTGGAACGCTTGCCCGATCTCTACGAAGCGATCTGCGATCGCATGCTGCGGCAATAGACTACGCCGGATGTAGCGAAGGCCTATAGGTCCTGGTGGTCTCGCCCGCAAAACTCTCGGGCACCACAGACGTAAAGGACTACCTATGGGACCGTTCGTGCGACATACGCTGACGGCGCTGATTGCCATGAGCCTCAGCCAGACCGCATCGTCGTCAGCGCAAGAGCTTGCTGACGGGCAGATAGTGTCTGCAGACGATGCCTTGGACGCAGCGCGCTTGCTGACGCGAGTCACTGGCGCCGACAACGCGAAACTCGGTGCCGCCGTGGCGATGCCCGATGCCGAGGCGATCAATCAATTGCTGAGCGACATGCGCTCGGTGATAGCCGGTAGGCCCGACTTCGCGTCGGCATCCAAGAGGGCGCTTGCTGACGAATTGAACCAGAAGTTTCCGGGTATTCTGCGGAAATACGATGTTGGCGACATCTACGTAACGACGTTCACAGCGGATGGGAATGAAGCGAGCAAGACGGTGTCCTCCCGTCGCCTGCTGGACGTCTATCGGGAAGCAATCGCCGCGAAAGGTGTCTTTCCGGTTTACAACCAGTCCGAGACAGGCTTCTTCAGCGCTGCGAGCACTACGGCCGCCGCCGCGAGGATTTCTGAACTTGCCGGCGGTTCCGGGTTGACCAAGGTGGAGGCGGCCCTCGCGACATCGGCCAGCTTCAAGCACGCGTACGACAAGCAGTCCGACGCATTCTGGAACCAGCCCCTTCCGGAGCGAAGGTCCACGACCGAGAGGGTGGCTCCGACGCGAAAGCAATGGGTGGCGCGAGCGATAGGCGCACTCAGGAAGCTGGAGGTGGAGGCAGGCGTCCACGAGGGCTCGCTCGACGAGGCGGCCACGTCGCTTCTCTCTGCGGTGATTTCTCCTGATCCAAGTGCGGGCGAAGGATCGCCTGGCGTGCTTGGCATTGAAGTCACCCTCGCAGGCAAAGGCGATAACAGCGTGGTGCCCTCCGACGCGCTGATGGTCTCTGAGCGCGCATGCACGACCTTTCCTCAGGGCGATTGTGGGAAGGTGCTGCTGCTTTCTCCCAATCTTTCGACAAAGGTATTCGACAGCGCCGCGGTCATGCATGCGTGGATCGTGCAGGCGCTCGGTGAGTCAGCGACCGTACGCACGCACGCCGTCGACAATGGGCTCGTCTGGATGATTGGCCGCGTGATTCAGAACGCATCCAGCGAGTTCGCCGAGGCACTCCGTCATGCCACCCAGGCTACGATGAAGGCAGAAGAACTCGTACACACGTTGGCTTCGCATGGCGACCCGGTGGACGATCTCGATCAACGGTTTGTCATCCATGCCTACAACAGTCGCCGCGTTCTCGAGCTGCTGATGCCCGATGACGTTGTCGACGGGACGATGGCCGCCAAACGAGCATGGTGGACGAAGGCGGCAACCTATCTCAAGAAATTCAGTGCATCGTTCGATGCCACCACCAAGGATCTGGCGATTCCTGGTGACTTGAAAGAATTGTCACGAGACATCCTGAGGAAGCTGCTGGTCGCAGCCGGTTTGGAAGTGACCGATCCAGACGCGATTTCCGTGTTCGAGTGGACCTACCGCGAACACCACAAGGGTAAGCAACGACGCTGGCAGGGTGACGACGGCAATTGGAACAAGGTCGACGAGAAAGGTACCTGGCACACCGGCAAAAAACTGAGCCTTACAGAGATCGCGCTTGAGAACATGGTCGCGACGCAAAGACAGCTCTCGCATTACGAGGTCCTTGACGACAGAGGGTTGCCTATCGCCGGTCTGTCCGATGAAGTAGTCACGCGTATCGTCCGTGAGGCGGATGTCGCCAAGCGCTACATCGATGCGGTCGATCGTTTTCAAGCGACGATAGACCTCGACGCATTTGCACTGGCGTTGGGACACCGAATGGCGTTCGAGCTGGTAGCGAGCGGCGGTTCGCTGCCACGGTCCGAACTGACGGAAAAAACGACTGGCTCGATACTTCACGCCCTTGCCCATCCGAGCGCCACGTCGCGAATTGCTGTGCGCCATCTTCACGTCGGAGAGGCCAGCGTAGGCGGTGGTGTCGTGCTTTTCGAGACAGGCCAGGAGGGAGACCAAGCGTTCGTTCTTTACACTCCTCATGCGCCGAGTGGCAGCGCGTTTCGCGCGTTCCGCAGCCTCGGCGACATATCGACTCTGTTCCGAACCGATGCCGCGTTGCGCACCTACATCGTCCAATCCATCGTCTCAGGCGAGCGAGCAGCCGCGACGCGGATTCTTCTGCGGGGCGGGCGAAGCGACGTGCAAATGGTTCCAATCGAGGGCGATTTCCTCCGGGCGAGTGCGCTCGCCTTTTTCGTCCAGCTTCGGAACGAATCGCGACACATGGCCGTTTCGACGTCGCGGAAGGACCGGCTGGAGGTCGCGCATCACGTCAATGGTGCGTCGGATCTTCTGAGCATGGTTCTGCCGCTTTACGGTCTCGTGGAAGGCGGTATGGGAATGACGGGAGCCGTGGAGTGCTTCGTGGATGGCGCAGAAGGCTGTTACGGGAAGCTGGGCATGGCTGGACTCTCCATCGCGCTGGAGGTAGGGCCGCCGCTACTTGCCCGTCCACTCATTTACGCGGGCAAGGCCCTGGGCCGATCCATAGGCAAACTGGCCACCTTCGGTCGCCATTCCACGGTGGGGCGAAGCTTTACGCTCCCGATGCCTGCCAACGTTGCGGCGCCGCGATCATCTGAGGCATGGGACGGTCTCGCGCGGCAGTTTGCGGTGCGCGATGTCGATACCGGCGCCATGCATTCGCCGTCTCCGAATCTGTATCGCGATAGCGTCGGGCAAGAGTACGTAAAGATACGTGGGCAGGTGTTCAAGAGCCGAAATGTCTCCAAGCCCGATGGCAGCGTCGAGAGAGTGATCTACCACCCGACGGCCGCGGGCAATAGCCGGCCAATTACGTTGACCAACGGCGAGTGGCATCCGCGTCCATATACCGGGTTGCTGGGTGGTTTTCCCGATAGGCCGCCACCCATCGAATGGCGCGAGCCGCGCTGGGGGGAGGGCATCTTCCGAGGCATCGATCGGCCCAGGGACGGAAACATCATGGTGCCCCTGAACGGCTACCAGACGCCCATACGTTTCGATCTGCAAACATGCAGATGGCGCTTGGTCGACCGGAACGGAAAACTGTGGGAGGAGGTCGAGTACGACACCGCCGCCCGTGCATGGAAGTCCGTAGTCACGGGCGGGCCATCGGGTGCTCCGGCGGTGCCTTCTCCGCGCGCTACGGGTGAGGCCAGGCGTGCGGCACTGACCGAGTTCGGAATCAGTCGCGATCCTGTGTCATGGCCGAGTGTCCGCCAGGGACCGAGGAGCGACATTCCAAAAGTAATCAATCAAATTTGGATTGGTGACGTCAACGAGTTGATGAGGCTCGGCGGCGTGCGTGGCAAGGACGGGCTGCCTTTCAAGGAAAAGGCATTGACGGACCTTATTGGCGACAACAGCCGCATCGCAAATGCGAAAGGGTATAAGCCGACGCTCTACGTGCTGCCGGATGATGCTACCTCTGGGAGCCTCAGCAGGCTACGCAGCAAGCTGCCGGGTGTGGAGGTGGTGGATCTGCGAAACACGGAGCTGTTCGAAGGCTTCAAGGCATCGACGCACTACGAGGCATTTCTTTTCTTTCAGAAGAATGAGAGGGCAACGCGGAATCTGGCCGCAGCCAGTGACATCCTCCGCAACTACATCCAGTACAAAAAGGGAGGTATGTACCTCGATACGGACGACATGCTCAAGCCCGCCTTCGGCGAAAATCCTCTGCAGGCAGCGAAAGACGAAATACTCACAGGCCCACTCGTGACCAACAGGGATCTGAATATGCTCGGTGAGTTCAACACCAACGCCTTCGGCTCCCACAGCGGTAATCCGTTTTTTCTGGACTTGCTCCAGGAGCAGACGGCGAGGTTCAAGCTCAATCAAGCAAAATTGCGCAATCGCCCGTACGGAGACAATCCGGAGGTGGGGGTCTACATGGCAATGATATCGAGAACCACAGGGCCCCATGTGTTCAATATCAAGCTTCGCGATCGATCGCCCGGGCATGCGCGATATGCCGATGCCGCGCTCGACCGTCACATGATCGGTAAGGACAGGAGTGTGAGTAACGCCTATTCCGACGGGACATCCGAACTCCAACGCACTTACGAGCCGTTGTCACGCGGGGTAGATACTGGGAGCAATCATTCATGGAGGCAAACGAGGTAACGCTCGCGCCTGACGATCAGCGCCGCTTCGGAAATACCGCGACGATGCCGGCGTAAGGCTTGGTCATGAACACGGGTGCGCCAACGTAGCCGTCGTCCGGCGTGTATGCCTGCGAGATCGTGCCGTCGAGGAACAACGCGTCCCGGCAGCCGATCTCGTCGCGGAACAGCCGCGCAAAACTGTGAAAATTGACCGGCGCGCGGCTGACCACGAAGACGACGTCGTGCGAGGTGCGAGCACAGACGCCACTGCGCCATTTCATGCTGTCCGAGCCGTTGTCGAACTGGGGATTGATCTGCCCGTCGATCACCAGCATGGGCCCGGACTGCGTTGCCCAGCGCGGCTTGCGATCTGCCGCGCGAAAGGCTTCGCTGCTACGGACCTCCGCGCTGCCGTCGTCATAGACGGCGAACACGCCATTGGGCAGCAACGAGAAGTTGCCCGAACGCGGATTGCCATGCACCAGATTCAGCGGCACAAGCGTCTTGCCGTTCTCCACGTAAAGCCCGAGGGGCTTGAACTCGCGGTCGTAGATGCCCGCGTTGGTCGCGAAGACCAGAGGGCGCCCTTTGCCCGCCGTCCAGGTCTTCAGCGCTTCGATGCCACCGAAGGGCTCGCCGGTATCGGGGTTGCGCCAGATCAGTTCGATGTCCTCGTTACGCGTGTCTACGTTGACGACGAAATAGGACTGGCTGTCGAAGACGACGTCGCGCCCGTCCACGGCATCCGCCGGATCGGCGCAGCCGACGGCAAGGGCCGCGAGGCAACCGATAGCGAGAAACCGCAGCGCGGATGCGCCAAGCGCGAGGGACGAAGGGA
Organism: Luteibacter flocculans; assembly: GCF_023612255.1. Classification (NCBI taxonomy): domain Bacteria; kingdom Pseudomonadati; phylum Pseudomonadota; class Gammaproteobacteria; order Lysobacterales; family Rhodanobacteraceae; genus Luteibacter; species Luteibacter flocculans. Next base: position 3,151,522 of record NZ_CP063231.1, on the reverse strand, counting down.
GCGGGAGCATCGGACGATGTTCGCCGGACGGGCCTGGCAGTGCAAGGGCGATGACGCGGGCGAGCGGCGCAAGGCGTAAACTCCAGCGTTTTTCCCCAAGCCTTCCCTCGCCATGCCTTATACCCCCATCGTCGCCACGCTCGGGTACGTGTTGTCGCCGGACGGCCAGCGCGTCCTCATGATCCACCGCAACGCCCGCGAAGACGATCAGCACCTGGGCAAATACAATGGCCTCGGCGGAAAAATGGAGCCAGGCGAGGACGTCGCGTCGTGCATGCGCCGGGAGATCAGGGAAGAGGCCGGCATCGAGTGTGTGGAAATGCGCCTGCGCGGCACGCTGAACTGGCCGGGTTTCGGCAAGCGGGGCGAGGACTGGCTCGGCTTCATCTTCGTCATCACCCGCTTCGAGGGTACGCCCCTCGCATCGAATCCCGAGGGGTCGCTGGAGTGGGTGGCGCTCGATGCCCTCGATGCCCTGCCGATGTGGGAGGGCGATCGCCATTTCCTGCCGCTGGTGTTCGACACCGACCCGCGGCCTTTCCATGGCGTGATGCCGTACAAGGACGGACGAATGGTGTCGTGGGACGTGACTCGGTTGTAACGTGGTGGGAGCCAGCCTGCTGGCGATGGGTGCTCGCGGCAAGCTCCCTTCGCCAGCAGACTGGCTCCCACCGAAGTCCACCGCATCAACCGGTGGTTTCGATGCGCTCCACACGACGCAGGCCACGCGGCAGTACACCGCCGCGCGTGGCGCGGTTGCCGCCGTATTCGACAAGGTCCGCCCATTTCAGCGTGAGCTTACGCTGCCCCGCATAAAGCGTGACCTCGCCCTTGCCCTCGGCGACCACGGCGATGCCGACGACGCGTTCCTCACCGGAGACCAGCTTGGCCTTCGGGATCTCGATGAGCTTGTTGCCCTTGCCCTTGTCGAGTTCCGGCAGTTCCGCGACCGAGAACATCAGCAGATGGCCTTCGCCGGTGACCACGACGATGCGGTCACGCGACGGATCGGCCGTAAGCGCAGGTGCCAGTACCCGTGCGCCATCGCTCAGCGTGATGATCTGCTTGCCCGCCTTCTGTCGGCCGGTGAGTGCCTCGAAGCGCGTCACGAAGCCGTAGCCGAAGTCGGTGGCCAGGATGACGCGGGTATCGTTGTCCGCGGCTACCACGGCATCGAAGCGGGCGCCAGCCGGTGGGCTGAAGCGGCCGGTCAAGGGTTCGCCGTTGCCGCGTGCCGACGGCAGCGTATGCGCGGCGGTGGCATAGGCACGGCCGGTGGAGTCGATGAACGCGACCTGCTGTGTGGTCCGCGCGCGGGCCACGGCCAGCAGGCTGTCACCATCGCGGTAGGACAGCGCTTCGCCGTCGATGTCGTGCCCCTTGCCGGCGCGTACCCAGCCCTTCTGTGACAGCACGACCGTGACCGGTTCGGAAGCGACCAGCGCGCTTTCGTCGAGCGCCTGGGCGGCGCTGCGCTCGATCAGCGGCGAGCGACGCTCGTCGCCGTACTTCTCGGCGTCGCTGCGCAGCTCTTCCTTGATAAGGCCCTTGAGCTTGGCTGGCGACTTGAGCAGGACATTGATCCGCGCACGCTCTTCCTCGAGCTTGTCGCGTTCCTCGTTGATCTTCATTTCCTCGAGCCGCGCCAACTGGCGCAGCTTCGTCTCGAGGATGTAGTCCGCCTGTTCCTCGTCGAGCCGGAAGCGCGCAATCAGCACGGGCTTCGGTTCTTCCTCGGTACGGACGATGCGGATCACCTCGTCGATGTTGAGGTAGGCGATGCGCAGCGCTTCGAGCATGTGCAGTCGACGCTCGACACGGCCGAGACGGTGGTTGAGGCGTCGCGTAACGGTATCGGTACGGAAGCGCAGCCACTCGCTGAGGACCATCTTGAGGTCCTTCACCTGCGGCCGGCCGTCGAGGCCGATCATGTTGAGGTTGACGCGGAAACTCTTCTCCAGGTCGGTGGTGGCGAAGAGGTGCTGCATCATCTCGTCGACGTCGACGCGATTGGAGCGCGGCACGAGCACGAGTCGGATCGGATTCTCGTGATCCGACTCGTCGCGCAGGTCTTCCAGCATCGGTAGCTTCTTCGCGCGCATCTGCGCAGCGATCTGCTCCAGGATCTTCGATGGCGAGACCTGATGGGGCAGGGCTGTGATGACGATGTTGCCGTCGTCACGCTCGTAGACCGCGCGGGCGCGGATCGACCCAATGCCGTTTTGATACATCGCCACGATTTCCTTGCGCGGCGTGATGATCTCGGCGGTGGTCGGGTAGTCCGGACCATGCACGTGCTCGCACAGGTCGATGATCGTGGCGTCGGGATCGTCGAGCAGGCGAATGCAGGCGCTGGCGACCTCGCGCAGGTTGTGCGGCGGGATATCGGTGGCCATACCCACGGCAATGCCCATCGAGCCATTCAACAGGACGTGGGGCACGCGCGCGGGCAACCAGGACGGTTCTTCCAGCGTGCCGTCGAAGTTGGGTACCCAATCGGTGGTGCCATGGCCCAGTTCGGAGAGCAGCACTTCCGCGATCGGCGTGAGGCGCGACTCGGTATATCGCATGGCCGCGAAACTCTTGGGATCGTCCGGCGAACCGAAGTTGCCGTGACCGTCCACCAGCGGGTAGCGATAGGAGAACGGCTGAGCCATGAGGACCATGGCCTCGTAGCAGGCCGAGTCGCCGTGCGGATGGAACTTGCCGATCACGTCGCCGATGGTGCGCGCGGATTTCTTCGGCTTGGCGGTGGCGCCCAGCGCCAGCTCGCTCATGGCGTAGATGATGCGCCGCTGCACGGGCTTCAGTCCGTCGCCCACGAAGGGGAGGGCGCGGTCCAGCACCACGTACATGGAGTAGTCGAGGTAGGCCCGCTCGGCGTAATCCTTGAGCGGGATCTGTTCGTAATTGGCTTGCAAATTCATGGGCTTGTGCATCCGGCAGGCGCGCTACTGCGCGTCGATAACCGAACGATGTTGCCAGAAAGGCGTCTCAGGAGCGAAGACTTACCTGGTTCACCCCGCGGCGATAGGCCAAGGCACCGGTGGGAGCCACCCTGGTGGCGATAAGCCAACGAAGCGGTGTAGCGGCGAGGCAAGCTCCATCGCCAGCAGGCTGGCTCCCACCGGCAAGCTCTCGTCGCCATGGCGGCTCCCACAAGGGCCCGGGCCCATCCGGCACGTCAATTCAGCGGCTTGCCCGCGTCCACGTCCTTCAGGAATTTGATCAGCCCCGTGAAGTAGGTTTTCTGATCGTCGTACATGGCAAGGTGCGAGCCCTGGGGGCACAGCAGGAAGCGCGCGTCCGGCATCTTCTTCGCCATGGCGGCCATGTATTTCGGGTCCATCGTGTCGTACTGCGCCCCGATGACCAGCGTCGGAACCTTGATCGTCTTCAAGGCCTCGCTGCGATCCCAGTGGAGGAGCTTGCCGCTGGCGCCCAACTCGCTCGGGCCCTGCATCGACACATAGATCTGCTCGTTGATGTGACCGAAGGCACGTTCCACCGGCTCCGGCCACTGCGCGGCCGGCATGCGCAGGATGTGCTTTTCGTAGTGCATCGGCATGAGGATCGCCATGTATGCCGGATCGTCGGTCTTGTGCTCCGCTTCCAGTCGCTTTACCTCGGCCAGTTTCTTCTGGTCCATGGCAGGCATCAGCACCTTGGTGGCGTACTCGTTGTACGCGGGAATGCTGTCCATCATGTTCGAGATGATCAGCCCCTTGAGGTGCTGCGGATATTTCAGCGCGTATTCGATTGCGAGCACGCCGCCCCAGGAATGCCCGAGGACAAAGAAGTTGTCCTTGTCCAGGTGCAGCGCCTGGCGCACCTGTTCCACTTCGTCCACGAAGCGTGGGATGTCCCAGAGCGACGGATCGGTCGGCTTGTCGCTGAAGGCCGAGCCGAGCTGGTCGTAGTAGTAATACTCGATCCCCGCACCGGGGAAGTAGCTGTCGAACGCCTCGAAGTATTCGTGCGTTGCCCCCGGGCCGCCATGCAGCAGAAGTACCTTGATGGTCGGATTGTTGCCGACCCGCTTGGTCCAGACCTTGAACTTGCCCTTGGGCGTGTCGATGACGATCGACTTCTGGCCGCCGGACAGCACATCGTCGCGGCCGGTGTTGTCGAAATAGGAGGCGCTGGTTGCGGGCGGCGTTGCCGCGTGAGCACAGAAGGCGGTGACGGCCAGAAAAGCAGCAGCGAGAAGTCGGCGCATGGTGTATCCCCCGGGATGGATGGTCGCCATCATCGACGTCCAACGCGCCGTAGGCAAGCCGGCGGTGGGGCGGCGCAAGCAGCCGCTCCACTGCCGTCCATTCCTCAGAGGTCGAAGTCGGCGAACACCGGAAAATGATCCGACGGATAGCGTCCGTCTTTCGACGTCGTAACGGTCTGCACGAACGTCGGCGATACACCGCGGTAGAGAATCCAGTCGATTCGCTTGGTGGCGTTGCCTGTGAAGTTGTGGAACGTCTCGGCCGGGCCCTCGCGCTTCGGCGCGGTTTCCCACGCGTCCTTGAGCGTCGCCGTCAGGGTCTTGTGCGATTCGCTGTCCGGTCCCGTGTTGAAGTCGCCGGTGACGATGACCGGCACGTCCTTCGGCAGCTTGGCGATCCACTCGTTCATTTCATGCGCGCTGCGCGAGCGGGCATCCTCATCGCTGTCGCGGTACGGGTAATGCGTGTCGAGCAGGTAGAAGCGCTTGTGATCGGAGATGCGTTCGAACAGCGCCCAGTTCACCATGCGCGGAAAGAGGTTGCCCCAGGTAATGCTGCCGACCTTGTCCGGCGTGTCGGAGAGCCAGAAATCACCCGATTCGACGAGCTTGAGCGTGTCCTTGCGGTAGAAGATGCCCATGTGCTCGTCGGTGTGCTTGCCGAAACGATCGCGGCCAAACCAGGTGTATTCCGGTAGCCCCGCCACCGTGTCGTCGCCTTGTTGCTTGTGCAGTTCCTGCGTGCCGATGACGTCGGGATGGAGTTGCCGGATGGTATCGGCGAAGAGGTCGCGTCGATGATTCCAGTCGTTGAGGCCGTCGTTGCCGGTGATCGTGCGGACGTTGAACGTCATCACCTTCAACTCGCTGGCGGCGACCGAGGTCGCGGAAATAGCCAGGGCAGCGGCGATGGCCAGGTGACGGAATCGAATCATGGGGACGAGCTTCCTTCCGAACGGGAACGCCGACTATAGCCAGAGCAGTGCGCCCGTGTCGTGACACGTTACCGCCCGCGACGCCATGTCCACCCAGGAAAACCGCCCGCGGGGCCCGGCTGAGGCAGAATAGACGGCTCGATCGACGGACGCCGGAGGCGACATGAACTTGGATCACGATTCGCCCGGCAAGCCGGCCAATGGACGCAAGGTGGTGTGGATCATCGTAGCGGTGGCGTTCATCGCTTCCGCCACGACGGCGATGCTTGCATTCACGGCCTCGCATCGCGCCAGGGAGAGGGACGCCAAGGCACTCGCCGCCGACACCGCCGATTTGCACGCTGAGTTGGACCTCTGGCGAACGCAGCTCGCCGATGCGGAAAAACAACCGTCGCGAGACCAGAGTCCGTATATCGATCGCCTGGTACTGCGTACCCGCGAGCTGAGCCTGTGGAAGCCGCGTACGCCATGCGGGCAGGACGCGCGTGGGCAGTTGGTGCGCGCGATGGAAGCGCGCCTGTCGCTCATGCTGCATGAGTCGGCCCCACCCGCGAGCGCATTGGATGAGGCCACCGTGCTGGATGGCGCCTTGCGTCAGTGCGAGGCGACGCGGGGCAGGGACGTGAACATCTGAGCGTCCGCGTCGAAGTTACGTGCGCGTAACAAAGCTCGTGGTACAGGTGCTTCTTCCTACGAGGCCGCGCCATGAACGAAGAGATCTTTGTCGCCGCGCCGACCGACCTGACGCGAGTGAATGTCACGTTGCGTTCGGACATCCGTTACTGGACGCGCGCTCTCGGCGTGAGTGAGAACGTCTTGCGAAGTGCCGTGAAGAACGTCGGGGAGCATTCGTGGGACGTGAAAGCCGAACTGCGACGCAGGCGCCGTCGATGAACGACGCAGGCCGTCCGTTTCGCATTTTCATCTTCTACCCAGGCATGAACGAACGGGTCTGGCGTGTGGTACTGCCCGGCGGCGCGAAGCATCTGTTTCCCACCGAAGGTCGCGCGGTCGAGTTCGCACTCTCGTCAGCCTCGGCGGTGACGGGGCAGATGCGACGTGTCGAAGTGCTCAAGGAAACCCTTTCGGGTGGCTGGATGGTGTTGCCTCGGGTCAGCGCCACGTGATCCATCGATCGGTCGGGTGCTTCCGGTGGTGATCGACACCGGCACAGCAGGTGGTGGCCGGTAGCACGGGGCAGGGTGACGAACGGGCCATGCGCAAGCATCGGCTGCGCCGGATGATCCGGCTACCTTCGGTCACGAGAGATGTCCATGTCGCGCTCCAGAATGGCCCTGCTATCCCTCGCACTCCTTTCCGCCGCCGGAACGGTCAGCGCCGCCGAAAGCACTCCCGAGGCAGCGGTCGCCCGTTACATGAAGGCAGAGCACGACTTCGACGTCCCCGCGCTCCGCGCGATCCTCCTGCCCCAGTTCGTCGAGGTATCGCCGCGCGGCGAAGTGGACGAGCACGATGCGGTGCTCGGCTTCTACGCGCCGGACAAGAAGAGCGAGATGCCGCCAACCTCGTTCGAGGACGTCAAGACACGTACCCACGGCAACAGCGCATTCGTCACCGGCACCGTCGTCTTCGCGATGAAAGGCATGCAGCGACGCCTGACCCTCGGTGCGAGCGTGGTCAAGGGCCCCGACGGTTGGCGCATGGCGTCTGCGCAATACACGCCTGTGCCGCCCAAAACGCCGCCCCCGCCGCCGGTCGCACCGCAACCGCCCACGCCGCCACCGGCGCCGACGCCTGGCGGTTAGTGGGCGGGCCGCTGGGACACGCAAGACGGCGCGACGCGGCAGGTCTGAGCGATCGCAGATAAGACCACAGACTGTCCGTCATCCCCCCGCACTACGGGAGGGCATGGGGCTCCTGGACAATGCCTCCGACGCTAGGTGAGTACTTTGTAGCTGCGGCCGAGCCTGGACCGGCTTGGCGGCGAAACGGGGATGCGGCACCATCGGTGCATCCTCACGGAAGGCCACTGGAATGACCCTGCGCATCCCCTGGATTGCTCGCTTACTGATTACCGCATTGGCTCTTTCGGGTTCGGCCTGCGCCGCGGAGGTCCCCGCGGTCACCATCCGAACCGAAGCCTACCCACGCCCCCCCTATTCGGAAGCCACGTATTACATCTACGAACGGGATGGCAAAATCATCTGCACAAAGCTGGCGGTCTGTGACAAATACGATCAGTGCGATATCGAGTATCACGCGGGCACCTTCGTCGACTCCCAGGACCAAAAGACCGGCAAGCCTTACCACGTGACGGCCGCCGTGCTGATTCCAGTGGGTAAGCGAGCCAAGCACCAATGCTTGGCGAAGTTTGTGCCCGACGCCCTCTAAGCGTTATCGCCCGACCGGAGACGGACCGCAGCGAACGCCAAGAGGAGGAGGCATGGGGGAAGCACAAAAGAAAAAGCCCGCCAAGGTGGCGGGCCAAATCACTTGAATAATGGTGGCTCGGGACGGAATCGAACCGCCGACACGGGGATTTTCAATCCCCTGCTCTACCAACTGAGCTACCGAGCCACGGGTGCCTGCAACGAGCGTTGCGGCGAGTGGAGCCGCGTATTAAATCGGGTGACGGCGTCGGCGTCAAGCGTTGGGATCGGGTGGAACGTAGCCCGCGGGCTGGGCCACCTCGCCGCCGAAGAAGTATTTCTCCATTTCGCCGCTTAGAAAGCTGCGGGTCTTCGGGTCGAGCGGGGAGAGGCGCATCTCGTTGATGAGCATGGTCTGGTGGGACAGCCATTGGGCCCACGCCTCTTTGGATACGTTCTCGTAGACGCGCCTGCCCAGGTCGCCGGGCCAGGGAGCGAAGTCGAGTCCTTCGGCCTCGCGGCCGAGCTTCACGCAGTGAACCATGCGCGTCATGGGGTGATCTCCGGAAGGTTGTCGAGTAGCGTGCGCACCGGTGCCGGCAGGCCAAGCGAAGCGATCTGCGTGAGATCGCACCAGCGCCGGCTTTCGCCGTCCGCCACAGCGGTAAGCGGGGTGGCATGGTCGAACAGGATGGGGGAGACGTCCAGCCGGTAATGGCTGAAGACGTGGGTGAAGGCGGGAAGCGGATCGGCGTTGCGTACACGGGCCAGTCGAGACGCCACACCACCGGCGGCCTCGACGTCCGCGGCTTCCGGCAGGCTCCATAGCCCCGACCAGACGCCTTGCGGGCCGCGTTTCTCCAGCAGCACCCGACCTTGTGCATCGCGCAGGAGCAGCATCGCGAGCGATCGCGTGGGAATCTTCTTTCCGGGCTTTGCCGTGGGCAGCACCGCGGTGAGGCCGTCGCGATGGGCGACACACGTCGCCGCCTGTGGGCAGATCAGGCACGCAGGCTTGCTGCGCACGCAGACGGTGGCGCCCAGATCCATGATGGCCTGCGTGTAGTCGGCCGTGCGTTCCGCGGGCGTGTGTTCGTCGGCGTGAATCCATAGCCGCTTCTCGATCGCGCTTTCGCCCGGAAACCCGGCGATGCCGTGGTATCGCGTCAGCACGCGCTTCACGTTGCCGTCGAGGATCGGGAAGCGCAGGCCGTACGCCTGCGCAAGGATCGCTCCGGCCGTGGAGCGGCCGATGCCGGGCAGGGCCATGAGCGCGTCGAGGTCGCGCGGCAGTTCGCCGTCATGCCGTTCCACGCACAATTGCGCCGCGCGATGCAGGAAACGCGCGCGTCGGTAATAGCCCAGCCCCGACCACAGTGCGAGCACGGTGTCTTCGTCGGCTGCAGCGAGCGAGGCGAGCGTCGGCAGGCGCTCCACGAAACGCTGGAAATAACCGATGACGGTGATCACCTGCGTCTGCTGGAGCATGATCTCCGACAGCCACACGCGATACGCATCGCGCGGATGCTGCCACGGCAGATCCTTGCGCCCGTGGTGGTCGAACCAGCGCAGCAGCTCTTCGGCGAAACGATTCATGGCGCGCTGTGGGCCGTCGCGGGAAGGGCGCTCGTGGATGCGTTGACGGGCTCGGTCGGCGAAGCCTTGATGCGGAGCCCGGTGGCATGCACGGCGCCGACGTCTACGGCCTTCGCTTCGAGCGTGCCGAGCAGCGGTGGCGGCGTGATTGGCGCACCGGTGCGAAGACCGGCCCACCAATCGGCCAGAGCGATGGGCGGAATGCGGATATCGGTATGGTCGTTGTCGCCGTCGAGTTTCAGTGCCACATACAACGGATCGCGCTGGTTGGCAGGCGTCACGGCGAGCACGATGTCATACGGCGGCGCCGCCGTGCGCGTGATCTTTCCCGACAAGGTGCCGCCCACGTCGGCAGCGCCACGCCAGGTCGCGGTGCCGCGCATCGTCGCGTCGAACCGCGACGTGCTCGACAAACCGACCGTCAGATCGCTCAACGTCAGCACGCCTTGCGCCAGCGATGGCGTGGTCGCAAGTTCCAGTGCGTAGGGAATGCCGTCCGGCGTGGATGCGGAAAGGGCCAGTGTGAATGGACGGCCGTTCGCAAGACGTCCCGCATCGATGTCCACGTTGGCGAGCAGTAGTGCATTGCCGCGGGTGAGCGTGCCTCGCGTCACGCGAAAACCCGCGTCCGCGGTAGGCAGCATGGCGCCGGCCGTCGATGGGCGCGAGGGCAGGGTGTCGAGATACGTCGATACGGCATCGACGTCGATCCGCGCGCCTTCGACCTCGAGCCGCGAAATGCGGGCTTCGCCGCCCATGAGCGTGTGCCACGGCAGCACGAGCTTGCCGCGTGCTGCAACGAGCATGGGTGTGTCCACACCGCGGCTGCGCAAGGTGATGCCTTCCAGTTCCAGCGCCGGCTTGGGCCAGACGGTGGGGCTGGCCGGGTTGGCAAGCGTGAGTTCGAGCCCGACGTCGCGCGCTCGCGACTGCAGCAGCGCCGTGAAGCGCGCGGGCTGCAGCACCACGTACATCGCGATGAACATCGCCAGGATCAGCATCGCCAAGATGCCGCCGACGATGTAAAGCCCGATTCGCAGTCGGCGGGTCATGGCCGCGGCTTTTCCGCCATGCCGTTCACTCAACCGCCGAGAGCCGCCGGGAGCAGGCCGTCTACGAAGGCCTCTGCGTCGAACACACGCAGATCGGTGGCGGTTTCACCCAGCCCCACGTAGCGGATCGGCAGGCCGAATTCGCGGGCGAGGGCGAACATCACGCCGCCTTTTGCGGTGCCGTCGAGCTTGGTGACTACCAGGCCGGTAACGCCTGCGGTCTCGCGGAACTGACGCACCTGGCTGATGGCGTTCTGCCCGGTCGTGCCGTCGATGACCATCAGCACCTCGTGCGGTGCGCTGGGATCGAGTTTCTTCATCACGCGGCCGATCTTGCCCAACTCGTCCATCAGGCCGCCCTGCGTGTGCAGGCGCCCTGCCGTGTCCGCGATCAGCACCTGCGCGCCGCGCGAGCGTGCCGCCTGCAGCGCATCGAAGATGACACTGGCGGAGTCGGCGTCCTGGCCTTGCGAGACCACGGGCACCTTGTTGCGCTCACCCCAGGTCTTCAACTGTTCCACCGCGGCGGCGCGGAACGTGTCGCCTGCGGCGAGGATGACGTTGCGGCCTTCATCGACATAACGGCGCGCCAGCTTGCCGATGGTGGTGGTCTTGCCCACGCCATTGATGCCGACGGTCAGGATCACGAAGGGGCTGGCGGTGGCGACGTCGAGCGGCGTCTCGACCGGCTTCAGCAGCGCCACCAATTCGCTGCGCAGCGCCTTCAGCAATGCGTCGGCGTCGGCGAACTCACGTTTGTGCATGCGCTTGCGGAGGTCTTCCACGAGTCGCGTGCTGGCGTCCACGCCCACATCGGCCGTGATCAACGCGGTTTCCAGTTCGTCGAGGAGGTCGTCGTCGAGCCGGGGATTCTTTACGAAGAGCGCGGAAAGGCTCTTGGCGAACCCGCTGCCCGAGAGACGTTCGCGCCAGCTACGTCGTGCCGGCGTTGCCGGGGCATGTTCGGCTTCACGGGCGGCTTCGACCACGACGGAGGCCTCGACCTCGGCGTCGATGTCGGGCACCTGAGGTTCCGGCGCAGCGGCCTCGGCCAGCGCTTCGGAGGTGGCGACGCCGCTCTCGGCGGACGACGCGGGATCGGCGACCAGGTCAGCCCGCTCGTCGGTGGCCGCGGACTCGGCCGGCGCCGGCTCGGTGGTCTTCTTTTTCCAGAACTTGAGCATTGCACGGGGGATTCAAAGACAATGGGCGCATGCTACCACCCCAGCCTTCACTGGCCGCTGAGCGATGAATACTCCCGGCCGTATCCGCATCATTGGCGGAACCCTGCGCAACTCGAAGCTTGAGGTACCGGATATGCCGGGCCTCCGGCCTACCCCGGAGCGGGTCCGCGAGACCTTGTTCAACTGGCTCCAGCCTGTCGTCGAAGGGGCTCGTTGCCTCGATCTCTACGCCGGTACCGGCGCGTTGGGCATCGAGGCCCTCTCGCGCGGCGCGTCGGCGGCGACCTTCGTGGAGCGTGAGCCGCGCCTCGCCGCGGCGCTGAAGGCCAATCTTGCCCGGCTCAAGGTGGCTGGCGAGGTGGCCGGCGACGACGCGACGCGCTGGCTGCGAGCTGCCGGCCGCCCCTTCGATCTCGTGCTGCTCGACCCGCCGTTCGCCCTGGACGCGTGGGCGGAAGCGGCCCGGGCGCTGGAGGAGGGCGGCTGGCTGGCGCCCCGCGCATGGATCTACGTGGAAGCCCCGCGCACGGCGGCCTTCCGACTTCCCGACACATGGCTGCCGCACCGCCAAGGGCATGCCGGGGACGTGGCCTACGCCCTCTATCGCCGCACCCCGGCCGATCCGTTAAGCTAACCGGCGTTTTCCCCGACCCGCCTCTCATGACTCCAGTGCCGGCCAATCCGCGACTTGCCGTCTACCCCGGCACCTTCGATCCCATTACGAACGGGCACGCCGATCTCGTGTCGCGCGCGGCGCCGCTTTTCGACCGCATCGTCGTGGCGGTAGCGGAGAGCCGCAACAAGGGGCCCGGTTTCAGTCTCGGCGAGCGCATCGCCCTGGCCAGGCTGGCGCTTGCCGACCTGCCGAACGTGGACGTGCGCGGCTTCGATTGCCTGCTTGCCGACTTCGTGACGGAGATCGGGGCAGGCGTCATCCTGCGTGGCCTACGCGCCGTGTCGGACTTCGAATACGAATTCCAGCTCGCCAGCATGAACCGTCACCTGATTCCTCAGGCCGAGACGCTGTTCCTGACCCCGGCGGAACAATACAGCTTCATCTCCTCCTCGCTCGTGCGTGAAATCGGTCGCCTGGGTGGCGATATTTCCGGCTTCGTGCATCCGGCGGTGCAGCAGGCCATGCGCCAGCGCTGGCGCAACTCTTGAAAATCAAAGGTGATCATCATGCGTAAGTTCGTCCTCGCCGCGTCCGTGGCCCTGACCGCCGCCCTGGCCCTTTCGGCCTGCAACAAGTCCGAAGACACCGACCAGGCTGCCACGCAGCAGGAAGCCGCCGTCGCGAAGCCGACCAACCCGAGCGATACCAAGGCGTGGAGCCAGTACTTCGGCCAGATCGTCCGGAAGAACATGCAGGGCATGACGGCGGACCGTCCGTTCCCGTATTTCGTGCCCGCCGGTGACGACCAGGCCGGTCAGGACGGTCGCGCGCGCCAGCTCGAGAACGTGCAGGGCACGGTCGCCCGCGGCGTCACGCCGGGCAACATGCTCGTCTTCGGTGGCCCGGACTCGGCCAAGACTGCCGATCTGATGATCGAAGCGTTCAAGGGTGCCAACGCCGGCTCGTTCAAGAATGTGATCGTGCTGTTCATCGGCGATCAGGCCGACCAGCAGCGCGTGGCTGACGCCGTGGCCCCGAGCGGCGCGACCTTCCGCTTCGTCGCGATGTGAGTGCGTGAAGCGTAAAGCGTGAACCGTGAAGAAGGGCGCCGCTGGCGCCCTTCTTCATTTGCCTGCTTACGGTTTACAGGCCGCACAGCGGCCGGCTTACAGGCGCGCAGCGCCGACTCACGCGGGCAACGCGCTACCTCGCGCCTTGCGGTAAAATCGCCGCATGTCCCTCCTGATCCTCGACACCTGCGTCAACTGCGACGTGTGCGAGCCGGTGTGCCCGAACAAGGCCATATCGCTCGGCGAGCAGTATTACGTGATCGATCCCAACCTCTGCACCGAGTGCGTCGGGCATTTCGACAACCCGCAGTGCGTCGAGGTGTGCCCGGTGGAATGCATTCCGCACGATCCGGACCACGTGGAGACCCGCGAGCAGCTCATGCTCAAGTACGAGCACCTGATGGCGCAGAACGCCAAATAAGCGTTCGCCCGGGCGTCATGCGGTAATCTCGTCCGCGTCGATATCCCCATCGGAGACAACCCTATGGTCCGTGCCCCGTCGTGGCGCATGCTCGCCGCGAGCTTTCTTCTTGTCGTCACCGCCGGGCAGGTGGCTGCGCTCGACACGCCGGCTCCTTCGCGGGGACCGGGGCACGCGGCGATTGCCAGTGCCAACTTCCTCGCCACCAACGCCGGTTTCGAAGTGCTGGGCAAGGGCGGTAACGCGTTCGACGCAGCGGTAGCCGTGGCGTCCACCCTGGCGGTGGTCGAGCAGCAGAGTTCGGGCATCGGCGGTGGCTTCATGGCCCTGCTGCACCGTGCATCGGACAACCGCGACGTGTTCCTCGACGCGCGCGAGACGGCACCGCAGGCCGTGGACATGAAGACCTACGTCGGCAAGGACGGCAAGCCGAATCGTGACGTGTCGACCAACGGTCCGCTTTCGGCGGGCATTCCGGGTGAGCCGGCCGGTCTGGTCTGGATGGCCGAGCACTACGGCAAGCTGCCACTGTCCGTGTCGCTGGCACCGGCCATCCGCATCGCCAAGGAAGGTTTCCAGCCCGACGCGCGTTTCCTCAGCGCCATCGACGATCGCAAGGCGGTGCTCGCCCGTTATCCGGCGTCCGCGGCGGTGTATCTGCCGGGCGGCAAGGTGCCGCAGCAGGGCTGGACACTTCGCCAGCCCGATCTGGCGCGTACGCTCGAGCGTCTTGCGGCGAAGGGCGCCGATGGGTTCTACAAGGGTGAAACAGCCGCGCTGCTCGTCTCCGCATCGCGCGATGCCGGGGGCAACTGGCAGGCGTCCGATCTCGAAGCCTATAAGGTGAAGGAGCGCGAACCGCTGCGCGTGGACTACAAGGGTTATCGCATCGTCACCGCGCCGCCGCCGTCGTCGGGTGGCGTGGCGATTGCGGAGGTGCTCAACATTCTCTCCGGCTTCGATCTGACCAAGCTCGATGCCGCCCACGCCACGCATCTCACGATCGAGGCGATGCGCCGCGCGTTCCGCGATCACAACGAATACCTCGGCGATCCGGACTTCGTGAAGATGCCGCTCGACATGCTGCTGTCGCCGTATTACGCCGATGGCCTGCGAGCGACGATCTCCCCCGACAAGGCCACGCCTTCCGACCTGCTGCCGACCGCCATGGCGCCGGAGCCGGGCATGCACACCACGCATTTCTCGATCATCGACGCGGACGGCAACATGGTGGCCTCCACGTTGACGGTGAATCTCGAATTCGGTTCGGGCTTCATCGCGAAGGGCACCGGCGTGGTCCTCAACGACGAGATGGACGACTTCGCGCTCGTGCCAGGACAGCCGAACGCGTTCGGTTTGCGCGGCACACTCGCCAACGCCCCCGCACCCGGCAAGCGCATGCTGTCGTCGATGTCGCCGAGCTTCGTGTTCGGTGCCGATCGCACCGCGGTGATCGGTTCGCCCGGTGGTTCCACCATCATCACGCAGGTGCTCGAGGGCATTCTGGCCTTCGTCGATGGCAAGAGCGCATCGCAGATCACCGCGCAAAAGCGCTATCACCATCAATACCTGCCCGACCGCGTGGACGTGGAGGCCGGCGTATTCGACGACGCCACGGCCAAGACGCTGACCGACATGGGGCACGTGCTCAAGAATCGTTCGCCCTGGGGGTTCATGAACGTGGTGACCTGGGATCATCGTACGCAGACGCTGGAGGCCGCGAGCGATCCGCGGCGGCCTTCGGGGCTCGGCAAGGTGCAATGAGGATGCACGCATGAAACTCTGGTCGTTGATCGGTAACTCGCAGCGGCTCGACGGCGGCGCGATGTTCGGCAACGCGCCGCGCGCGATGTGGTCGCGCTGGATCGAGCCCGACGAACACAACCGTATCCCGCTTGCGTGCCGCTGCCTGCTGGTGACCGATCTCGACGGCCGCAACGTCCTGTTCGAGACGGGGATCGGCGCGTTCTTCGACCCCGCCATGCGCGAACGCTATGGCGTGGTCGAGGAACGGCACGTTCTCCTGGATTCGCTGGCCGAGGCGGGGGTGCGTCACGAAGACATCGACGCGGTGGTGCTTTCCCATCTGCATTTCGATCATGCCGGTGGATTGCTTGCGCCATGGGCGGAGGGCGAGCCTGCGCGGTTGTTGTTCCCGAATGCGCGGTTCCTTGTCGGTGCCGAGCATTGGGCACGTGCTCGCGATCCTCATCCGCGCGACCGCGCCTCGTTCATTCCGGAGATCGTCCGACTGCTGGAAGACAGCGGTCGGCTCGAACTGGTGGGAGAGGGCGCGTCGTCGTCGCTTGGTAAGGCCGTGCGCTTCGAGTTTTCTGAAGGTCACACGCCAGGCTTGATGCTGGCGGAAGTGGCGGGCGTCGTATTCTGCGCCGACCTCATACCGGGGCGGCCCTGGGTGCACCTGCCCGTGACGATGGGCTACGACCGCTGGCCGGAGAAGCTCATCGACGAGAAGAAGGCCTTTCTGGACGACAAGATCGCGCGCGATGTGAGGCTGTTTTTCACCCACGATCCCGCTTGCGCCGTCGCTTCGGTGAAGAGGGACGATAAAGGCCGCTATCTCGCGGCCGATATGCTTGAGCGACTGGCCGGAACCGAGGGCTGGGCGACTGCATGAAGGGGGCAGGATGACGTCGAGGTACAAGGTGAAGCAGGCTGGCGTGGCCCTGGGTTTCCGGGTGGCCGGCGCGATCCTGTTGCTGGCCGGACTGGGCCTGATCGCGTGGAACGAGCGCCGCGTGATGGACTACGCCGCCGCGCTGGCGCGCCACGGTGCGCCGGTGCTGGACCTCGGGGCGGCCGGGCGTCCCACGGCAGGCCAGTACGGCTCACTTACCCGCGTCAGCGGCGTGCCGCAGATTGTCGAGGCACCGCGCGACAAGGAGTTCAACGTCAGCGCGGAATCGCCGATCCTCATCCGTCACGTGGAGATGTTCCAGTGGCGCGAGATCACCGTCGGCGGCGCCACCCACTACGAACTCGATTGGGTCGATCGACCGATTGACGCGACCAGCTTCGCCAAGCCAGCCGGGCACGTGAACCCCGGTGCCTTTCCGGTGCAGGGGCGGCAGTTCGAGGCGGGTGAGGTGAAGCTCGGCAACTTCAAGCTGTCCGAGCCGATTCTTCGCGCGTTTCCGGGCAGGGTCAGCGTACCGCCGGACGAGAAGAAGTTGCCGCCCAATTTTGCCGCCACGTTTCAGCGCGTCGACGACGCCCTGGTCACCAGCAGCAAGCCGGCGCATCCGCGGCTCGGTGATCTCCGAGTGAGTTGGGAAGCCGTGCCTTTGCAGTCGATGACGGTGCTCGCCCGGATCGATGGCGACACGCTCGTGCCTGCCAGCAATCGCGAGGGTGGCGACGGTTTCGACGTGCAGGTGGGGGAGCGTAGCCTGCTCGACGTTCTACCGGCCTTGCCGGAGCCGCCGTCCGCCGTGCTGATCGTTCGGCTTGCGGCGTTTCTGATGGCTGCCGTCGGTGCGCTGCTGCTGGCGCAGGCCAGCCGTCTGCGTGGCGATGCGTTGTTCGCGATCGGTATCGGCGCCGTGGTGGTGACGGCGGTAGCGGGCGCCATGTGGTTGGTACACGACGCCATGACCGCCAGCGTCTGGCTTCTCTTCGCCGTACTGGGCGGAGGGCTTGCGATCTGGCGGGTGCAGCAGCGGACGCCGGCAGGATAGCCGGCGCCTCCTTCGTTATGCTTCTGCCGTAGCGGAGCCGTCAGCGAACGCGTAGACGTGGTCGGCCCAGCTCGCCGCCTCGACATAGATCGCGGCCATGGTGCTCACGTGCTCCTCGCGCAGCGCGGAACCACCGTCCAGTTCGCCCTGTTCCCAATGACGGATCTGGTCGAGGATCGGTGCGAATGGCCCGGTGCCTTCAAGTAGCGCTTCGCGAATCTCGATAGCCAGGGGCAGGTGTTCGAGCACGTAGGCCATCGACACGTTCATGAGCGTATCGAGAAGCGAGAACAGGCCCGCCGTGAACGCCATCTCCTGCAAGTCCGGCTTCACCGCGCGCGCCAGTTTTTCGCACATGTGCGCG
Source organism: Luteibacter flocculans (assembly GCF_023612255.1). Taxonomy (NCBI): domain Bacteria; kingdom Pseudomonadati; phylum Pseudomonadota; class Gammaproteobacteria; order Lysobacterales; family Rhodanobacteraceae; genus Luteibacter; species Luteibacter flocculans. The sequence continues at coordinate 3,134,037 of NZ_CP063231.1, read as the reverse complement.
CGGATCAGCGCCAGACGAAGCAGCTCCGGCGGACGCTCGTCCATGCCCGAGACGGCCATGGTGAAGATCCAGTTGCGCATGCGGTTGACGCCGAAGAACACCGCCGCCTGCTCCACGGACTTGAGCTGGCGAGGCAGCGCGAAGTACGCCGAGTTCACGCAACCGAGGAGCTTGTAGCTGAGGATAGCGTCGTCGCGAATGATCTTGCCAAGCTCGACGGGGCCGTTGTCCGGGTCCTGCAGCGCGCCCATGAGGCGCAGCACACCGAGCTTGCTCGGTGTGAGGCGGGGCATGTCCACTCGCTCCGGACGAAGCAGGTATTTGCCCTGGAAGCCGTCCACGTCCTGCTCGGCGTAGTCCACGAAGGTTTCGTGGTCATCGATACCGGTGACGATCACCTTGACGCCGAACGCATGGACGTAATCCATGTGCGCGCGCGCCGCCACGGGGTGGCGGTGATTCACGGCAACCTTGGCGAATTGAACGATCCGCAGTAGCGCGTCGACACCGGCGCGGTGCTCCGGGTCTGCCGGCAGGTTGAAGTCTTCCAGCATGAAAAGGCAGCCGTGGCCTTTCATCTCGCGGAGCTTGAGCAGCAGATCTTCGTCGGTGCCGACATCGGCGCTGATGCTGGCACCCAATCGTGCGTTGTGACGCAGGATGTCGGCGTGCTCGAGCAGCAGCTCACGCGACATGTGCAGGAATGCGCGGTTGTCGCGAACGAGGCGCTTGAGGCTGCCGTCGGCAATCGCGCTCAACGTCGCCTGGGTATGAGCAAGCGATGCGGCATCGATGTCGCTGCCGATAGGACGCGGAAAGAGCAGTTCGTAGGCGAACAGCGATTGTTTCCGGTCGAGAATGGGCACGCGGACGATGGGGAGGATGCCGTCGTCGTTTACCGCGACAGCTTGGGGAGTTACTGCCATTGCTTCCTTCTCGCCGTCTGGGTGGTGCCTTGAGTGTCGCTGTTTCGTAGGGATTAAACCTGGGCAAGCATCGCGGAACGGAGTCGTACCTTGGCGACGCCATCGGGACCGTAGGTGCTGCCTGCCGGGCCCTCGCCAGAGATCAGTGCGAGCGCCTGGCGAACCTGGCCGATCCGTTGGCCGACGATGCGGCCATTCACTTCGTTGAGTTGCCGGCATTCGCGAAGGCGATCCAGCGTGTGCGCCCAGCGTGGGTCGTTCAGGCTGTCGATGCCGGAAGCGTCGGACAACTGGCGGCGTTCGACCTCCAGTTTTTCGATGCGGTCCAGCAGGTCGCTCTTCGTGCGGCCGGCTGCTTCGAGCGCGGCTGAATCAGCCTGGTCGAGCGCCATGCGTTCTTCGACCAGGCTGGCGTGCAGGGCGTCGACTTCTCGAGCGAGGTCGCCCATCACGGCAGCGAGCGCCGTATCGAAGTCGGAGCCGAGCGGGCCGCTCATGCTTTCACGCCACCCATCTGGCCTTCCATCGCGAGGAACTTGCTCGCAATGGCCTGGGCATCGGGCTTGTACGTGCCATCGGCGACGCGGGCGCGGATGTCTTCCACGCGCTTCGTGTCGATGCCGTCGCCCCGGCTGGCGGCGTCGAGCGCCTTTGCCGAGTCGGTGATCTTGACGCTGTCGTCGCTCGGGCGGCTGGCAACCGTGCCCGACGCTGCGCTGGCGGAGCCGGCAGCAGTGTTCTGAGAGCGCAGCTGCACCTGGGGCTGGGGAGCCTGAAGGCCGGGCTTGATCGTGTTGGTCATGGGTGTGTCCCTCGGAGCTGGTGTTCCGTCAGACCCTGTATCGGCGGTCCGTCGGCGAACTTTAACCGGCCAATGGCCGTGATATGTGAGCTGGTTCCGGTTTCAGTCAGGGAAGGACGGCCACGGTCCCCGGGCCGCTGACGATCGCGTCGAGGATCTTGCCCGAGGAGGCGTTGCGAACCTTGAGCCGGGCGCCTGTGTCGCCCGCGCCCATGGCGACGCCCTCCGCACGGATCGTCACGCCGTCGACATTGGCCTCCATGCTTACGGCGTCGCCGATGCGCACCGCCTGTCGGCCGGCGAGCATGCCGGGGGTGAGTACCGTCCCCGCGTTGAGCGGGCGTGCCAGGGCGCGACCGCCGATCTGATCGAGGCCCGCCACGTAACCGTAGGCGAGGCTGGCAACGTCGCGCTCTTCAGCATGAACGTCGGCGGCGCCGATACCGTCCCCGCGCGCAAGCGGCCGGCTGGTGACCAGGACGCTGGTGAACATCTTCACGCTGACCGGTACCCGGACCGTCCAGCCGCCGGGTACGGGGCAGCGGACGATGACGCTGACGCGAGCCCCCAGGGGCCGGTTACCGGGCAACGATGCGTCGAGCGGACTCGGGCAATCGGCGAGATGCAGACGGCTGTCGAGCGTGCCGGCTTCCGCCGTCATGCGCGCGCCGGGCAGCGTGCGGTGCTGCTGCAGCCAGTCCACCGCCGTAGCGCGCACGACGTCCAGCGACTGCGCGGCTACCGCGCAGAGCGGGCAGGCGAGCAGGGCGGCGGTCGTGGCGACAGCGAGGACGCGACGCATCATGCAGCGCGCTCGGCCAGCGAAACGGACAGACCGTGCGTGATCGCGTCCAGCTCCCGGGTAAGGCCAGGCAGCATATGGCCGGCGTCGGCGTGGCGCCCTTCGCCCAGCGTGATCGCGTACTGCGAGGCCAGCGTCGAGAAGCGCTCACCGGCCGCACGCACGGCATCGGCCGAGCCATCCGGACGAAGCGCGCGGAGCTGGTCGATGCAGCGCATCAGCGGCGTGGTATCGAGCCAGCGGCGGTCAAGGCCGGACGGGTCGCGCGAGGCGAGCTCAAGGGCATAGCGCAGGCCCTGGCTTGCCTCGCGGATCATCTGGCTGAGGCTGGCGGCATCGAGGTTGCCCTCGGTCTCGAGCCGGGCGAGGCCCAGGCGATGCGCCAATACGGCCGCGCGCGCCGCCGAGTCGGCCTGCCGGCGCGCTTCGTTCGCCACGCGGCCGACCGTGGCCTGGCTGGCCTGGATGGCCGCGATGCGACCCTGCATGGCCAGCATGCCCTCGCGAGCGGATTCGAGGCTGCCGCGCGCACCGCGCACGGCGTCGTCGATGCGCCCCAGCGAGCTTTGCATGCCGGCGATGCCGGACTGCGATTGTTCGAGGCGACGCAGGCTGGTTTGGACGGTGTCGTCCAGGTGACCGGAGAATTCGCCGACGGCCTGGGTGACCTGGTCGATCTCGGCGGTGGCCTGGGTGGTCTTTTCCGCCAACTGCTTCACTTCGTCCGCCACGACGGCGAAGCCACGACCGGCTTCACCGGCACGCGCCGCCTCGATAGCGGCATTGAGCGCGACGAGGTTGGTCTGGTGGGCGATGTCCTGCACCGTCGCCGTGAGCTTGCGGATGGCAGTGAAGTATTCGGCGAATTGGGCGTGATTGCGGCTCATGCCGGACAGGGCGCTGCGCAGCAGGCGCAACTGGCCGTCCAGTTCGGCGGAGGTCGCCTGTCCGTTGGTGTCGGCGTCCACGATGCCGGCGACGCCGGAAAGGGCCTGGTCGATGGCCGTCGAAATCCTGGCGCTGGCGTCCGTCAAACGCCCGGCGGTGTCGCGGGCGCCTTCGATCGACGTGCCGAGTTCCTGCAGGGTCGTGCCGAGCGCCTGCGTATTGGTCAGCGTCATGCCTTGCTGTTCGATCGCCTGGATCGTGGTGGCCGCCACGGTACGGGGCTCGGCAGGCTTGAGCAGGGCGCCCATCGCGCTGGCGGCGGCCGGGTATTGCGCGGCGAGCGCGCGGACTCGCGCGGCGTCGCCACTGGCAGCGGCATGGGCGATGAGGCGGACGTGCTGGCTCCAGAGGAGGGTCATGATTTCGCTTTCGCTTGGTCGGTTAGTCGCCCCTTTAGATCGGTCGGGGGCCGGTTTTCTTGAGTCAAGCAATCGCCGTGCCATTGACGTGTGGCCTTCGCTGCCATGAGGAGTGCGCCCACAGGCAAGAATGTCTTTGGGGTGCGACGGACAAGCCCGGCGCCTCTGGATGCCGCGGGATCGGCGTTGTGCCGAACGCACCTACAGAAAGTGTCGGGGCCGCCGATACGGATCGCATACCTCTCTCGACGACATGCCCGCCCATGGCACGACCGCTTCTCGACACCGTGGAAACCTTCACCCGCCTGGCCGGGCACAATCGCGTGGCCATGCTGTTGTTTCGGCTGGGCGAGCGGCAGGCCTTCGGCATCAACGTGTTCAAGGTTCGCGAGGTTCTGCGTCGGCCGCGGCTGGAGCACATGCCCAGCATGCATGACCTGGTCGCCGGCAGTTTCGACTACCGGGGTCATACGATCCCGGTGGTGGATCTCGCTGCAGCGATGGGCTACCCGCCGCTGGCGACTGTCGACAGCGCGCACCTCATCGTCACCGAATTCAACCGCTCGGTGCAGGGATTCCTGGTCTCCGACGTGGACCGCATCGTGCATGTCGATGGTGCCCAGATGGCGGCGCCCCCCTCCGCGCTCGGCTACGGCCCCCGGGTCAACGCTGTGACTCGCCTGGATGGCGACCTCATCGCCATCGTCGACGTCGAGCAGGTTCTGGCGAGCGTCGATCCGCGCGCGGTGGACCTCTCTGAAAACGTGCAGCACGCGGCCCAGGCGCAACCTGCGCGCAACCGTCGTGTGCTGGTGGTGGACGATTCCCTCGTCGCGCGCACACAGTTGGTGGACCTGTTCCGCAAGATGGATCTGGAGAGTGTGATCGCCAAGGACGGGTCCGAAGGACTCGAGATTCTTCATCGCATGGCCGCGGGGCCCGCCGCCGAGCGTGTCGCCCTGGTCGTTTCCGATATCGAAATGCCGTCGATGGACGGCTATGCACTGACCCGCGCCATCCGTGAGGACGCGCAACTGCGTCACCTCAAAGTGCTGCTGCACAGCTCCCTGAGCGGCGTCTTCAATGAGGCGATGGTCGAGCGCGTGGGCGCCGACCGGTTCATCGCCAAGTTCCAGCCGGACATCCTGGCGACCGCTGTGCTGGAACTGCTGCCCGCCTGACGGCGCGATCCGATCTGTTCCAGGGGCGGCGGCGACACGCCGTCGCCGCAAGCGCCGGAATTCCGACGCCCGCCCCCTCCCGGTGGCTCCAGACCACGGCCCGAACGGCGCTACAGCGCCGTTTGCAGCAGCCGACGGCGATATGGCACGCGAATTGCTCAACCCCTCGGGCCAAGGTCACAGGGGTAAGAGCCCATGCTCGACAAATCGGATGCATTGTTCGGCGTACACGCACAGGCCCTGGGCCTGTGGCAGCGCCGTGCGGAGGTCATTTCCTCCAACCTCGCCAACGCCGATACGCCGGGCTTTCTCGCCCGTGATCTCGACTTCCGCAAGGCGATGGCCGCCGCCACCGGTGCCGCCGAGGGTACGTCCCTGCCGATGACGGCAACGGAACCCGGCCACATTGGCGGCAATCCCGCTGTGGCACTCGCCGACGCCGGCAAGCTCGCCTACCGCGCCGAGACCCAGCCCACGATGGACGGCAACACCGTCGACACCCAGGTCGAACAGGCGCAGTTCGCGGCCAACGCCATCCACTACCAAGCCTCCCTCAGCTTCATCAACGGCCAGATCCACACCATGCGTCTCGCCATCACGGGGTCCAGCTCATGAGCCTGCTCAAGATCTTCGACGTCGCCGGTTCCGGCATGGCCGCGCAGTCCGCGCGACTCAACACCACCGCCAGCAACATGGCCAATGCCGACAGCCTCGCCAGCAGCGAAGCCGGGGCCTACCGCGCTAAGCAGCCGTTGTTCTCGGCCGTGCAGCAGCAGGTCAACGGCGAGATGGAAAACGGCGGCGTGCGCACACTGGGCGTTTCCGAGAGTCAGGCGCCGATCCAGTCGCGTTACGAGCCTTCCAATCCGCTGGCCGACGCCAACGGCTACGTCTATTCAAGCAACGTCAACCCGGTCGACGAACTGGTCAACATGATCTCCGCGTCGCGCTCCTACCAGAACAACGTCGAAGTCATGAACAGCGCCAAGCAGCTCATGCAGAAGACGCTGGACCTCGGCAAGTAAGGGACATCTCATGGTCGATTCCATCAACGGCAACAGTTCCGCCGCCTCCTCGTCGACCGCCACGTCGTCGTCGGGCCAGCTCCAGCAGCAGACGCTCACGCAATCGGATTTCCTGAAGTTGATGGTCACGCAGATGACCAACCAGGACCCGACCAAGCCGATGGACTCCACGCAGATGGTGGCCCAGATGGCGCAGTTCTCGCAGGTGGCGGCCACGCAGGAGCTGCAGCAGTCGTTCGACTCGCTGGCCACCAACCTGACCGGCGACCAGTTCGTTCGCGCCGCGTCGCTGGTGGGCCAGGAAGTGCTCGTGCCTTCGTCGGCCGGCAAGCTCACCGATGGCGCGCTCAACGGCGCCGTGAACGTCGGCAGCTCCGGCACCTACGTGAACGTGACGGTGAAGGATCAGGCCGGCAACGTCGTGCGCACCTTGCCGCTGGGCCAGCCGGATGCCGGCCTCGTCAAGTTCTCCTGGGACGGCAAATCCGACGACGGCACGCAGCTCGCCGACGGCGTTTACCAGATATCCGCTACTTCCGGCGGGACCGCGATCGACACGTTCGTTCGCGGCAAGGTGGAAGGCGTCGGCGCCTCGGGCACCGACGGTACCTACGTGCAGGTGGCCGGTTACGGCGGCGCCCTGCTCAGTCAGATCGCGCAAATCCTGTAAGTCCAGCGAGGAATACCCCATGCCATTCGAAATCGCCCTCAGCGGCATCAACGCGGCGTCTTCCGACCTGGAAGTCACCGCCAACAACATCGCCAACGTCAACACGGTGGGCTTCAAGGGCTCGCGTGCCGAGTTCTCCCAGGTCTACTCGGTTGCCGGTGAGAACCTTTCCGCCAACGCCGCCGGCAGCGGCGTGCGCCTGACCAACATCGCCCAGCAGTTCAGCGATGGCACGCTCAGCCAGACCGGCAACTCCTACGACTTCGGTCTGAGCGGCGCGGGCTTCTTCACGCTGCGCGACGGTGCCGGTTATTCGTACACGCGCGCCGGTAACTTCCACCCGGACGACAACGGCAACATCGTCAACGCCACCGGCCAGTTCGTGCAGGTCTACCCGCCGACCGCCAGCGGTGGCTACGACATGAGTACCCTGGCCGATCTCAAGATCACCACGGGTTCCAGCCCGGCGAAGGCGAGTACCTCGGTGACCCTCACCGCGAACCTGTCGGCCAGCGCCACGGCGCCGACCGGTGGTGCCTTCGATCCCACCAACGACCAGACCTACAATTATCTGTCGACGTTCCAGGCCTACGACTCGCTCGGTGCGACGCACACGACCAACGTCTACTACGTGAAAGACGCCGCCGCGCCCAACACGTGGAACGCGTACATGACCGTCGATGGCACGCAGGTGGGAGCGGCGCAGCCGATCACCTTCAGCCAGGGTGGCGCGATCACCACGCCGGCCGGTGGCAAGCTCAACTTCGGCGCGGTGTCTCCGAACCCGGGCGCGGCGCCGCTGAACCTCACGGTCGACGTGAACAAGATCACGCAGTTCGGCGACAACTACGCCACTACCGCGAGCCCTACCGATGGCTACCCGGCCGGCAAGTTCTCGAAGATCGACGTCGCCAAGGACGGAACCGTGACGGCCAACTATTCCAACGGCGTTTCCACGCCGCTGGGCCAGCTCGCTCTCGCCACGTTCGCCAACAACCAGGGGCTGCGTCAGCTCAACGACACCAACTGGGTGCCGTCGTCCGAGTCGGGTCAGCCGATTCGCGGCGTTGGCAACTCCGGTGACGTGGGCACCGTGCAGTCGGGCCAGTTGGAATCGTCCAACACCGCCGATCTCACGGCGCAGCTGGTGAACATGATCAAGGCGCAGCGCAATTACCAGGCGAACGCGCAGGTCATCTCCACCGACGACAAGCTGACCCAGACGATCATCAACATCCGCAACTGACGTAGACGGCGGGCGCGGCATCGCCGCGTCCGCCATCATCGGCTCACGAGGAAAACGCCATGGACCGCTCCGTATATGTCGCCATGACTGGCGCGTCGCAGATCATGCGCGCGCAGGCCGAGGTGGCGCACAACCTCGCCAACGCCAATACCGCCGGCTTCAAGGCGGAACTGTCCGCGTTCCAGAGCCTGCCCGTCAGTGGCGATGGCTTGAAGACGCGCATCAACGGCGTGGCCCAGGGTACGGGCTGGGATACCACGGCCGGACAGCAGATGCAGACCGGCAACGACCTGGACGTGTCGGTCCAGGGTGACGGGTGGATCGCCGTGCAGACGCCGGACGGTACCGAGGGCTATACCCGCGCCGGCAACCTGCGTATCGACGCCGACGGTTTGTTGACGGACGTGCGCGGCAATGCGGTGCTGGGCGGCGGCGGTCCGATCACGATTCCTCAGGCGTCCAGCGTGAAGATCGGTTCCGACGGCACGATTTCCGTCGTGCCGCTGGGCGAGTCGCCCGCCACGGTCGCCACCACCGACCGGATCAAGCTGGTGAACCCCGGCAATGATCAGCTCAGCTACGCCGCCGACGGCCTGATGCACATGAAAGACGGCAGCCAGGCCCCCGCCGACGCCAACGTGAAGCTGGTCTCGGGGACGCTGGAGTCGAGCAACGTCAACCCTTCCGACGTGCTGGTGAAGATGATTTCGCTCTCCCGCGAGTTCGAGATGCAGGTCCGTTCCATCAAGAGTGCCGACGAGAACGCCCAGTCGGCATCGAAATTGCTACAGGTGGGATAACCACCGTCGCGCGACGCAATTCCGTCGCCGGCACGTAGAGCGCCAAGTGCGCAGGAGTCAACGATGTTCACGTCCCTCTGGATCGCCAAGACCGGCCTCGACGCGCAGCAGACGCGCATGGATGTCGTGTCGAATAACCTCGCCAACACCAATACGACCGCGTTCAAGCGTTCGCGCGCGGAGTTCGAGGACCTTTCCTACCAGAACCGTGGGCAGGCCGGCGCGCAGACCACCGAACAGACCCAGTCGCCCACCGGCCTCATGATCGGTACCGGCGTGCGCGTCGTCGGTACGCAGAAGATGTTCCAGCAGGGTGGCGTGCAGCAGTCGGACAATCCGCTCGACATGCGCATCGAAGGCCGCGGCTTCCTGCAGGTGACGATGCCTGACGGCACGGTGGGCTACACGCGCGACGGCGCACTGAAGCGCGATCAGGACGGCCAGATCGTGACCAACGACGGCTATCCCATCGAGCCCGCCATCACGATTCCCGCCAACGCGTCGACCATCAGCATCGGCAAGGACGGCACGGTGAGCGTCACCACGGCGGGCAACGCCGCGTCGCAGCAGATCGGCACCATCCAGCTCGCCGACTTCGTCAACCCCGCGGGCCTGGAGCCGCGCGGCGACAACATGTACCTGGAGACCGCCGCCAGCGGCGCACCGCAGACCGGCACCGCCGGCCTGAACGGCCTGGGCACGATCGAACAGAACTCCCTCGAAACGTCGAACGTCAACGTGGTCGAGGAAATGGTGAACATGATCGAGACGCAACGCGCCTACGAGATGAACTCGAAGGCGATCTCGGCGGCCGATCAGATGCTCCAGTTCATCTCCAACAAGACCTGAGACCGCTCATGAACCGTTCCTTCGCCCGATTTCTCGTCTCCGCGCTGCCGCTGCTCGCGCTCGGCGGATGCGCGATGGTGCCGCCCACGCCCAAGCCGATGTACACCGCCACGTTGCCGGTCGAACCCGCCGCGCAGCCGCAGGCTACCGGCTCGATCTACGCCGACCAGCAGTCCATGGAGCTGTTTGCGGATCCGCGTGCGCACCGTATCGGCGACATCCTCACGATCACCCTCGTGGAATCGACGCAGGCGAGCAAGAAGGCTGCGACGAGCACGAACAAGAAGAACGGCAACACCATCTCGTCGCCGACGCTGCTCGGCCAGGGCCTGAAAATCGGCGGAAAGAGCGCCGACAGCTCGCTGTCCAGCAACAACGCCTTTGCCGGCGACGGCACGTCGAGCCAGAGCAACCAGCTCACCGGCGAGATCACCGTCACCGTCGCCCAGCGACTGTCGAACGGCGCACTCGTCGTGCGCGGCGAGAAGTGGCTCACGATCAACCAGGGCGAGGAACTGGTCCGCATCTCGGGCATCGTCCGTCCGCAAGACATCGGCAACGACAACGTCGTTGCATCGAGCCGCGTTGCCGATGCGCGCATCGAATACGTCGGCAAGGGCACGCTCGCCGATGCCAACACGCGCGGCTGGCTGTCGCGCTTCTTCGACTCGAAGTGGATGCCCTTCTGATGAACGCCATGCGCCGCTTTCGCGCCATCGTTCGCACCGCTGCTGCCGTGCTGGCTCTCGGCGCCATGCTTCCTGCGCACGCCGATCGCATTCGCGACCTCGTGCAGGTCGGTGGCGTGCGCAGCAACCAGTTGATCGGCTATGGCCTCGTCGTGGGCCTCGACGGCAGTGGCGACCAGACCAGCCAGGCGCCTTTCACCACGCAAAGCCTGGAGAACATGCTCCAGCAGTTCGGCGTGAACGTGCCCGCCAACGTGCGCCCGCAGTTGAAGAACGCTGCGGCCGTGACGATCACGGCCGAACTGCCGCCCTTCGCCAAGCCCGGCCAGCGCATCGACGTCACCGTCGCTTCGATCGGCAACGCAAAGAGCATCCGCGGCGGCGAACTTCTGATGTCGCCCCTGAAGGGTGCCGACGGCCAGGTCTATGCGATCGCTCAGGGTAGCGTCGTGGTGGGTGGCGTCAGTGCGCAGGGCAAGAGCGGCTCCAGCGTGCAGGTCAACATCTCGGCCAGCGGTCGCATTCCGGGCGGTGCCAGCATCGAGCGCAGCGTTGCCACGTCGTTCGACAAGGGCGGCGACCTCATGCTCAACCTCAACACGGCCGACTTCACCACCGCTGCGCGTATCGCGCAGGCGGTGAACCAGAGCTTCGGTGCGGGTACGGCCAATGCCATCGACTCCGGCTCCGTGGCGGTGCGCGCGCCGCTGGACCCGTCGCAGCGCGTGAGCTGGCTGTCCACCATCCAGGCGCTCGAAGTGACGCCGGGCGACGCGCCCGCGAGGATCATCGTCAATTCGCGGACCGGCACCGTCGTGATCGGTTCGGACGTGAAGGTCGGTGCCGCTGCGGTGGCCCATGGTTCCATCCAGGTCACCATCAGCGAGCAGCCCCAGGTCAGCCAGCCGGCGCCGTTCAGCCGCGGACAGACCGCGGTCGTGCCCAGCAGCCAGGTTGCGGTGAGCGAAGAGGGTGGCCACATGTTCAAGTTCGGGCCGGGCACCAGCCTGGACGCCATCGTGCGCGCGGTGAACCAGGTGGGTGCATCGCCGAGCGATCTCATTTCCATTCTGCAGGCGCTCAAGGAATCCGGTGCCCTGCACGCCGAACTCGTGGTGATCTGACATGGTCGCACCCGTCGATACGCAGAGGCTTGGCACCTACACGGACATGTCCGCGTTTGCGGGCCTTCGTTCGGCGGCGCAGACGGACTCGAAGGCCGCCTTGCCCACGGTGGCAAAGCAGTTCGAGTCGATCTTCACGCAGATGATGCTGAAGTCCATGCGCGACGCCAGCTCGGCGTTGGGCGACGACATCATGGGTTCCCAGGCCGTCGATGCCTACCGCGACATGTTCGATCACCAGTTGTCGCTCACCTTGTCGCAGGGCAAGGGGATCGGCATCGCCGACATGCTGGTTCGCCAGCTTGGCGGTACCGCTGCCAAGGGCAGCGCGTCGAACGATCTCTTTGCAGGCGTAACGGGTGACGCATCGACAGCGGCCGCCGTGTCCTCGCCGTCGGATCAGGACAGCGGGCTCATGGACTCGCTCGAGCGCATGCTCGGTCAGGCAGGGCGTGCGGTCGGCGATGGCGCCAATGCCGTCGCGGGGGCGGTGGGCAAGCTGTCCATTTCCAGCCCGGAAGAATTTGTGCAGAAGCTGGCGCCGCACGCCATCGAGGCGGCGAAGAAGCTCGGCGTGTCCGTGCGTGCGCTGCTGGCGCAGGCCGCACTCGAGACCGGCTGGGGCAAGCACATGCCTGCCCAGGGCAGCACCACCAGCTTCAACATGTTCGGCATCAAGGCCGGTAGCAGTTGGGATGGCAAGCGCGTGAACGTGCCCACCGTCGAATACGAAGATGGCGTGGCGGTCCGTCGCAAGGACAGCTTCCGTGCGTACGACTCGCCCTCCGATTCGTTCAAGGATTATGCCGACATGGTTTCCAGTAGCCCCCGCTACGCGGCGGCTGTGGGGCGGGGCGACGATGTAGCGGGCTTCGCCCACGCGCTCGTGAAGGGCGGTTACGCCACCGATCCGAGCTACGCCCGCAAGCTGACCGACATCGCCAATGGCCCCGTGATGGCGCAGGCGCTTTCCGCGCTGAAGCATATCGCGGCGGATCTGTAGCTTCGCGGGCCAATGAAACCATAGAAGGGATACGAGGATGGCCGACCTGCTTTCCACCGGTGTTTCCGGACTGCTTGCTTCGCAAGTGGGCCTGTCCACCGTCGGACACAACATCAGTAACGTCAACACGGCCGGGTACACGCGGCAGACCACGACGTTCAACGCGCGCGCGCCGGAATACAACGGTGGCTACTACGTCGGCCGCGGTGCCGATGCCGTCAGCGTGCAGCGCGCGTACAGCCAGTTCCTCACGCAGTCCGTGTGGTCCGCCACGTCAAGCCAGAGCCGGGCGCTCCAGTACGCCGGACTGACGTCGGCCGCGAACAATGCGGTGAGCGGCTCTGCCAATCTGCAGACGGCGCTTGACGGTTTCTTTGGTGCCGTGAGCGACGTGGCAAATGCGCCCGTCGATACCGCGAGTCGCCAAGCCCTGATCGGCAAGGCGAATACGCTGGTCTCCACGTTCCGCTCGCTGTCGTCGCAGTTCCAGCAGATCGATCAGCAGACCAACCAGCAGATCACCGCCGCCGTTGGCGACATCAACAGCCTCGCGCGCAGCATTGCCGACCTCAACGGCGAGATTCAGCGTGCGTCAGTCGGTGGCGCCTCTCCCAACGACTTGCTCGATGCGCGCGACCAGGCGATCTCCCAGCTCTCGCAGATCGTCGGCGTGAACGTCAGCCAGGGCAGCGACGGCATGGTCACCGTGTCGATCGGCAACGGCCAGCCGTTGGTGAACGGCACCGACGCCTCGAAACTATCCACGGCGCAGAATCAGTACGACTCCTCGCGCCTGGAAGTCGTCGGTCCCACCGGTTCGGTCATCAGCAATCAGTTCGGTTCAGGCTCGCTCGGCGCTGCGTTCGACTTCCGTACGAACGTGCTCGATCCGGCGCGCAACCAACTGGGACGCGCTGCCATTGCGCTCACCGACGCGTTCAACAAGCAGCACGCGCAAGGTGTCGATCTCAACGGCGATGCGGGCGGGAAGTTCTTCGACATCAGCGCCCCGGCGGTCTTCAACAGCACCAGCAATAAGGGCAACGCGCAGGTAACGGCGGCCGTCACCGACGTCGGCAAGCTGGGCAGTGCCGATTACCTCATGCGCTATGACGGCACCAAGTGGAACGTCACCACGACTGCGGGCGTCGCCGTGCCGTCGACGGGTACCGGCACAGCGGCCGATCCGATCCTTATCGATGGTCTGGCGCTCACAGTGCCGTCCGGCACGCCGCAGGCAGGTGACAGCTTCCAGATCCAGCCGACCCGTAACGCCGCCTCCACCATCAGCGTGGCGGTGACCGATACCAGCAAGATCGCGGCGTCCGGGCCGTTGATGGCGAGCAAGGGCGCGATCAACACGGGCAAGGCGACGCTCGGCGCCCTTACCGTCACCGACCCCACCGATCCGGCCTTCAAGACGCCGGTCAGCATCGTGTTCAGCTCGCCCACCTCGTACTCGATCAACGGTGGCCCGGCCCAGACCTATGCGGACGGCGACACGATCACTGGCAACGGGTGGACCCTCAAGCTTTCCGGTGTACCTGCCGCTAACGACACGTTCGGTGTGAAACCCGCAGCGTCGGCCAGCGGCGACAACGGCAATGCGCTCGCCCTGGCGGCGGTAGCCAATCAGGGCGTGCTCGACAATGGTGTCACCACGGTCGGCAAGTCCTACAGCCAGTTGATCGCCCAGGTCGGCACCGCGGGTGCCCAGGCGAACACGGCGCTGGACGCGCAGCAAAGCATCCTCGACCAGGCCACGTCGGCCCAGCAGAGTCTTTCGGGAGTGAACATGGACGAAGAGGCGGCGAGTCTCCTGCGCTTTCAGCAGGCTTATGCGGCGTCGGCACAGGTGATCAATGCGGCCAACACCATCTTCGATTCCCTTCTGAGCGCGGTACGAGGCTGATCATGCGCATTTCCACTTCTTGGGGTCAGCAGCAGGCGGTCAACACACTGCTCGATCGCCAGTACCAGATGTCGCAGACGCAGCTGGCGCTCGGCAACGGCAAGGCCATCCAGACGCCTGCCGACAATCCGGCCGCCGCGGCCCGCGCGGTGGATACCAATTCCGCCAGCGCACAGAACGATCAGTACACGCGCAACATCCAATCGGCCACCACGCGCCTGTCGGTCGAAGAGCAGGCGCTCTCGTCGGCCGGCGACATCCTCGACCGCATCCGCTCGCTCACGCTGGAAGGCATGAACGGCACGCAGACGGATGAATCGCGCCAGTCGATCGCCACCGAGTTGCGGCAGACGCTCAAGCAGCTTGTCGCACTGGGCAATACACGAGATGGGCAGGGCGAATATGTCTTCGCTGGCAGCCGGACGACCACCCAGCCGTTCACCGCGGATGGTCTCAACGTGAGCTACGGCGGCGATCAGAACCAGCGCATGGTCGCGGCGGCAGCCGGCTTGCAGGTCGCCACCGGTGACAGCGGCTCGGATGTGTTCATGTCCATCCGTGGCGGCAATGGCACCTTCGTCACCACCGCAGGCGCAGCCAATACGGGATCGGCCGTGGTCGGCGCCACGTCGGTGACCGATGCGTCGTCCTGGGATGGCGGCAACTACACGATTACCTTTACCTCGCCCACGGATTACGAAATTCGCGATGCCGCTGCGCTTCCCACCGATCCGCCGCTGAGCACGGGTACGTATACAGGCGAAACTGGCACGATCAATTTCAAGGGTGCGCAGCTCAACATCACGGGCACGCCGGCGACCGGCGACACCTTTGCGGTCGGACCGTCGTCGTCGCAGGACGTCTTTTCCACCGTCGCGGGCATCATCAATGCCTTCGAAGCGCCCGGCGGTGGCGCACCAATGAACAACCAGATCAACGCGCAACTGCAGAATCTGGATCAGGCCTCCACGAGCTTCCTCAACACGCGCACGAAGATCGGCGCGCGGATGAACATTCTCGACCAGCAGAAAGCGATCGGCGACGACACGAAGCTGCAGTACGACACCACGCTGTCCAATCTGCAGGATCTCGACTACGCCAGCGCATCGAGCAAGTTCGTGCAGCAGCAGACCGCGCTGACCGCGGCACAGCAGGCTTTTGTGAAGATGCAGAATCTGACGTTGTTCAATTATCTGAAGTAGTCGGCAACCACCGTACTCGACGGCTATCAACGGCGGAAGAAGGGCAATCCAGCAATGGATTGCCCTTTTTGTTTGGTTCATCGCGGAATCCCGGAGCTACCGCTAGCTCGTGCGACGAGGCCAGAGCCTTCGGTGTCCCCCTCGCTGCTCAGACAGGTCCTCCGCGTTCGGAAAGGATGGCCGCTGGCGCGGCCCTTGTACCTAGTGGCCTTCGGCCGCTCTCTTGTGCGGAAACTCGCATCGAGGGGGACACCGAAGACTCTCACGATGACTGAGGTCGCGTGTTGGGAGAGCCGTAGGCCGCAGCGCTGCGAGCCCGGGGGCTGGCTTCCCGAAGCGGCACAGGCGCCGATGCGAGGCCGAAGGCGAGCCAGACCGACGAAGCGAGTCGTCAACAGCAACAGCGAGAAAACCTTCCCCGGCCATGCGCGATGAACCTTTTTGTTTGGGCGATCGCAGCACTGATCTTCAATGCGCCTCATATTTTGTGGATGACGCCGAGCGGCTCGTAACCCGACAACAACGCCATCCTTCGCCGTCAACAATACGCCGGCACCAAGTCGATCTCCTCTAGCGGCAATCACACAGCCGCGAACACGCAACGCCGTCGCGATTCTTGTGGCGTGTTCGCATGGAAGAGGAAGGGCATCGACATGGCGTTTCACATCAATACCAATATGGCGTCGTTCAACGCGCAGCGGTCGCTGGGGCTGACGCAGGCCAGGCTGGCGACCGCTTATCAGCGTCTGGGTTCCGGCATGCGCATCAACAGCGCGAAGGACGATGCGGCGGGGCTTGCCATCTCCACGCGCTTCACGACGCAGATTCATGGTCTGGCTCAGGGGCGGCGCAATGCGAATGACGGCATTTCGCTCGCGCAGACCAGCGAAGGCGCGCTGGATGAAGTGACCAACAATCTGCAGCGCATCCGCCAGCTCGCACTGCAGTCGCTCAACAGTTCGAATTCCGCCGAGGATCGCAAGGCGCTCAACGCCGAGGTGGCGGTGCGGCTCAGCGAGATTACGCGCATCGCCACGCAGACCAGCTTCAACGGCATGAAGGTACTCGACGGAACCGGAGATAAGCTGTCTTTCCAAGTCGGTGCCAATATCGGGGAAACCATCGAAATGGGTCTCGACCGGAGCATGCGGGCGGAAAGCGTCGGGCATCTTGCCAGTGGTGTCGTCGATCTCAGTGCCTTGTTTTCTTCCAAGGCGGCCCAGGCCATGCCAACCGACTGGTCCGCCGCTCAAGGTGCGGGCCTGGGCACGAAGACGTACCTTGGCGTTGACGTGGATTGGGCGGGCTATACCGGGAATAGCGCGGAGGAGGCCAAGACCTTTCTGAAGACGGCGCTGGGTGCCGACTACGAGGTGACGATCGATAGCAAGACCAATGACCTGAACATCGAACGTGCGCGCGGCACGCGACTCGAACTGGCGAAGGGCGATCTGAGCTTTGCGACCAAGTCCGGTGAGCAGATCGACGTCGTCGGTTCGTTCCGTAGCGTGCAGCAGGTCGCCGATGTATTGAATGCGAATGGCCGGGCCGGCATTTCGGCTTTCGTCGCGGCGGACGGAACACTGCACTTCAATTCGAAATCCGCACTGACCGTTTCCGGTGCCGAAGCGACCAAGCTTGGCTTTGCATCGAACTACGATCTGGATACATCGGCCTCGCTGGCCGATGGCTCGGTGCTCACCAAGGACGATGCGTACAAGCTCATCGCGAGTACCGACGCGACACTGGAGACCGTAAGCGCCGTGCGCTCGCAACTCGGTGCGGTGCAGAATCGTCTCGAATCGACGATTCAGAATCTCGACAACATCCGCGGGAACCTCACTGAAGCGCGAACTCGCATCAGGGAAGCCGACGTGGCAGAGGAGGGGGCCGAGAAATCCATGGCGATGATTCTTCAGCAGTCCGGCATGTCCGTGCTTGCGCAGGCCAATGCATCACAGCAACTGGTGCTCAAGCTGCTCGAATGATCGTTGCGTTCTTATCGAGATGCATGAAGGGAGCCGCAAGGCTCCCTTTTTTTTGCGAGCCATTAAGTACAGTGAAATTATTCCTAAACCCCGAGCCGATCCGGCCGATAAGTTCCCCCGACAGAGCCAGGGGCTTCACGCCTACACGGCCCTGATCAAGAAAGTTGTTGACAGGTAGAAAAAGTCCTCAAGTTTCCCCTCGGCGCGCCGTAAACCTCTCTGAGGCGGAAGGCTTCCCCAGGGAACCCCGCCGGACTAAGCCGCACAACTTCCGGCAATTCGGTTCCGCTTACCAAGGATCAATCCCATGGCTCTGACCATCAACACCAACATCATGTCGCTGAACGCTCAGCGCAACCTGGGCGCTTCGCAGACGAAGCTCGCTTCGGCCATTGAGCGTCTGTCGTCGGGTAACCGCATCAACAGCGCGAAGGACGACGCCGCCGGCCTCGCCATTTCGACCCGCTTCACCACGCAGATCAACGGCCTGAACCAGGCAGTCCGCAACGCCAACGACGGTATCTCGCTGTCGCAGACCACCGAGTCGGCGCTGGACGAAGTCACGAACAACCTGCAGCGCATCCGTGAGCTGGCCGTGCAGTCGACCAACGCGTCGAACTCGGCGAGCGACCGCGCCGCGCTGGACTCCGAAGTGCAGCAGCGTCTCTCGGAAGTGACCCGTATTGCCACGCAGACCAACTTCAACGGCATGAAGGTCCTCGACGGTTCGGCCAACCAGCTGAGCTTCCAGGTCGGTGCCAACGTCGGTGAAGTGATCACCGTCGGCCTCGACAAGGGCGTGAAGGCCAACCAGGTCGGCCAGCTCGCTACCGGTTCGATCGGCGGTTTCAAGGCTGCCGCCAACACGGCCGGCGTCACGACCGCTTCCAGCGTCATCGCTGACTACACCGCGAACTTCTCGATCACGGTTGATGGCCAGACTGCCGCCGTGACCGGCGCCACCGATCAGGCGAGCTTCCTCACCAAGCTGAACACGGCGCTGACCGCCGGCACCTCGGGTGCCACCGCCAGCTTCGACGCCACGAACCACCTCGTCCTCACCAGCGGCACCACGGGCAAGGCTTCCACCGCTCCGGTCGTTGCGGGTACGGACGTCGCCCAGCTCGGCACGCTCAAGACCGTCGATGGTGTGGACGCCGGCTCGGCCGCTCCGGTCACGCTCGGTAACGTCACCCTGCAGGTCGGCAGCAACCCCGCATTCAGCCTGTCCGGTACGTACAACACCGCGCAGGATCTGGCTGACGCCGTCAACGCCAAGTCGGGCGATGGCATCAATGCCTACGTGGGTTCGGACGGTGCGGTGAAGTTTGCCTCGGCCTCCACGATCACGGTGGGCGGTACCGCTGCCGACATCACGGCCTCCGGCCTGACGGCTGGCGCGATCAACGTCGCCACCACGACCACGCTGGCCGATTCCAGCATCAAGACGGTCGATGGCGCCAACGACACGATCAACCGCGTCGATGCCGCTCTCCAGTCGATCTCGGACCTCCGTTCGAACCTCGGCGCCGTGCAGAACCGCTTCGAGTCCACGATCTCCAACCTGCAGAACATCTCGCAGAACCTGACCGCGTCGAAGTCGGCCATCACCGACGCCGACTTCGCCCAGGAAACGGCGAACATGTCCTCGGCGCAGATCCTGCAGCAGGCCGGCGTCTCGGTCCTGGCCCAGGCCAACCAGAGCCAGCAGATCGTCCAGAAGCTCCTCCAGTAACAGGATGAGCGAAGAGGTCCGGGGTAACCCGGACCTTGGCAGGGTAATTGCTTAGTTGTCACGGCTGGCGTTCGCGAGAGCGCCAGCCGTCGACAAATTGGCGCCCAGGGCAGTGAGGCGTCTTCAAGGAGAGCTTCATGGCCACCAATCCAGTCAGCATCGGTTCCAGTTCCATCGACGTCGCCACGATCGTCAGCGGTCTCGTTGCGAACAAGCGTAGTGCGCAGGACAAGCAGGCCGCGGCCGATAAACAGGCCAATACCACCCAGATTTCCGCGGTGGGCAATTTCACCTCGTCGCTGACCAGCCTGCAGACCGCGATCAAGTCCCTCACGGACGGCACCGCGTTCACCACGCAGACCACCTCGGTCCAGGATTCGACGGTCCTCTCGGCCAGCGCCGACAACACCGCGCAGCCCAACAATTACAACATCGTCGTCAGCAAGCTGGCCACGTCGCAAAAGACCACGTCCGCCGCGTTCACGGACTCCAAGACCGCCGTCGGTACGGGCAACCTCACCATCGCCATCGGCAGCAAGTCGATGAGCCTGGACATCGAAGCCGGCGCGAACACGCTCGAGAACATCCGCGACGCGATCAACAAGTCCAAGGACAATCCTGGCGTCAACGCCAGCATCGTCACCGGTACGGATGGCGCGCATCTTGTGTTGACCTCGGCGGCCACCGGCAAGGCCAATGCCTTCACGGTGACCAGCAGCGGCGGCGACGGCAATCTCGCGCAGTTCAATTTCGATCCGGCCACAGGTACCACGCCGACCCCGGCGCAGGACGCCCAGTTCACGATCGATGGTCTGCCGGCAACGAGTTCGTCCAACGTCGTCACCCAGGCGATCGATGGCGTGACCGTCACCCTGTCGAAGGTCGGCAGCAGCAGCATCACCATCGCCAACGACACGACGGCGGTGAGCACGGCGCTCGGTTCGCTGGTCAGCGCCTATAACTCGTTCATATCGACCTATAAGACGCTGACCAAGTACGACGCCACCAACAACCAGGTCGGCGCGCTGATCGGCGATGCCACGGTCAATTCCATCAAGAGCCAGGTGTCCTCGCTGCTCGGTTCGCAGGCCACCGGCACCACCAGCGGCCCGACGTCGCTCAGCAATCTTGGCGTCTCGTTTCAGGTGGACGGTACGCTCAAGCTCGACACCAACCAGCTCAACAAGGTGCTTGCGCAGAATCCGAAGGAGACCCGCAACCTGCTCAGCGGCGATAACGGGATCGCGCCGCAGCTGGACAAGCTGATCACCAGTTGGACCTCGACCACCGGCATCCTCACTCAGCGCACGGCCAACCTGAACCAGAAGTCGAAGGACCTGGACGATCAGGCCACTGCCTTCAACCAGCAGATGGACGACTATGCCGCCCGCCTCACCAAGCAGTACTCGGCGCTCGACGCAATGATGACCAAGCTGGCGGGCACCAGCAGCTATCTCCAGCAGCAGTTCGACGCGCTGACGGCGAACAAGTAGCGGTAACCAGGACTCAAGACATGGCACTCGGATATTCCCAGGGCGCAGGCGCCTACCAGCAGGTCCGTACGCAGGGCGGCATCGAAACCGCCGATCCGCACGGGCTCATCACCATGCTCATGGATGGCGCGCTGGAACGCATGCGCTTCGCCCGCGGCTGCATCGCCACGGGCAATGTGGCGGGCAAGGGCGAAGCGATTTCGAAGGCACTGGAAATTGTCGGTGGCCTGCAATCGGCGTTGAATCCCGAGGTGAAGACGCCGCTGGTGAATCAGCTCGACGCGCTGTACGACTACATGAGTCGCCGCTTGCTCGAAGCCAACGTGCACAGCGACCCCGAGGCGCTTGACGAAGTCAGCCGTCTGCTCGGCCAGATCCGCCAGAGCTGGGTGGCCATTCCTGTCGAGGCACGCCAGGTGGCCGGAGCCGGGGCATGACCGAGGTCTGGTGCGATCTCGATCGGGCGCTGGTCCTGACCGAATCGATGCACGCAGCGGCCAGCGAGAGTCGCTGGGACGATCTCACCGAACTCGAAGCACAGCGCGAGCCCGTATTGCGCGCGGGCAGCATGCGGCCCGCGCCGGAAACGCTCGAAACCTTGAAGTCCATCATGCTGCTGGATGGCCTCATCAAGGATCTGGTCTCGGTCGCTCGCGACGAAGCGGCGGTGGCCTGGGAAACTTCCCGCCGCGTGCG
Source organism: Luteibacter flocculans (assembly GCF_023612255.1). Taxonomy (NCBI): domain Bacteria; kingdom Pseudomonadati; phylum Pseudomonadota; class Gammaproteobacteria; order Lysobacterales; family Rhodanobacteraceae; genus Luteibacter; species Luteibacter flocculans. The sequence continues at coordinate 3,112,587 of NZ_CP063231.1, read as the reverse complement.
CCGCGCGGTGGCCGCGTATAGTTCGTTCTAAGCGGCGGCTTCGGCAGGAGTGAAACGCATGAGCGACGAAGGCTGGAACGCATTTTCGGACCGGGTCGCCTGGCAGGCGGCATTTCACGCCACCTGCGATGCCTGTCCTCGGCCCGATGCGGCCGCCCTCGCGCTTATCAACGACCGAAATGCCAGCGTTCTCGTCGCCGTGTCCGCACTCATGGACCGGCGCAGCGACAGCGTCGAGGACGATAGCCCGCTGACTCAGGAAGTGGCTCGCCTCGATGCGAAGCTCAACGTCCTTATGGAGATCGTGAACCGTCTCTTGCTTCCGCAGTCCGGCCTGCCGCCGCGGGTGCCCCTGCGTTTCAATGCCGCGGGTGCCGTGCTGTCCTGGGCGGCGCTGCCGCCGGTGGGCGAGCCGGTTCTGCTCAAGATCCATTTCGACGTATGCCGGGCTTTGCCTCTGGAGTTGCCCGGCCTTCGCCTGCCCGGGCCGGTGGACGGGAAGGGTTTCGTGGGCTTCGAAGGGCTCTCCGAGGCGGTCCGGGACGGCATCGAACGCCTCGTTTTCCGCCAGCATCGGCGCCAGGTCGCCGAGGCCAGGGCGCTCGGACGGCCCGCGGAAGGCGCCTCCGAGCCCATGTGACCTTTTACGTCACGTGACGTTGGAACGTCGCGTGGCGCCCAGCGTCACATTTTGAACACGCGTCGTCATCCTTGACGCTCAGCGCGCTCCGACGGCGTCCGGCCACTTCCTTGCCGGCTTTGCCCACGCCGCGCCGCAACCCGCCGCCACGTCAATTTCCTCCGGCATGCGTCGGAATTCCGGCGTTGGCACGCTCCTTGATTGATACCTTGCAACGAGGCCGACGGGATTCCATCGCGAATTCCTCGATGACCTTCGAAACACACGCCAAGCGAGGTATCCACGTGAAGTCTTCCCACTTTCTCGTCGTCGAATCCGACAGCTCCCGTGCCGACAATGTCGTCTCCGCGCTGGCCTTCCTGGGCTATCGCCCGGTACTGGCCCGCGGTGCGCAGGCGGTCGAGGGTGTCGAAGGCTGGCGTGGTGTCTATGTCGGCAATGTCGAAGACGAGAATGAGTTGGAAAGCCACCTCGCGGCTCTGGGTCGCGGCGGACGCAACCTGCCGATGCTGGTGGCCGCGGACTCCCCGCTCGCCACGGCGCTGATCGCCGACGACACCCGCACCAACAACGTGGAACTGGTTGACATTCCGTTGCGCTACGAGCGCCTGTCGGAAGCCCTGCGCACGCTGCAGTCGCGCATGGAGCCGGCGCATTCCAACCGCCGCTTCGTGGGTCAGTCTGGCCCGATGCAGCGCGTGAACGCCCTGATCCGTCAGGTCGCACCGTTCGACTCGAGCGTGCTGGTGCTCGGCGAATCCGGCAGCGGCAAGGAACTGGTCGCTCGCACCATCCATGACTGCTCGCCGCGCCGCGACAAGCCGTTCGTCGCGATCAACTGTGGCGCGATTCCTGCCGAACTGCTCGAAAGCGAGCTGTTCGGTCACGAGAAGGGGGCCTTCACCGGCGCGATCAGCACCCGCAAGGGCCGCTTCGAGATGGCCGAGGGCGGCACGCTGTTCCTCGACGAAATCGGCGACATGAGCCTGCCCATGCAGGTGAAGCTGCTTCGCGTGCTGCAGGAACGCGTGTTCGAGCGCGTGGGTGGCAATCGTCCGCAGCGCTGCGACGTGCGCATCATCGCCGCGACCCATCGTGATCTCGAGAGCGCCATCGAGCGCGGCGGCTTCCGTGAAGACCTGTTCTACCGCCTCAGTGTGTTCCCGCTGGAAATGCCGCCGCTGCGTCAGCGCCTCGAAGACCTGCCGGCCCTGATCTCCGAGTTCAACCAGCGTCTCGTGCAGCGCGGGCTGTCGTCCGTCCGCTTCTCGCCCAGCGCCATGGGCGCACTCTGCCGCTACGGCTGGCCGGGCAACGTGCGCGAACTGTCCAACCTGGTCGAGCGCATGGCCATCCTCATGCCGCAGGGCGAGGTGCGTGCGCCGGATCTGCCGGAAAAATACCGCGGCGCGCTGCCGGTGGAAGAAGTCTCCGGTGCCGCCCTCATCGCGATGATGGAAGCGGAGCCGGAAGTCACCGAGTCGTTCTCGTTCGCCAGCGAAGGCGATCCGTCCGTGCTGCCGCAGGGTGGCCTGGATCTGAAGGATCACCTCGCCGGTATCGAAATCGGGCTGATCCGCCAGGCGCTCAACTCCGCGAACGGCGTGGTGGCTCATGCAGCGAAGCTGCTTCGCGTCCAGCGCACCACGCTGGTGGAGAAGCTGCGCAAGTACGGTTTGTCCGAGACGGTGCAGGCCGGCTGATCGTCGACGAGTTGGCACAGGTCGTGCATCGGGTGTCGCAAACCCGTTCCCGCGTTGGAAAACCGTCATGACCACGATCGACGTCAACAGCCTCCTGCTCCAGATGCGCCGCATCAGCGCGCAAACCGAGATGCCCGCCCTGCGCGGTGTGGGCGAGGCGGCTCCGGCGGCCAAGGGGGAGTTCGGCGATCTGCTCAAGCAGTCGATCGAGGGTGTGGCGAAGACGCAGGACAAGGCCGCGAAGATGTCGGCGGCTTTCGAGCGTGGCGATCCGGGCATCGATCTGGCGCAGGTGATGATCCAGGGGCAGAAGGCCGATCTTTCGTTCCGCGCCATGACCGAGGTGCGCAACAAGATGGTCGATGCGTACAAAGAAATCATGAACATGTCGATCTGACGCGACATGCACGCAATGACAGGATTCGAGTCGAACCATGGCAGATAACGGCGTAGCCACCACGGACAGCAATGCGTCGCGCATGGACTCGTTGAAGTCGCTCGCGCAGACCCCCGCTGTACGACAGATTCTCCTGCTGGCAGGCATTGCTGCCGCCGTGGCTATCGGCATCGCTGCGGTCATGTGGTCGCGTGCGCCGAACTACGGCCTGCTCTACGGTGGCCTCGAACAGAAAGACGCCGCCGCCGTCACCCAGGCGTTGCAGGCTGGGAATACGCCTTACACCTTGAGCGCCGATGGCAGCTCCATCTTCGTGCCCGCTGCCGATGTCGCCGGTATCCGCTTGAAGCTCGCAGGACAAGGGCTGCCGCAGGGCAGCGCCGCCAGCGCCATGCCGCAGGCGGATTCGCCGTTCGGCATGAGCGACATGGCCGAGCGCTCGCGCTACCAGTCGATGCTCGAAAGCGATCTGTCCAACACGATCGCCGGGCTGCAGTCCGTGCGTGCCGCCCGCGTCCATCTCGCGCTGCCCAAGCCGTCGGCCTTCATCCGCGACAACAAGCCGGCCAGCGCCTCGGTCGTCGTCACGCTGTATCCCGGTCGCCAGCTCGACCAGGGCCAGGTGGCCGCCATCGTCCATCTCGTGGCCGCCAGCGTGCCCGACCTGGACACGCGCCAGGTCTCGGTCATCGACCAGGCGGGCAATCTGCTCACTGTCAGCGATCCGGACAGTGCTTCCGCGATCGGCGACAGCCGCCTTCGCCTGTCCAATCGCATCGAAGCGACGTACACGCAGCGCGTCGAAGACCTGCTCACGCCGCTCGTTGGCGCCGGCAAGGTGCGCGCACAGGTGTTCGCCGATCTGGATTTCTCGCAGACCGAAAAGGCCAGCGAAACCTTCAACCACGACAACCCTGCGCTGCGCAGCGAGCAGACCAGTAGCGATACGCGCACCGATGCGGCGAACAACGGCGGTGTGCCCGGCGCGCTGAGCAATCAGCCGCCGAACACGGGTGCCAACGCTACGGCGGCGAATCCCGCTGCGGGTGGCAAGACCGGCGCGCAGACCGCCAGCACGCAGGGCGCGCAATCGCCGACGCAGCAGACGCAAAGCGCCACGCGTAACTACGAACTCGATCGCACGGTGAGCCACGTCACCGATCCGGCGGGGAAGGTCGCTCGTCTGTCGGTGGCCGTGGTGGTCGACAACAAGCAGGTTCCCGACAAGGACGGCAAGACGAAGAGCGTGCCGTTTACCACCGAGGAACTGGCCCGCCTTACCGAGCTCACCAAGAATGCGGTCGGCTTCAGCGCCACGCGCGGCGACAGCGTCAGCGTCATCAACGAACCGTTCCATGGCACGCTCGCCGAAGATGCGCCGCAGAGCACACCCTTCTGGGAGCGGCCGGGCATGCTTGATCTGATCAAGCAGGGGCTTGGTGTCATGATCGCGCTCATCGTCGGTTTCTTCGTCCTGCGTCCGATTCTGAAGGGGCTGCTGAAGCCGGCGCCGGTGGTCATGAACAACGTCGCGCTCGCCGGGCCGATGCCCACGGTGTCGGTCATGGTCGATGACGACGACATGACGCCCGATCGTGTCAGTACCTCGTCCCAGGCCCAGCTCGGTTCCCCCGCGCTGCTCGCCTACGAACAAAAGGTCGGCCTTGCCAAGCGCATGGCTGCCGAAAATCCGAAACAGATGGCTCAAGTCGTGAAGAGCTGGGTATCCGACGATGGCAGCTGAGCAGAAAGAGGCCCTGACGGGCGCACAGAAGGCGGCGATCCTGCTCCTCACGCTGGGTGAGGAAGATGCAGCGTCGATTCTGAAGCACCTTGGCGCACGCGACGTGCAGGCCGTCGGTACGGCCATGGCCGCACTGAAGAACGTCACCCGCGAGCAGGTCGACCATGTGTTGACCAAGCTGCAGGAAGACGTGGGTCAGCATACGTCGATCGGTGTGGGTACCGAGGATTACATCCGCCGCATCCTCGTCAATGCACTGGGTGAAAACAAGGCGGGCGGTCTGATCGATCGCATTCTCCTGGGCCGCAGCAGCAAGGGCCTCGAATCGCTCAAGTGGATGGAGAGCCGCGCCATCGCCGAGATGATCGGCCAGGAACATCCGCAGATCATCGCGCTGGTCATGGCTCACCTGGAGGCCGATCAGGCCGCCGAGGTCATCGGCTACCTGCCGGCCCGTACGCGCAGCGACGTGGTCATGCGTATCGCCACGCTCGACGGCGTGCAGCCGCATGCGCTCAACGAGCTCGACGAAATCATGGAGCGTCAGTTCTCCGGCAATTCGACCAAGCTCAAGTCTGCAAACGTGGGTGGCCTCAAAGCCGCGGCCGATATCCTCAACGCGATGGAGACGGCGCGCGAAGCCGAGCTGATGGCGTCCATCCGCGGCATCGACTCCGGCCTCGGCGAGCGCATCGAGGAGCTGATGTTCGTCTTCGACGACCTGGCCGAACTCGACGATCGCAGCATGCAGACTCTGTTGCGCGAAGTACCCTCAGCTCGGCTCATCACCGCCCTCAAGGGGGCCGAAACCGCCATTCGCGAGAAGATTTTCGCCAACATGTCCAAGCGCGCCGCCGACATGCTGCGCGACGACCTCGAGGTCAAGGGCCCGGTTCGCCTTTCCGAGGTGGACGCGGCACAGAAGGAAGTGCTCGCCACCGCGCGGCGTCTTGCTGACGCCGGGCAGATCAACCTGGCGGGCGGCGGCGAAGAATTCGTCTGATGAGCCTGACTTCCATCCTCACCCGCGAGCGGGTCGCCAACTTCGAGCGTTGGGAGCTTCCCGTCGTCGGCGCGCCCGATGTTCGCGAAGCGGAAGAGGCGGTCGACGAAGGCCCGCAGCGGCCCACGGTCGCCGAGATCGAGGCGATCGAACGTCAGGCTCGTGAGGAAGGCTTTCATGCCGGCCTCAGCGAGGGCAGGGCGATGGCCAAGCGCGAGCTGGAAGCGCAGGTCGCCCGGCTCGATGCCTTGTTCGCCGCGGTGGAGCGTCCTTTCAAAGATCTCGATGACGACGTCGCGGGCGACCTCGTCGCGCTGGCGACGGTCATCGCCGAGCGCGTGTTGGGTTTCGAGATCGCCACGCGTCCCGAGACGATCACCGAGGTCGTGCGGCAGGCCGTGGACGTCCTGCCGGCCGCGTCGAATCACTTGAAGATTCATTTGCACCCGGCTGACGCCGCCATCGTGCGGGAACATCGTTCGTCGCTGGATCACGAAGGCACGGTCGTGGACGATGCGACGCTGGAGCGCGGCGACGTGCGCCTGGAGAGCGAGCATTCGCGCCTCGACGGGCGCGTGCGTACCCGGCTTGCGGCCGTGATCGACGGACTCCTGCAAGGCCAGTTTTCCGCCGATTCTGGCGACGGCGCGGAATCACCGTGAGCGGGGATCAACACGTTGCCGCTCGGCATGCGCGCTGGCGCGAGACGTTGGCGGCACAGCGCGCAAGCGCAGAGCACGTTCGCCCGTTGCAGGCCGAAGGCAAGTTGCGCCGCGTGGTCGGGTTGACGCTGGAAGCCGTGGGCTGCGAGGCGCCTGTGGGCGCTCGCTGCATGGTCGCGGGCGCTGACGGCAAGCAATTGGAAACGGAAGTCGTCGGTTTCTCCGATGGCCGGCTGCTGCTCATGCCGACGGGCGAGATGCATGGTGTGCTGCCCAATGCCCGCGTCATACCCGTGGCTGCGGTGTCCGGTGTACCGGTCGGCGATTCGCTGCTCGGTCGCGTGATCGGCTCCGATGGCGCGCCACTGGATGGGCAGGGGCCGTTGCTCGCGCGCGAGCGCACGCCGCTGCGCCGCGAGCCGATCAATCCCATGCTGCGCCAGCCGATCGATACGCCATTGGATACCGGCGTGCGCGCGATCAACGCACTGCTGACCGTTGGCCGCGGTCAGCGCATCGGCCTGTTCGCCGGCTCGGGCGTCGGTAAGTCGACGCTGATGGGCATGATGACGCGCTTCACCAATGCGGACGTGGTAGTCGTCGGTCTGATCGGCGAGCGCGGCCGAGAAGTGAAGGAATTCGTCGACCACACGCTGGGCGAGGAAGGTCGTCGCCGTGCCGTGGTAGTGGCTGCCCCCGCCGATGCGCCGCCGTTGTCGCGCCTGCGCGGTGCGCAGGTGGCCACGGCGGTCGCCGAACATTTCCGCGATCAGGGCAAGCGAGTGCTGTTGCTCATGGATTCCCTGACGCGTTACGCCCAGGCACAGCGTGAGATCGCGCTCGCCATCGGCGAGCCGCCGGCCACGAAGGGTTACCCGCCGTCGGTGTTCGCGATGCTGCCGGCGCTGGTCGAACGTGCGGGCAACGATGCCGAGGGCCGCGGTTCCATCACCGCGTTCTATACCGTGCTGACCGAAGGCGACGATTATCGTCACGATCCCATCGCCGACTCCGCACGCGCCATTCTCGACGGCCATATCGTGCTTTCGCGCGACATGGCTGAAGCGGGTCATTACCCGGCGATCGATGTCGAGGCGTCGATCAGCCGCGTGATGCCCGCGGTGGTCACGAAGGAGCACATGCGTTCCGCGCAGCGTTTCCGTCAGGTCTATTCGGCGTATCGCCAGCAGCGCGATCTCATCGCCGTGGGCGCCTATCAGAAGGGTAGCGATCCGCGCACCGACGAGGCCATCGCGCTCTATCCGAAACTGTCGGCCTTCCTGCAGCAGGAAACCGATGTGCCGGTCAACCTCGAAGAGGCTCAAGCCGGTCTCGCCGACGTCACTCAGGTGAACTGATGCCCTCCCGCGCCGACCGCCTTCAACCTGTCGTGAACCTCGCAGCCGAGAAGGCCGAGGACGCCACCCGAGCGCTCGCGACACAGCAGCGCGCGCTTGCGGATGCAGAACACCAGCTGGTGGAGTTGCGTCGCTACCGCAACGAATACGCCGAGATGCCGAGTGGCATTGGCGTAAGCGCGTTGCTCAACCGGCAGCAGTTCCTGCAAAAGATCGATATGGCGATCGTGCAGCAGCTGGGCGAGGTACAGCGCCGCGAGCGTGCGCTCGAACGCGCTCGCGAGGACTGGACCGCGGCCCGCGGCCGCGCCAAGGCACTGGATTCGGTCACCACGAAATACCGCGAGCAGGAACGCAAGAGCCAGGATCGCCGCGAACAGGAACAGGCCGACGAACGTTCGCAGCACCGTCGTCCGACGCGAAGCGACGCTTGATGTGTCCGACCGGCCACCTCATCCCCATGCACGCATTGAACGGGTACATCGCATGAACAACGCCACGCTTGCTCTCAACATCGCCCGCCCGCCGGCTCCTGCCGCTGCTGCGACGCCGACCGCGGCCGGTCGCGAGCAGGAGGGCGGCGCCTCCACGAAGCGTTTCGACGCAGCGTTGGATGCGGCCCATGCAGACGCGCACGCGCCGCGAGACCAGGCGCGTGACGCGCAGGACGCCAAGGCAACCCCGGCAGCGCCGGCTTCGGCGGCCGCCAATGCCAAGGTGGACAAGGAACCCGACGCAAAGCCTTCGGATAAGGAAGCGTCCGCTGTAGACGATCCGTCCATCGCGGCGACGATGCTTTCATTGATCGGCGTGCCGGCGAAAGCGGTCGACGTGGCCGCTGCCGCCCTGGGCGTCACGAAACAGGCGGGCGCCGCGCTCGGCATGCCTCGCGCTGCCGCGCCGTTGGCTGGCGCGCTCGGCGCGGGCGGCGATGCCGCCGGTACCGTCGTGCCGGACGCGACCGCCGCGCTACTCGACAAGACGACCCTTCCGGCTGTGGGTGTCGCGGGTGCGGCTGCGGGTGTGGTGCCGCCGTCGTTCGCGGCGTTGCTGGCGACGCAAGGCGGTGCGGCAGCATCGACGAAGGACGACAATGGCCCCGTCGTCGACGCTGCCAATAGCCCGATGCCGCTGATGCATACCCCTGAGCTGGGTAACGCCGCGCCGGTGATGCAGGTGCAGGCTACTCAGGCGGCGACTACGCCGCAGTTCGCACAGGAACTCGGCGAACAGATTGCCTGGATGGGCTCCGGTCAGATCAAGGAAGCACGCATCAAGCTGCATCCGGAGGAGCTGGGCAGCATGGACGTTCGCGTCCACCTCGACGCGGGCAAGGTCAACGTGGCGATTCTGGCGCAGCATCCTGCGGCGGTGCACGCCGTGCAGCAGACGCTTTCGCAATTGGACAGCATGCTCGCCCATCATGGCCTCTCCCTGGGGCAGGCGGACGTGGGGCAGCGTCAGGGCGGCGAAGCTGCGGATGGGCGCAGCGACGGTTCGCAGGGGCAGGGCGCAGAGTCGGGCGCATCCGGCGCCGCAGAGACAGTCGCCGTTTCCTCCGTAAGCCGCAGCCTTCTGGACGAGATCGCCTGACGTTTGCCTGACGTAAAACCGTCGGTCGTCAAATTTTCGACCGCCAGTCCTTCGGGCCGGGGGGCGCCAACCGCGCTGTGGCGCGCTCCTGTCTCTCGGTGAGCATGGCACGCGGTTTGCAATACGATTCACGAGGCCCAGGCGCCGAGTCGCCCGGGCCCATTCCATTCGACAGGCAAGAGGTTTTCCCCGCATGGCTGCTGTACCCGACGAAGTGACCGAACAGGCACCCAAGAAAAAGAAGAAAGGCCTGCTGCTCATCATCGGCGCGCTGGTGGTCCTCGCTGCGGGTGGCGCGGGCGCCTGGGTCATGCTCAAAGGCGGTCACGCCAAGGGTGCGGAGAACGCCGCTGAAGCGGCGAAGTCCAAGCCGGCGTTGTATCTCCAGCTCGATCCCGCCTTCGTCGTCAACTTCCAGGACGAGAATGCCCTGCGCTTTCTGCAGATCGGCGTGAACGTCATGTCGCACGACCCGGAAGCCATCGCCGCGGCGAAGGAAGCCGATCCGGAAATCCGCAATGCACTGCTGATGCTGTTCTCGGCGCAGGACGTGAAGAGCCTGTCCGACGTGAAGGGCAAGCAGAAGCTGCAGGCTGCGGCGCTCGCGGAGATCCAGCGGGTACTGAAGGAAAAGATCGGCCGCCCCGGTGTGGATGCGGTCTATTTCACCAGCTTCATCATGCAGTGACGGGAATCACTCGGCCATGAGCGACATCCTCACCCAGGAAGAAATCGACGCCCTGCTCGCAGGAGTGGAAGGTGGCGCGGTCGAGACCGAGGTCGAGCTACCGCCGCCCGGTGGCATCCTCGATTACGACTTCACCCAGCAGGACCGCATCGTTCGCGGTCGCCTGCCCACGCTGGAGATGGTCAACGATCGTTTTGCCCGGTATTTCCGCGCGAATCTCTTCAATGTGTTGAGAAAGTCGTGCGAAGTGTCGGTGCTCGGCGTGAAGATGACCAAGTTCAACGAGTACGTGCACTCGCTGGCGGTCCCGAGCAATCTGAATCTCATTCGGATCAAGCCGCTGCGCGGTACTGCGCTGATGGTGTTCGAACCGCGTCTGGTCTTCACCGTGATCGACAACTTCTTCGGCGGCGACGGCCGATACCACGCCCGTATCGAGGGCCGTGACTTCACCCCGACCGAAAACCGCGTGATCCAGATCGTGCTGCAGGAAGCCTTCGGTGCGATGGCCGAGGCCTGGGCACCGGTCCTGAAGATGCACTTCGAGTTCTTGAACTCCGAGATCAACCCGCAGTTCGCGAACATCGTGAGCCCCACGGAAACCGTGGTGGTCTCGCGTTTCCATATCGAACTGGATGGCGGTGGCGGCGAAGTCCATCTGACGCTGCCGTATTCGATGGTCGAGCCGATCCGCGAATTGCTCGATGCCGGCGTGCAGAGCGACCGTGCCGAGCGCGACGATCGCTGGATCCAGAACCTCCATGAGGAAATCCTCGATGCGGAAGTCGAAGTCACGGCCATGCTCGCGGAAGCCCGACTGACGATCCGCGACTTCCTGCACCTGCGCAAGGGTGACGTGATTCCGATCAGTCTCCCCGAGACGGCCACCATCTTTGCCGAGGACGTACCGGTTTTCCGTGGTCGCATGGCGAACTCCAGCGGCAACAAGGCGATCCAGTTCGAATCGCTGCTGCGTCGTAGCGCCCCGCGCTCCACGCCAGTTCCAGTCCAGCCGGTGACCGAGCCGGCTTGAGCCCCTGTGCCGCGGTCGACTGCGGTACAGCGCCGACAAATAATGCCTAGAGCCAAGTACTACAGTACAAGCGGCCCACCCCTTACATACATAGCTCACGAGCCTCCGTAGCTTTCTCCCGCTCTACAAGCGGTAGAGAATTCACTCGGAGATGATGATGCGCAAATTGACACTTGAAGAGTCTCGATACGTTGCTGGCGGGCGCCCGCCACTCAGTGATTATCTGGCTGACAAGATAGAGAAGGGAGCTGCTTTCGGCAGCGTCGCTGGCGCAATTCTGGAGGGTACGGCAGCAGGTGCCGCAAGAGGCGGAGCAGTCGGTGCCGTAGGCATGTTTGGCTGGGGTGTCGGGTACAGCATTGGCACTTACCTGAACGATCACATCGTTGATCCGATGATTGTTCAACCATGGATCATGCGTGGGCACCCGTGATGATTGCCTCTGGAGCAACCTCTAAGCAGCAGAGCCGGCCTTCATGGATCAAAGAATGGATAGCGTGCATGTCCGTGTTCTTGATTGCCCAAATTGCCAGCTACGAAGACGGTCTTTATCAAAATCTCGAGCATGATGTCGTTTTCTGGCTCATTGGCGCCATTGCATTAACGATGGTAGGGGTGGCAACCGCTATCTTCTTCAAGAAAAACGCTGCCCGTTGATAGCTCCGGCGGGCCGGGTGGCTTGCCTTCGTGATCGTTCGCGTGGAGTCGCTGGATTCCTCTGCTTTCGCAGGCACGACGTATGGGGCTCGCAGCTGCGTCTGCGGCTCTCCCGACACGCGACCTCAGTCATCGTGAGAGTCTTCGGTGTCCCCCTCGATGCGAGTTTCCGCACAAGAGAGCGGCCGAAGGCCACTAGGTACATGGGCCGCGCCAGCGGCCATCCTTTGCGAGCGCGGAGGACCTGTCTGAGCAGCGAGGGGGACACCGAAGGCTCAGGCCTCTCCGTCCGAGCCAACAGCCCCGCCAACCGCCGGACATATGCAGTCACGCTTCGGCGAACGAACCGACGTATCCAGACAGAGCCCCGGAATTCAGCGAAGAACCGTTTTTTTTCGGCCCATTCTGTCCTCAGTCGGCACGCTTACGTCGCAATGCATCCGTTGTTCGTTGCGGGCGGCGAGCTCTCCGCCATGTGACGCGTCAATGCCCCGTCGTGGTGACTAACTGCCGTCGAGCGTCAGGTTTCCGTCTGCCCTCCTGCGTCACCTTCCGTTCCCGACCTCGCCCCGGCGTCCAAGTGACTGATCCAGCGCAGAAACGTGCGATTCACGCCGCGCAGACATCGTGGCACGCCGCTTGCTTCAAGGGGATAGCAACCCGGCATACCCTCTCTTACACGGAACGGCCATGAACGAACCCACCATCCACGAAGAACTCGACAACGGTGCCGAGGCGTCTATCGCCGCCACCATGGGCCTCGGCAGTGAGGTCAATCTCGACGTCATCCTCGATGTGCCCGTCACCATGGCCATGGAAGTGGGCCGCACCAAGATCAGCATTCGCAACCTGCTCCAGCTGAACCAGGGGTCGGTGGTGGAACTGGACCGCGCCGCGGGCGAGCCGCTCGACGTGTTCGTGAACGGCACCCTCGTCGCGCACGGCGAAGTAGTCGTCATCAACGAGAAATTCGGTATCCGGCTGACCGATGTGATCAGCCCGGCCGAGCGCGTCCGCAAGCTGCGGTGATTCTCGTGCGCCGTAAGTTCGCCGCCTTCGTCGCAGCCCTTCTCCCGTGCGTCGTGCTGGCGGCTCCCGCCGCTGCGCCCGCGGTCGACTCGGGCGCGGAAATCGTCCGCGTGCTGATCAGCCTGCTCGGTGTCGTGGCGCTCATTTTCTTCGTCGGCTGGCTGAGCCGTCGCGCCCAGGCAAGGGTGCGTCCGGGCGGTCGGCGGATTCGCGTCATCGAATCGATGCCGGTCGGTATCAAGGAAAAGGTCATGTTGATCGAGGTCGGCGGTACCCAGTTGCTCGTCGGCGCCTCGCCGACCGGTGGCCTGCGGACGCTGCACGTGCTCGACACCCCGATCGCGGAGGACGTGCTGCCGCCGTCGTCGCCTGCCATTCGCGGCTTCCGCGACGTGCTTAACCAGTGGAAGCGTCCATGAAGTCTGCCAGTCCCGCGGCCCCCCGCCGCTCGCGCGCGATCCTGCGTTCCGCCTGGTGGTTCCTGATCCTGTTGCTCGCAACACCCGTGGTTGCGTTTGCCGCGGAGCCGCCGGGCATTCAGTTGCTCAACGTGCAGCCGGCCGGCAACGGCGGCCAGACGTGGTCGCTGTCGATCCAGATGCTGGCGCTGATGACGGCGTTGACCGCGCTGCCCGCGATCCTGCTGATGATGACTTCGTTCACCCGCATCATCATCGTGCTGGGCTTCCTGCGTCAGGCGCTGGGTACGAACAGCACCCCGCCGAACCAGGTAGTGCTCGGTCTGTCGCTGTTCCTCACGTTGTTCGTGATGACGCCGGTGATGAACAAGGCGTACGACGCAGGCGTCAAGCCGTACATGGATGGGCAGATGAGCGTGCAGGACGCGCTGCCGCTGGCTGCCGCGCCGTTCCGCCACTTCATGCTCGAGCAGACGCGCGAACCCGACCTGCAGTTGTTCACCCGGCTCGCCGGTGAGCAGCCCTATGCGGACAAGGATGCGGTGCCATACCGCGTGGCGCTGCCGGCGTTCGTCACCAGCGAGCTCAAGACGGCGTTCCAGATGGGCTTCCTGCTGTTCATTCCGTTTCTCATCATCGATCTCGTCGTCGCCTCCGTGCTGATGTCGATGGGCATGATGATGGTCTCGCCGATGATCATCTCTCTGCCGTTCAAGATCATGCTCTTCGTGCTGGTCGACGGGTGGACTCTGCTGCTCGGCACGCTGGCGGGGAGCTTCTTCCAATGACGCCGGAATCGGTCATCGGCTTTGGCCAGCAGGCCCTGCACATCGCGATGCTGATTGGCGCGCCGCTGCTGCTCACCGCGCTCGCGGTCGGTCTCATCATCGGCATGGTCCAGGCGGCTACGCAGATCAACGAGCAGACCTTGAGCTTCATTCCGAAGCTGATCTCCATGGCCCTAGTGATGATCATCGCTGGCCCGTGGATGCTCCGCACGCTGGTGCAGTTCACGCGTACCTTGATCGAGAACCTGCCCCAGGCGGTACGTTGATGCCGATCGACGTCGGCCAGCTCGAAGGGTGGGTGGGCAGCGCGTGTTGGGCGTTGGCGCGGATCTCGGGTCTCCTGCTCGTGGCGCCCGTGCTGGGTGCCACCATGATTCCTGCGCGGATTCGCCTCGGTCTGGCGCTGCTACTGACCATGGCGCTTGGGCCGTTGGCGCCGCTCGATATCCGGCCGCTCTCGGCGGAGGGCGTGGCGACGCTCGCCCAGCAGGTGCTGGTTGGCGCCTCGCTCGGTTTCATCCTCAAGCTGATCTTCGAAGCTGTGTCGTTCGGCGGCCAGCTCGTGTCGCAGGCGATGAGCCTCGGCTTCGCCGAGACCGTGAATCCCGGTGTCGGCGGCACCACGCCCGTGCTTAGCCAGTTCTACACGATGCTGGTGACGCTCCTGTTCCTGGTCATGAACGGTCACCTGCAGCTGATTGCGCTGCTGGCCGATAGCTTCCGCTCGTTGCCGGTGAGCGAGCAGGGCATCGGCACCAACGGTCTTTGGGGTGTGCTCGAGTTCGCCAGCCACTTGTTCGGTGGCGCGGTACGCGTGGCCTTGCCGGCGTTGACCGCGACGCTGGTGGTCAACCTGGGCTTCGGTGCGATCAGCCGGTCCGCTCCGTCCATGAATCTCTTTGCGGTCGGCTTTCCGATCACGATCTGTCTCGGCCTGCTGGCTGTCTGGCTTGCGTTGCGCGCGCTCCCGGGCGCGTTCGATTCGCTGCAGACCGAGGCGTGGGACGCCATGCGTCAACTCGTCGGGAGGTCCTCGCCATGAGCGAGACCGACAAGGAAGACCGCACCGAAGCCCCTAGTGACAAACGCCTTCGCGAAGCCCGCGAGAAGGGCGACCTCCCGCGTTCGCGCGACCTTTCCACCGCGGTCGTGGTGCTCTCGGGCGTCACCACCATGATCGCCTCGCGCGAGCAGATGGCTGTGCATGCGGCCAACATCATGCACGTGGGGCTGCGCTATTCGCGCGACGACCTGTTCGCGGTCGACGGCATCTCACGCGCGCTGGCAGCGGCTGCGCTGGAAGCCTTGAAACTGCTGGGCCCGGTGTTCGCCGTGACGGCGATCGCCGCAATCGCCGCCTCGGCGTTGATGGGCGGGCTCAATTTCTCGGGTCAGGCACTCATCCCGAAGTTCGACCGGCTCGATCCGATCAAGGGGTTTTCCCGACTGGTCTCGATGAACGGGCTGGTCGAACTCGGCAAATCCTTGCTGAAGCTGCTGCTGATCGGCGGTGCGCTGGCCTGGTTCCTGCGCCGTTCGACGCAGGAGATGTACACGGCAGGCACCGGCCCGGTGAGCAACGGCATCGCCCAGGCCTTCGGCATCTTCGGGCATGCCTCCCTCGTCTTCGCCTGCGCCCTCGGCGCCATCGCCCTGGTGGACGCGCCCTGGCAGAAGTTCAGCTTCACCAAAAAGATGAAGATGACCAAGCAGGAAGTGAAGGACGAGCACAAGGAAAACGAGGGCAGTCCGGAGCTGAAGTCGAAAATCCGTCAGATGCAGCATCAGATGGCGCGCCGTCGAATGATGGAAGACGTGCCGACGGCCGACGTGATCGTGACCAATCCGACCCACTTCGCCGTAGCCCTGAAATACGACGAAGACCGCATGGGAGCGCCGCGCGTGGTGGCCAAGGGCATGGATGTGATCGCCCAGCAGATCCGCGACGTGGCGGGTGGCGCGAAGGTGCCGGTGGTGGAATCGCCGCCGTTGGCACGCGCCTTGTATCACACGACGGAGATCGGCCGGGAAATCCCGTCGGCGTTGTACATCGCCGTGGCTCAGATCCTGGCCTATGTGTTCCGGTTGAAGCAGGCGATCGCCATGGGCGATCTCCCGCCCGACCTCCCGAAGCAGGACATCGACCCTGAATTGATGGGTCCCTACCGCATGGACAACTGACGATGGCAGCCTCCACCAACCTCATGGGCACGTTCCGCCAGATCGGCCGCCGCGGCATCGTGGCGCCGGTGGCGATGCTGATCATGCTCGGCATGATGATGCTGCCCCTGCCGCCGTTCATGCTCGACCTGCTGTTCACCTTCAACATCGCGCTCTCGCTGGTGATCCTGCTGGCGACGATGTACGTGATGCGACCGCTGGAACTGGCCTCGTTCCCCACCGTGGTGCTGTTCGCCACGTTGCTCCGCCTGGCGCTGAACATTGCCTCGACCCGCGTGGTGCTGTTGCACGGCCACAATGGCCCGGGCGCCGCGGGCAAGGTCATCGAGGCCTTCGGCGAGTTCGTCATCGGCGGCAACTTCGCCGTCGGCTTCGTGGTCTTTGCGATCCTCACCATCATCAACTTCGTGGTCGTGACCAAGGGTGCGACCCGCGTGTCCGAAGTGACGGCGCGCTTCACCCTCGACGCGATGCCCGGCAAGCAGATGGCGATCGACGCCGACCTCAATGCCGGTCTGTTGACGCAGGAGCAGGCGCGCGAGCGCCGCCAGGAAGTGCGCGAGGAAGCGGACTTCTACGGTTCGATGGACGGTGCGTCGAAATTCGTACGCGGCGACGCCACGGCCGGCATGCTGATCCTCGCGATCAACATCATCGGCGGGTTCTTCATCGGCATGCTGCAGCATGGCCTCTCCGCCGCCGAGGCCGCGCGCACCTACACGCTGCTGACTATCGGCGATGGCCTGGTGGCGCAGGTGCCCGGCCTCATGCTTTCGATCGCCACGGCCGTCATCGTGACGCGCGTCTCCAAGTCGCAGGAGATGGGCAAGCACGTGATGGGGCAGCTCTTCGGCCAGCCCAAGGCGCTCGGTGTCGCGGCGGCGGTGCTCGGCACGATGGGTCTCATCCCGGGCATGCCCAACATTCCGTTCCTCATCCTGGCGGGCATCGCCGGCTTTGCGGCGTGGAAACTGAATCGCGCGCAGCTCGACGCCGCGGCAGGTGTCGCCGCCGGGACGGGGGCTCCGGGTACCGAGCTGGCACTGGAATCCGCGCCGCCTGCCGAGCGGCTTGAGTTGTCCTGGGAAGACGTGGCCCAGGTGGACACCATCGGTCTGGAAGTGGGCTATCGCCTGATTCCGCTGGTGGACAAGGCGCAGGGCGGCGAGCTGATGGCGCGGATCAAGTCCGTGCGCCGCAAGCTCTCGCAGGAACTGGGTTTCCTGGTGCCGTCGGTGCACATTCGCGACAACCTCGATTTGGCGCCGCACGGTTACCGCATCTCCCTGATGGGCGTGCCGATGGGCGAGGCGGAAATCCACACCGAGCGCATGCTGGCGATCGATCCGGGCCGCGTACACGGCACGATCAACGGCATCGCCACACGCGACCCCGCGTTCGGCCTTGATGCGGTCTGGATCGAGCCGGGCATGCGCGAGCACGCGCAGACGCTCGGCTATACCGTGGTCGATCCGGCGACGGTGATCGCCACCCATCTTTCGCACATCCTGCAGAACCACGCGCACGAGCTCATTGGTCACCAGGACGTGCAGCAGTTGCTCGACCGCCTCGCCCAGCAGACGCCGAAGCTGGTGGAAGACCTCGTACCGAAGCGCCTGTCGCTCGGCGCCGTGGTCAAGGTGCTGCAGAACCTGCTTGCGGAGCGGGTACCCATCCGCAACTTCCGCGGCATCGTCGAATCGTTGGCGGAGCATGCAGGCCAGAGCCAGGATCCCGGCGTCCTCGCCGCCGCGGTGCGCGTCACCCTCGGCCGACAGATCGTGCAGGAAATCGCCGGCCTCGGGACGGAAGTACCTGTCATTACTTTGGCGCCGGAACTGGAGCAGATCCTGCTCCAGTCCCTGCAGGGTGGCGGTCCTGCCGGCGCGGCCGTCGAGCCGGGTCTTGCGGATCGCCTCCAGCAGAGCGTCGCGGACGCCGCGCGGCGTCAGGAAGCGGCGGGGGAACCGGCCGTTTTGTTGGTCTCGCCGGCACTTCGTCCGTGGTTGTCGCGCTTCACGCGGCATGTGGCCCAAAACCTGCATGTACTCGCCTACAACGAGGTTCCGGACAACCGTCGCGTCAAGCTGGTGACGGCCCTCGGGCGATAGGAATGAGACGCCGCGCGAAGAATAGGCGCGCGGACCGAACGAACATGGTGGCGCCTGGGAAAGAGGCGCCAGGACAAAGACAGGATCGAACGCATGAAAATCAAACGATTCGTTGCTCCCGACATGCGCCAGGCCATGCGCCAGGTCAGGGACGAACAAGGCCCGGACGCCGTGATTCTGTCGACGCGCCGCCTGGATGAAGGCATCGAGATCATCGCTGCGCTGGATTACGACGAAGCACTGGTGCGCGAGGCCGGCTTCGGTGTCGACGCGCCGAAGCGCGACGAGTCGCCGCTGCGCGCCCTGCGCGATGACGCCGAGCGCGCCGCACGCATCGATCAGGCCCGCGCCGCCACCGCGGCGGCCGTCGAACGTGCCGCGAAGGGCGGGGCACCGGCCAGCCAGACGAACACCAATGCTCCGCAGCGTCAATCGAGCGCGGCGCTGGCCGCCAGCGTCGCAGACGTGGTGCGCGCCGCCACCGTCACGCCCAATAACGATGCCGCCGTGAACGGCGTGCGTGCCGAGATCAACAACCTGCGCGAGATGCTCGAAGTGCAGCTCTCGACGCTGGCCTGGAACCAGATGGATCGCGAGCAGCCGCTGCGCGCCCGCGTGCTGCGCGAGATGACCCGGCTGGGCATCGACGCCGACGTCGCTCGCGCGCTGTGCGCGGAACTGCCGCCGGGCATGACGCCCGAGCAGGCGCGTTATCTGCCGCTGGGCATTCTTTCGCGCAACATCCGTACGAGCGGACGGAATTTCGACACGGTCGGCGGCGGCGTCATCGCGCTGGTCGGTACCACCGGCGTCGGCAAGACCACCACCATCGCGAAGCTCGCCGCGCGCGCGGTGCTGCGTCACGGCGCGTCCAACGTTGCCCTCATCAGCACGGATCAGTACCGCATCGGCGCCGGGGCACAGCTCGAACACTATGGCCGCCTGCTCGGCGTGCGCGTGTTCAACGCGCAGGATGCCAACAGTCTGCGCAACGTGCTGCTCCAGCTGCGCGGCCGCAACACGGTACTGGTCGACACGGCCGGGCTGGCGGGCAACGATCCGAAGCTCCAGCAGCAGTTCGAGACGCTGCGTGCGACCTCGGATCTGCGCGTCTGTCTCGTACTGGCGGCCAACGCGCAGGCGCAGGCCATCGACAACGCGGTGCGCGCCTATGCGCCGCTGGCTCCGCAGAGCGCCATTCTCACCAAGCTCGACGAGGCGCCGCTGATCGGCGGCGCGCTGTCCGCACTGATCCGCCACGGCCTGCCGCTGGACTACACCACCGACGGCCAGCGCGTGCCCGAGGACATTGCGTCCGCCGATGCGCGCAAGCTGGTCTGCCTGGCTGCGCAGCTCGTCAAGCAGCGCAGCGACGAACCCGACGACGCCATCCTCGCCGACCGCTTCGGCGGTGTGGCGCCGGCCCTGGCTTGACCCTCTTTCTCTTCAACCGCAACCGACTCCCACGGCAGTGACTTACTTCATGAGCACACACGTCGATTCCACCCAGGCCGCCGGGCTCCACTGGCTCGCCGATCGCCGCCCCACCCGCAGCATCGCGATTGCCGGCGGCAAGGGCGGCGTGGGCAAGACCACGGTGGCGGTCAACCTCGGCATGGCGCTCGCGATGGGCGGCCGTGACGTCCTTCTACTCGACGCCGATCTCGCCATGGCGAACGTCGACGTCCTGCTCGGCCTGCAGCCGACCCGGCACCTGGGTCACATGCTGGAAGGGGAGTGCGGCATCGAAGACCTCATCCTGCAGGCCGCACACGGCCTCAAGGTGATCCCCGCCACGTCGGGCGCGCGTCGCATGGCGCAGCTGCCGAACATCGAACACGCGGCGGTGATCCGGGCATTCGACGAATACCCGCTGGCGCCGGAGTACCTGATCGTCGACACGGCGGCGGGCATCTCGGACAGCGTCTCCATGTTCGCTGCGGCCTCGGACGAGGTGGTGGTGGTGGTCTGCGACGAGCCGGCCTCGCTCACCGACGCCTACGCGCTCATCAAGGTCATGAGCCGCGAGTTCGCGGTTAACCGCTTCCGCATCGTGGCGAACATGGTTCGCCACGCCCAGGAGGGGCGCCAGCTCTTCGAGAAACTGTCCCGGGTGACCAATCGTTTTCTCGATGTTTCCTTGGATTTCATGGGCATGGTTCCGCACGACGAGTACCTGCGCCAGGCGATCCGCCGCCAGTCGGCGGTGGTCGATGCCTGGCCCAGCAGCCGGTCGGCGGTCGGATTCAAGAATTTGGCCAGGTCGGTCGATACATGGGGTGAACCCGAACCCCGTGCACAGGGCCGTATTGGCTTCTTCGCCGAACGGTCCCATCAGGGGGGGGGGCTACCACTGTGAGCGTTGCGACCGAATACCTTGAGATCACGCGCATCCCAGCGGATGAACTGGTAAAGACCCACGCGCCGCTGGTGCGCCGAATCGCCTATCACCTGATGGGCCGGCTGCCGCCAAGCGTGGATGCAAACGACCTGATGCAGGCCGGAATGATCGGACTGCTTGAGGCCGCAAGAAATTACTCGCCGACTCGCGCGGCCAGCTTCGAAACCTATGCGGGTATCCGCATACGTGGCGCCATGCTGGACGAACTGCGCAAGACGGATTGGACTCCGCGCTCCGTCCACCGGAAGTTGCGCGAGGTCGCGGAGGTGACGAGGCAGATCGAAAACGAGACGGGTGGCGACGCCGAAGACGCGGAAGTGATGAAGCGGCTGGGCATCGACGCCATGGAATACAACCAGATCCTGGCGGACGCGGCGAGCGCGCGGTTGTTGAGCCTGACGGCGCCCGAAGGCGACGAAGGCGCGGCGATCGACGTGGTCGACCCGGACGCGGCCGGTCCGGAAGGTACGTTCGAGCAGGAAGGCCTGCGTGGCGCACTGGCGCAGTCCATCGACGGATTGCCCGAGCGCGAGAAGCTGGTCATGTCGCTGTACTACGACGAAGAACTCAACCTGAAGGAAATCGGTGCGGTGTTGGGAGTGAGCGAATCGCGGGTATGCCAGATCCATGGCCAGGCCCTGATTCGACTCCGCGCACGCATGTCGGGCTGGAAAGACAAGCAGTGACGGCACCCGTAGTGACGTCGCCGAAAAAGAACACGCGGTAGCAAGGCGGAGAGAACGTTTTGGACAAGAACATGAAGATTCTCGTGGTGGACGATTTTTCCACCATGCGACGCATCGTCAGGAATCTGCTGGTGGAGCTTGGCTTCACCAACACCCTGATCCAGGAAGCCGAAGACGGTAATGCCGCGCTGGCGATGCTGCGCGCGCAGCCGTTCGACCTGGTGGTCACGGACTGGAACATGCCGAACATGACCGGCATCGACCTGCTCCGCGCCATTCGCGCCGACGCCGCCCTGAAAGCCATGCCCGTGCTGATGGTGACGGCGGAGAACAACCGCGATCAGATCATCGCGGCTGCACAGAGCGGCGTGAACGGCTACGTCGTCAAGCCCTTCACGGCGGTCACGCTGAAGGAAAAACTCGACAAGATCTTCGAACGACTCGCCGCGGCCGCGGGCTAAGGAACGACCATGAACACCGTGATTTCCCCTGGCCACGACGTGGCGCCCGAACTGCGCGAGCTGCTGGATGCGAACGATCCCGCCTCGGTCGAGGAGGCCCTCGATCGCCTCCTGCGCAGCCGTGAACAGCACCTCTTCATGGCGCTGGGCCACTTGGCCCGCGACCTGCACGAATCCGCGCGCCGGCTTGCCGCCGACATCTCGCACGATGGTGTGCCGGGCAACATGAGCGATGCGCGCAAGCACCTGCGCGACGTGCTCGAGATGAGTGCCCAGGCTGCCCATCGCACCCTCGATTTCAGCGAAAAGCTGCGCCCGCAGGCACAGGCGCTCGCCCGCCAGGCCGACGAGGTGCTGGTGCTCGATCACGCCGACCCCGCCTTCGCCACCAGCGCCACGGCGCTTGCCGTGCGCGTGGGCGACTTCGCCCAGAGCTGCGACATCGGCTTTGGCGAAATGGTCGAGGCGCAGTCCTGGCAGGATCTCTCCGGCCAGCGCGTGGCGCAGGTCGAAGCGTTCATGGCCAAGGTGGAATCGTCGCTGGTGGAGCTGGTGCGCCTGACCGGCACGCTGGCCGGTGGTGCCGCGCCTGCTGCCGAAAAGGTCAGTCAGGACGAAGTGGACCGCCTGCTCAGCGAATTCGGCTTCTGAGCGCCCTATGAGCGTGGAGCTGGACAACGAGCTGCTCAACGTCTTTTTGATCGAGGCGCGCGAGCTGCTGGAAAGCCTGGGCGAACAACTCGTGGACCTCGAGTCCTCGCCCGGCGACGTCGACCTGTTGAATGCGGTGTTCCGCGCGTTCCACACGGTGAAGGGCGGTGCAGGCTTTCTTGGCCTGAACCCGATGGTGGAGCTGTGCCATCGCGCCGAAGATCTGCTCAATGAAGCCCGCAACGGCGCGATCGTGCTCAATGCCGGTTTCATGGACGCGCTGCTGGAATCGCTCGATCTGCTCAACGACATGATGCGGGCCGCCGATGGTGGCCTGCCAATTGAAGCTGCGCCGCGCTCGTTGCTCGACCGCCTGCTCATTCCCGGCCGCGCTGCCACAGCCCCTCCGGTGGCCCTGGCGCCACCCACCGCCGCGCCAGTCAGTGCGGCGCCCACTTCGCGCGCCTACGATCCCATCGAAGACGAATTCGAGGCGATGCTCGACGCGGCGCGCAATGAGCGCGAGCCTACTCCGGCATCGTCTGGCCCGATCTCCGACGACGAATTCGAAGCGCTGCTGGATTCCCTCTACGGCACCGGTGCTCCCGGTGCCGAAGGCGCTGCGAGCTCGCCGAACCCGGCACCGGCACCCGCCGCTCCTGCCGCACCTGCTGCGACGACTGCCGATCCGAACGCGATCAGCGACGACGAATTCGAAGCCTTGCTCGATAGTCTGCACGGTACCGCGGCACCGGGTGTCGTCCCAGGTGCTGCCGTGATTGCTGCTGCGCCGGCACCCGCACCCGCACCCGCTCCGCCGCCGACACCCGCGGAACCGGCACCCGCCGCTCCCGCGGCGCGCGCCGCAGCGCCGACGGAAAAGCGCACCGCGTCCACTGCCGACACCACGGTGCGCGTCGATACGCATCGTCTCGACGGGCTGGTGGATGCCGCGGGCGAACTCGTCCTCGTGCGTAACCGCCTCACCAATCTTGCGCCGCGCGGCACGAACGACCCGATGGAGCGTGCCATCGGCGAACTCGAGCGCGTGGCCGAAGACCTGCAGAACGCCGTGCTGCGCATGCGTATGCAGCCGGTCGGCAAACTGTTTTCGCGCTTCCCGCGCATCGTCCGCGATCTGGCTCGCCAGCTCGGCAAGGACATCGAACTGGTGACCGAGGGCGAAGAGACCGACATCGATCGTACGGTGGTCGAGGCCCTCGCCGATCCGCTGGTCCACCTGCTGCGCAATGCGGTGGATCACGGCATCGAGATGCCCGACGTCCGCGCTGCCGAGGGCAAGCCACGCAACGGTACCGTGCGCCTCGCTGCGGGTCAGTTCGGCGACCGCATCGTCATCACCGTGACCGACGACGGCAAGGGCATGGACCCCGAAGTGCTTCGTCGCAAGGCGGTAGAAAAAGGGCTGATGGATGCGGAGCAGGCGGCGCGTCTCGACGAGCGCGAATGCTACGAGATCGTGTTCCGTCCCGGCTTCTCCACGGCCAGTCAGGTCTCCGACATCTCCGGTCGCGGCGTCGGTATGGACGTCGTCAAGACCAAGATAGTGGAACTCGGCGGCACGTTGTCCATCGATTCGCGCGTGGGTCACGGCAGCACGGTGCGTCTCTCCGTTCCGCTTACCCTCGCCATCCTGCGCGTCCTCATGGTGCGCGTCGGCCATCGGCTGCTGTCGTTGCCGCTTTCCAATGTGGCGGAAGTCTTCGAGCTGGCTCCCGGGCAAATCCAGGAACTCGACGGCCGTGTCGTTGCTGCGCATCGGCAGCGCGCCCTCCCGCTCGTCGATCTCGGTCGCTGGGCGGGCGCGGCGGGGAAGGGCGGCCACGTGGTCGTGGTGCAGATCGGGCATCAGACGCTCGGCTGCCTCGTCGATGAAGTGCTCGGCCGCGAGGACGTCATGGCCAAGCCGCTGGGTCCGTTCCTCAAGGACGTGCCGGGTATCGCCGGCGCCACCATCACGGGCGATGGCCGTATCTCGCTGGTGCTCGACCTCTCCGGTCTTGCCGATGACAGTGGGCAGGTGCTGCCCTCGCTGAGGATGGCTGTCTGACATGGATCTCGTGAGCGTCGTCGGTACGATCCTGGCCTTCGTGGTCATCATCGTGGGTACCATCCTCAAGGGCTCGAGCCTCGACGCCCTGTGGAATCCCGCCGCCTTCGTCATCGTTTTCCTCGGTACGTTCGCGGCACTGCTGGTGCAGACGCCCGGAGCGGTCCTCAAACGCGCCTGGAGCATGCTGCCCTGGGTATATCGGCCACCGGATATCGAATCGGAAAACCTCGTCAGCCGCATCGTCGGCTGGAGCGAGATTTCGCGTCGCACGGGCCTTCTTGGCCTCGAGCCTTCGATCGAGCGCGAGACCGACCCCTTCATCCGCAAGGGTCTGCAACTGCTCGTGGACGGCACGGAGCCGGATGCGATGCGTTCGGTGCTGGAAGTGGAAGTGCTCGCGCGCGAGCACACCGACATCGAGGCGGCCAAGGTCTACGAGAATGCGGGCGCCTATTCCCCCACGATGGGTATCATCGGTGCAGTCATGGGTCTCATGTCCGTGATGCAGAACCTCGCCGAACCGAGCAAGCTGGGCCACGGCATCGCCGCGGCCTTCGTGGCCACGATCTACGGTATCGGCCTTGCCAATCTGCTGGCTCTGCCCATGGCGTCGCGCCTGAAGGGCCTGGCGCGGCAGCGTTCGCAGATGCGCGAGATCCTCGTCGAGGGTCTGGTTTCCATTGCGCAGGGTGACAACCCGCGCCATATCGAAAGCAAGCTGCAGGGTTTCCTGTCGTGAAACGCAGGCACCAGGAAGAACACATCAACCACGAACGCTGGGCGATCCCTTATGGCGATCTGATCACGTTGCTGCTCGCGCTGTTCGTGGTGATGTACGCGGTGTCGGCCGTGAACGAAACGAAATTCCGCGTCATGGCGCAGTCGATCAACGAGGCCTTCAACGGCACCGGCAAGGTGATCGAGCCGATTCGCGAAGCCACACCGGCGGCACAAGTACCGTTGCCGAACCAGTCGCGTGCGCCGGCTGCGGCCCCCATCGCACGGATCGACGTGCCCATCCCGCCGCGCAATCTGCCTCTTCCCGGGCACGAAGGCGCAGCGACGGAGCGTCAGGAGGCGGCGAACGTCAACACTGCCACGGCCGCGAACACCAGCGTGGGCAAGACCGAAGACGCCAGCCTCAGCCAGATCTCGGACGAAGTGAAACGGGCGATGCGTCCGTTGATCGACAAGAACCTCGTCAACGTGCGGCAGACAGCCGACTGGCTCGAAATCGAAGTGCGCACGGACATCTTGTTTCCCGTCGGCGTTGCCAAGCTCCAGCCGCCTGCGGAAGATGTGCTGCGCAAACTGGCGGGCATTCTCGGTCCGTTCCCGAATGCGATGCGCATCGAGGGCTATACCGACAACACGCCGATTGCGACGGCGCTGTTCCCTTCCAACTGGGAGCTGTCGGCCGCGCGCGCGGCGACCGTCGCGCGTCTACTCACGATGTCGGGCGTCGATCCGCACCGGGTAGGCATCATCGGCTGGGGCGAGTTTCGGCCGAGTGCAGACAACGCAACCGAAGACGGTCGCAATCGCAATCGTCGCGTACTCATCGTGGTCATGAGCGACAAGGCCGCACCGGCCCGGTTCTACAGCGATGCGGACCGCGTCGATCTCACGGCGACGCCGGTCGGCCAGCATGCCGCCGCCGCGAGCAGCGTGTCGTCGACGGAAGCGAGCCGGGGTGCCGCCGCTCCGACGGCCGGTGCCGCGCGATTCGCGCCCTCGGCGGAGGCGCACTGATGCGCATCTGGGCGATATCCAATCAAAAGGGCGGCGTGGGCAAAACCACCACCACGGTGGCGCTTGGAAGCCTGTTGGCGCAGTCCGGTCAACGCACCTTGCTGGTCGACATGGACCCGCACGCATCGTTGTCCGGCTACATCGGCGTGGAAGGCGGGGCACACGGCAGCGTGTACGACCTGTTCGGCGTGGGCGGCAACCCGCTTCCCGTGCGCACGCTCGTTCACGGCACGAAGTGGGACAGGCTCAGCGTGCTACCGGCATCGGCGGCCATGATTACCCTCGATCGTCAGCTCGGTACCCGTCCGGGCATGGGTCTTGTGCTGACGCAAGCGCTGGCTGAACTCGCGCCCGATTTCGACCATGTACTGTTCGATTGCCCGCCCACGCTGGGCGTCCTGATGGTCAATGCACTGGCGGCGAGCGACCGGCTGCTCGTGCCGACGCAGACCGAAGCGTTGGCGCTGGCCGGCCTCGAGCGGATGCTGCGCAGCCTGTCGATGATCGAGCGCTCCCGTGGCAAACCCATGCCGCGCACGATCGTGCCGACGCTTTACGATGCCCGGACGCACGCATCTCGGGCGTGCCTCGCGCAATTGCGTGAGCAGTACGGCGATGCCGTGAGCCAGGTTGTGATTCCGACGGATACGCAGATCCGAGAAGCCAGCGCGGCCGGCGTGCCGTTGGCGTCGTGGCCTGCCGCGCGCCGTGGCGGCTTGGCGTATCGCCAGTTGCTCGACGAACTGCTGGCCCTTCCGTCCGCGTCTGTGACGGACGCTGCCGCGTGATGCGTACCATGCACGACGCCGAACAGCTCGTCGCCGACTACCTCGCGGAGCTGCTGACGCCGGCTGCGCATGCCGTGCCTGCACCCGCGCCATCGTCCGACGTCAAGGTCGTGGCGATCGAGCCGTGGCGCGGCAGCGTCGCCACGGCGGAAAAGGCTTGCCGCTATCTGCTGTGCGTGGCGGCGGGCGTGAAACTCGCCGTACCCATGGACGACGTGACGCATCTGCTGCCGATGCCTCCGTTGACCCCGCCGAACATCACGAACCCCATCTGCCTCGGCCGCTGGCGGCATCCCAGTGGCGAAGCCCGGGTAGTCGATCTCGCGGCCGTGCTCTCTCCGGACATGGCGGGCGCACCGGTGACGACGCTCGTGATCCTGCGCGACCGCATCTGGGCGCTGGCCTGCGTGGTCGACGAGGAGACGGTGGACATATCTCCCGACGCCATCCAGTGGCGTGACGGTGCGACCACCCGCCCCTGGCTGGCGGGTATGTCGCTTGAACCGAAGTGCGGCGTGGTAGGTACCACGGCGTTGATCGAATGGCTGGAAAAGGAGTTGGGACCATGACCTCATCCCTCCATGATGGACGCGGCGCCTGGCTCGGCTTCTCGTTGAAGGGCCAGCGCTATGCGGTATCACTCGCCAGTGTGCGCGAGGTGATTCGCCCCGGCGGCATCACGCCCGTGCCGGGCGCCCCCGAGGACGTGCTCGGCATCGTGAACCTGCGCGGGCAGATCGTGCCGGTGCTCGACGGTCGTCGTCGCTTTGGACTCGACCTTGCCACCGAGGCTGACGATGATGACGCGCGCCGCGTGATCGTTTTCGACGAAGGTGGCACGGTGGTCGGCATGCGCATCGACGTCATCGGCGAGATGCTCACCTTCGATCCCGACGACGTGGCGCCGCCACCGCCCGGTCGCGCCGAACGGCGCGACGACCCCGTCAGCGGCGTCGTCACCCGCGACGACGGCTTCATCGCCCTCGTCGACGTGCCGAAGTTGTGCCGCGCCTGAGCAGGCGGCGGTGATGGTCCCGCAGACGATGGCGTCGTCCGCGGGTTCGCCGTGCCGCGCTCGCTGTCATCGATCCGGTCCCTGCGACGTACGCGGGGTACGCCCTGCGCCGCTTCGAAAACCGCGCGCATTGGGTTACCGTGTGCCGCGACCTCACGGAGTCCCGCCTGCATGAACGCCGCCATCGGATACGTGCTGATCGCTCTTGCGATCCTCAACCTCGTCGGGCTGCTGCTCCTGTTCCGCCGCGTGGGTGGTGGCGCCTCGGCGGCCCCACGCAGTGAACCCTCAGCTCAGCCCGTCCCGCCGGCTGCCGCCCCACCGGAGCCTGTCATCGCGGAGGACGTACTGGCGAACATGCTTCGCCGGCTCGATCACCGCCTGGGCGATATCGAGGACCAGGTCCGCCGTACGCCGACGTTGTCGGCGGCAGGCGACCACGGCGCGACCTCCGATCGCGCGCTGGCCCTCGCGCAGCGCCTCGCTCGGCAAGGGGCGTCCCCGCAGAACATCGCGGAGACCTGCGGCATTTCGCTGACGGAAGCCGAACTCCTGCACCGGTTGCACGCGCCCCAGTAACGCCGGAGCACGACGCGTCCGGCGGCTGGTCGCCGCGTTCGTGTACGCTTTGCGGCCGGCAGCGACCCCAGGCGACTCCCCATGGCACTCAAATCCACGGTCTTCAAGGCTGACCTGCAGGTCAGCGACATGGACCGGCACTATTACCAGTCCCACGCGCTGACGATCGCCCAGCATCCGTCGGAAACCGACGACCGGATGATGGTGCGCGTGCTGGCCTTCGCGCTGAATGCGGACGAGGCGCTGGTCTTCGGCAAGGGCATCAGTTCCGACGACGAGCCGGACCTTTGGCGGAAGGAACTCACCGGCGAAGTCGATCTATGGATCGAGATCGGACAGCCTGACGAGCAGCGTATCCGCCGCGCCGCCGGTCGCGCCAAGCGCGTGATCGTCTACAGCTACAGCGGCCGCAGCGCGGAAGTCTGGTGGAAGAAGACCGCGGCGGCCGTGGCCCGGACGAAGAACGTATCCGTCATCGATATCGCCCCGGCGACTGTCGAAGCGCTCGCCGCACTCACGCAGCGCACGATGCAGATCCAGTTCATGGTGCAGGACGGCCAGGCCCAGGTCATCAGTGGCGATGCGATCGTACCGATCGAGCTGACGACGTTGGCTTGACGTGGCCTTCGGCCCTGCTGCCCTCCACGCGCACGACGCGCCGTGGAGGCGATCGACGAGCATCCCCTTCGCCGAATTCCCCTCGGCCTGCGCCGTCACTCCGTCTCGGCGATCGGTCCCGCAGCACGCGACTTTGTCATCCGCACAAAGAGCATGACCATCAACGGCATGAGCATCAGGGGCAGGTTGCTCGGACCTGGCCACCAGATAGCGAGGACACCCGAAAGCAACGCCATCAGCGGCAAGGCCATCGTCCGGCGCCGAAGCGTGGCGACCACCTCATCGGTCACGTCTTCCCGAAGATACGGCGCACGCAGAACGCGCTTGACCAGGCGGTGCTGAAGCAGACCTGCCAACAGCAGCGTGCCGGTGTAGAACCATTCCGGTACGCGCTCGGTGGGATGCGAGCTCATCAAAGCCGAGGAAAACGGCATGAATGCGACGACCATGAGCAGGAACAGATTCGGCCATACGATGGACGGATCGTAATGGCGCAGTAGTCCGAATACGCGATGATGGGCCGCCCAGAGCGCGCCGATGACGATAAAGCTGAGGATGAAACCGACAAAGTGCGGCGTGAGTTGAAGCAACGCCAGCAACCACGCCCGGTCGCTCAGGTCCTCAGGATGCGGCACGTGAATCTCGATCACCAGCAAGGTGATGGCAATGGCGAAAACGGCGTCCGAAAAGAACGTCAGCCGTTCGAGCTGCTGATCCTGCGCTTGCGACATGCGTTACCCCTTTCCCCTGGCTAGCTCCCCTGGGGATCATCGCCCGAGCCGGTTCCGAGGGGAAGGGGTATGGCCTTGCGACTGCGTTTCATTGTTGAAAGCCGCGTTTCCCATGACGAGGTCGGCCCAGGTGCGTGTGGCTCAGAGGCTTTTCGCGCTGCGTCTGCGGACCCGGTAGCGGTTTCCCGCGTATCGAAGGAACGTTATACAAACTGCCAGATAAGTGGTTGTAGCAAAGGAATAGAAAGCGCCATCGTGCTCGACATCGTCATAGTGGCCAGCAGCGAATCCAAACACGAGCAATGCGGCGAAGCCGCCGCATTGCCAAAGCCACTCTTTAACTCATGGCTTCATCGTTGAGGCAAAGTGCTCAACAGCAACCCCGCTGGGGTCTGGCGCATAATAGTCCCGGCAACACGACCGGCTACAGCCGAGAGACCCTCAGTGGAACCAAAAACTGCGCTATAGAGCGCCCCAGGCACAGTGTGTTTGAAAATGGTGTTCACAACGCTGCCGAGCGCACGGTCCATAGCGGCGTCGCGGGTTAGCCCAGCTTGCGGCGGAGGCGTTCCGCCCGCGATGAAATTACATTCAGAGTAAGTCAGATTTCTCATGTTGTCTCCTTGCGAAGTTGATGTTGCGGAAAACCGGTTGTGATTATCAGCGATATAAGAATGGATTGCGGGCAGGCATTACCTCGCCGTTCGCGGGTATTCGGCTAAAAAATTCGTCAGATTTTCTCTTCGTTCGAACATGACAAACCTGATTGGGGGCTTATCGCTTGCGAAGAAGCCACAGGTTTCGTCCATGTAGGACGGGGAGAAGGGCTTGGCCGAGAATGATCGGTAGCTTGTCGAGATGTAGCGCGTACAAGAGCGAGATGAGACTTCCCCAGAAGCTCAAATGCCAAAATACAGGCGGTACGACTACGCGGCCTGAGCGTTCGGAGCAGATCCACTGAACGACAAAACGAGAGCCGAAGAGCGCGGTTCCGAAAAGTCCGATGGCCGTCCATGCGGAAGAGTCCGCGTAAAGCCACGGGGCCACGGATTCCAGGCGATTCTGAAGAAATGACATCGACGGTCTGCGCTCAGTGACGGACAGTGGGCAGAGCCGGGGCGCTCGTGATGCGCCGCGGCTCTCTCGTCTTGCGTGGCCGCATTTACCTTTTTTGCCGAAAGTATCGGATTGAAACGATGCAGCAAAGCAAATAGCACACGCCTCCGGTGACGAAAGAGAGGGCGTTGTGCTCCATGCTGTCGTATTGGCCGACGTGAAAGCCGATGACGAGAACAAGCGCAATCACCACGCAGGAGGAGATCCACTCCGTGACCCAATTTGGATTAATTTTCGATTGCTTCGACATGGCTTATTTTTCCAATCATTGCTCGTGTGACTAATCAGTCAGTAAGGATCTCGACTCGTCGAAAGTAGAATCATTCCACTTTTACGCAAGTCGCGGCCAGGGATCGCGTTACCTTTTTGATCAAGCAACGATTGCGGGGGATATCTCAGTAAACCGACCGTCTACCAGCGCGACAACACGATCCGCCGCGCGAACCGTTTCTGGGCGATGCGCAACGGTGATGCGCGTCATCTTCAACTCTTTCAGTTGGATCGCGACTTCGCTTTCTGTGATCAGGTCGAGATGGCTTGTGGCCTCGTCCAGCACCAATACCGATGGCTTTCGGTAAAGGGCGCGGGCCAGGACGATGCGTTGTTTCTGTCCGCCCGATAGCCCGGAGCCCATGTCCCCGACGAGGGTGCGGTAACCCATAGGCATCGCGCAGATATCGTCGTGTATCTTGGCAAGAGATGCTGCGGCGTAGATGTCTTCCATGTTTGCCGAGGCGTCGAAGAAACAGATGTTGTCGGCGATCGTCCCAGAAAAGAGATGATCGTCCTGCAGGACGATGCCGGTGCGGTCTCGGAACGACGATTTGCCAAGATGGGCGAGATCGATGTCACCGATGCGCACGCTCCCCTCGCAAGGATCGATGAGGCCGAGCAACAGACGGAGCGCGGTGGTTTTCCCCGCGCCCGATGCTCCTACGATGGCGATGCATTCGCCCGGCTCGATGGATAGGGAAGCATGTCGGAGGATCCAGGGTGAGTTACTCGAGTACCGGTAACTGACGTCGTCGAATCGTAGGGATGGCGCATGCTCCGGCCCCTGATAAGACCCGTGCATGTGCGGTTCTTCCGGTGCCAGGACGACATCCGCAACACGCTCGCCCTGTATCTTGAGCAACCGTAGCTGGATGATGTAGTCGATGAGGGCGTTCGATCGATGGGAAAACTGGTCGGCGTATGCCGAGAATGCCATGAGCATGCCGGCGGTCATCTGACCTCGCATCGCGAGGGACGCGCCTACCCAGAGAACGATCACCCGTTGGACACCCGCGAGGATGCTGCCGACTGCCTCGAAGAGAATGCCAAGCTTGTCGCTTCGAAACTGGTGTGCCTGGACGGACGCCGTCTTATTGGCATGCAGCGCAGACCTGATCGCGGTCTTGTTGTTCAGGCGAATGGTGCGAATGCCACGAATGCACTCGACGAGATCGGTTCGTTGCGCGGCCGCCGCCTCGATCTGATCGATGCCAACCTCGCGGAGAGGCCTGTATATCGAGAGTCGCAGGATCGTGTAGGCCAGTGTGCCGCAGACCACGACGCCAGCGAGCATCGGACTGTAGACGAGGAGCAATGCGAGCGTGGCGACACCCACCATACCGTCCATCAGCGCACCCACGAGCTGGTTGGTGACGGCTTGCTGGATAGAATGAACGGCATCGAGCCGGGACACGACGTCGCCCACGTGCCGACGTTCGAAGTAGTTCTGCTGGAGACGAAGCAGGCGATCGAACAGCACACCCGTCCAGCGCATGCCTCCGTGAGCGCGAAGCCAGGCCACGGACCAACTCCGGCAGGCGGAAACCGCCGACGAAATGAGCGTAAGGAGAACGAAGCTGATTCCCACGAGGGTCAGCAGGTCATAGTCGCCGTTGGCGAGCACCTGATCCACAACGGTCTGCACGAGTTGTGGCATGAGTAGGGCGAGCACTTCCAGTGCCAGCGAGAACCCGAGAATGGACCACAGCGACGACGCGTAGCCATTCAACATGCGAAGCATCGATGCCAGAGGAATGTCCGGCTTCTTGCGCGCACTGATGAAGTGGTCGGCAGGCACGGCTTCCATGGCAATGCCGGTAAAGAGTCGCGACACTTCGGCTAGGGGAACGCTCCTGCGACCGGCAGCGGGATCGTGAACGATCGCATGCTTGCCGGATACCTTGATGAGTACGACGAAGTGATCCATCCGCCAATGGAGGAGGCATGGGGTCTGAAGCTGCCCTAGCTCTGCCAAATCCAGACGCAATGGCCGGCAACGTAACCCGCGTTCCCCCGCGACGTCCATGAGATCGTTAAGGCTGGCGCCGCGTGACGAAACGTCCGAATGCTTGCGCAGGTCGCGTAGCGACACGTGCTGACCGTGGTGGCCGAGGATCATGGCGATGCAGGCCAGCCCGCATTCGTTCTGCTCGGACTGCCTGATGATGGGTGTTCGCTTGCCAAATCCCAGCCGCTTTGCAAGCCCCCAGGTGTTGGATGGCGACTCGTTCACGGCATTCATGGCGTCGACGCCTGGCTGTCCATGCGCTTGTTCATCGCTATCAGCGGTTCGAACATCCATTCGATGAGCGTTCGGCGGTCAAGTAGAAGATCCGCGGTTACTTCCATGCCTGTCATGAGAGGTTCCTCCTTGCCGTAAACGCTAACGGTCTGATGCGGCAGGTCGACGTCGACGCGATAGGCCGCTCCCGTCGAACCGAGGTCTCGCGAGGCGGATATCGCGTTCGCCTCGATCGCCGATCCGGGAACTCTCGAAACGTGCCCGTGATGCAGTCCGAATTTTTCGTAGGGGAAGGGCTGATAACGAATGGCGACGGGTGTTCCGCGCTTAATGAAGCCAATGGCGCGGCTGTCGACGAGAACTCTCGCCACGAGATCGGACTCACTCGGAATGAAAGTGATCAAGGTCTCTGAGGGAGATGCGCCGCTTCCTTCGGCGATGAAGATATTGGTTACTTCGCCGTCGGTTGGCGCATTGACCAGCAGGGAGCGCTGGGTCTCCGTCTGCAGGATGGCCTGCTCCACGTTTGACAATCGGTCATTGACCAGCCCGAGTTTTTCCGTGAGCTCGTCGGAAAGACGTTTTAGGCGGGACGCCAGGCTGGCCTCCGCTTGTCGAGCGTCTTCGTATTGTGCCGATATCGATTCGAGTTCGGATTCGGCCTGCAAACGCTCGGATTCCCTTTCCTTGTATTGGAGCGACGACACATACCCCTTGGCCAGTAGCGGTGACATCCTGTCCAGAAGATCTTGTTTGATCGCGATCTTCCGAACCTGCAGGTCGCGCTGGGTCGCCATTCGTGCGGACCTCGATCGCGCTGTGTGGAGTTCATCGGTCAAGGTGCGTTCCTGTTCCTTGAAGGACCTTTCCACACTGGATGCTTCTATGCGGAGGCGACGTCGGTCATCGAGCAGTCGGTTGAGTTTCGCCGCAACCTCGTCACCATGTCGTTCTGTTGTCTGATCTGCGGCCAGCGTGAGGAGCGTAGCTCCCGCCTTGACCTTGGTGCCGGGGGATACGTGGATCTTCACGACCTTGCCCGGCATGGGGGCGCGAAGGTGTATCACTCCGTTTCGTGGCTCCAGGACGCCCTTGACCGCAACACGCCGCGTATAGGAGCCGATACATAGCCACACGACGAGAGCAATAGTGACGCCGACGGCCAATCTCGCCGCAATCCTTTGCACCTTCGGGGGGCTCATTGGCACACCAAAATCCAAGGATTTCAGGTTGACAATGGCTTCCTGCCTGTAGAGATTGGCCGCCATGGCGTTCCGTCGCAAGTTGCTTTTAGTTCGTTGTGAGCAGGCCAAACATTCTGGCTAGAGAAATACAAACGAGAAGTCCGAGAATTAGGTTTCTCGCCAGGTTATGTTTGACAAGGATGCCGATGATGCTTCCCGTAATAACGAGTGTGGACCAAGGATCCATGTTCAGGGGGCGAAGAACGAGGAGCAGGCCATCTGTCCCACGGCACTTCCCACACCAAAGCCAGCGCTAAAGCCGATCCCGGCCCCAAATCCGAAAGTCCCCGAGCCGCCGATGACAGCGCCCGCGCCACCGAAGAGCAGCGAAGTAGCCCCGATACAGAACTCGACACGATTCATCTGGCCGCCGCTCACGCAGGCAAGTTCTTCATGGGTCAGATCGCGCATGGTTGTTTCCTCCTTGATTGCACGTGTTGTGCGGAGGTGTCATTTCACCAGCTCGTCAGTGCAGACACCCGCGGGCGGCGCCATCTTCGCGTGTAGGAATATGTCTCGCCGCCGGTAGGCGTTACTAAGTGGGCCTGCATTTGGCGAGTTCGCGCAATCAGCACGAACTTGCTCGGCTCTTGTGAGAGCGGTACTTAAATTCAATCGTCGCAGAATCGACGTCCACGCTGATCCCGAGACGCTGGCTTGACTACCGCTCCAACCGATAGTTCAAGCTCGCGCGGCTGAAATCCGTCGCGTTCTGCGCCTCGAAGTTCCAGCGGCGGCTGAACAGGTAGCGCAGGGTGATGACCTGGCCGGGATCGAAGAGGCCGACGCCGTAGCTCAGATAGAGTCGCGGCGAGAGGTACTTGCCCACGGTGAATGCGGAGGTTCCGCCCAGGGCATCGTTGTTGCTGACGCCGATGTCGTCGATGCCGATCTTGGAGCCCACGCTCTTGGCGAGCAGATCGCCCGCGGCGGAGCCGAGTGCCTGGGCCGCGGCGCCTACCATGTTGCCTTCGCCACCCTTGACCTGTGACAGGGGCTTGCCCGTCACGAGGTAGGAGAGGGCGTCGGACTGTTCCATCACGGGGTTGGAGAACACCGTGAGGATCGGGCGACGTGCGGTGCCCGATACGTAGAGACCGACCTTCTGGCCTTCGTCGATGGTGGCGTTGGGATTGAGCGTGCGTGCGGCGCGGATGTTCAGACCCGGATTGTCGATGGGCGTGGTGGCGAACAGCAGCTGGCCTTGTTCGATGCGCAGGTCCTGGCCGTAGGCCTTGTAGGTACCGTCGACGCCGATCTGGCCCTGTCCGGTCGTGGCGCGACCTGGGCGTTCGCGCACGTCGAGCTGCCCGGTGATGCGACCGTCGATGCCGAAGCCGACGAGATGCACCTTCTGTCCGAGATCGACGCGGATATCGGCGCTGATGGGGGCGGATTCTTCCGCGGCTTCGCGTTGCGCGTCGTCGACCACCACGATATCCGGCGACGCCTTGGTGGCACCTGCACCGGGTAGGCGTTCGACGTTCACGTCGGCCATGTCGATGTTGACCTTGCCGCTGACGTTCATGCCCTTGGCATCCTGCACGATGGTCACGTTCGGCGACACGACCGCTTTCGCGGCAGGGATGTCCACGGCGGTGAATTTGGAGCCTTCGATGCCGAGTCGCATCTGTGCGCCCGCGCCGAGCGCGGCGTTGCCCTTGATGGACAGGCTGCCCTCGCCGGAGCGCACGGTACCGTCCACGAGATAGTTCTTGGCGTCGGTTGTATCGATGGCAAGCCGCCCGTCCTTCAACTTGAGGCCCGCACTGGGCACCTCCGCGGCGAATCCGTCCACGACGGCACGTCCCGTGATGGCGGGCGAGGCGACGGTGCCGCCCAGATTGAACTGCGCGTCCAGCGCGCCTTTCACGTCCGCGAGTTCGGTAGTGAAGAGTTCGATGACCGAAAGGTTCTTCAGTCGCAGCGATACGTTTCCGCCGAGCGCCTGTTGCGCGCCGCGGACGGTGACGTCGCCGTCCAGGCTGCCGCCGTCGTTCAGTGCGGCGCGCAGGATCACGCGCTGGTTGTCGGGTGCGAGTTGCGCATTTGCCGTGAGGTTGTCATAGACGACGAGCGGTCGATCCGTGCGATCCGCATACGCCACCGAACCGTGGGCCGAGGTGATCGTGGCCTGACCGGACAGCGCGCCGGCCGCCGTGCGGCGCACATTGCCATCGCCTTCGATGATGCCGTCCGCGCGCATCGGGCTGTTCGACGCTTCGGCTGCGGTCATCAGCAACGCCAGCGGTACGCGGCGCAGGCGGTAGCTCGCGTCGAGGTTGCCGCCCTTGTCTTGCTTCGCTGCCACGCAGAGCAGCGGCTCACCTGCGGTAAGGCAGAGGTCGCTCATGCTCGCGGCGCCCTGGTTCCAGGCGAGCTGGCTCGGGCCCTGCAGGCGCCACGGGGGCAGGCCCTGGTAGTCGATGTTCAGCGCGGACAGCGTGCCGTTCCACGCGTCGTTCTTCATGGCGCCGGTAAGGCGCAGGTCGGCCGAAAGCTGGCGTCCCTTGGCGGAGACGCTTAGCTGGTGACGTTCCTGATTGCCGTCGGCGGCGATGGCAACGCGGTCGAACACCAGTCCGCCACTTACCACACCCGTGCCGGCGACATCGAGCTTGCCACCGGGCGCACTGATGTCCGGAATGTCGGCATCCACCGTGAGCGCGTCGACTTTCTGGTCGGCGTAGACGATGGCATTGCCGCGGAGGTTGGCCTTGACGGCGAGCTTGGGTGGGATGCCCTTGGCCGAGATGTCGCCGTTGACGCGGCCACCCGCGTCGGGAAGCCAATCGCCGAGCGAGGCGATGGCAAGTTTCAGCGTCGCGTCGTTGGAGGTCTCGCCGCGCGCGTCGAGACGAATGGTGCTGCCACCGGAAGCGAGGTCGAGCTGTCCGTTGACGACCGTATGCGGCTTGAGTGTCAGCTTGCCGTTGCCGCGCAGCGGGCGCTTGCGAAGGGTGCCGTCCAGCTTGCGCAGGTCGAACGTACCAATCGGCTCATCCTGTACGATCTGTCCTTCAGTGTTGAGGTCGAGGTCGAGTGCGCCCGGCCACTCCGCGAACAGCTGGCCAGGATCGAAGCGCTCGCCGGTCACGTCGAGATTCCATGCCAGGGCGGGCTGCAGCGTGAGCGTGCCGCGGGCTCCCAGTTGACCCTTCGGTTGTTTCAACTGCACGTTGTGCAAGGTGACGAGTCGGGGCGTGCCGTCGACATCGAGCGTGAACGTACCGACCTGGCCGGGCGGTCCGATATCGACGTCGCCAGCAGCGTGATAGGCCTCTGCGCTGCCCTTGAAGGTAAGACGGCCCGTGCTCGCGAGATCCTGTCCCGCGACGTTGGCCGGCACGAGGACGTCCGTCCAGTGCAGGGCAAGATCGGCGGACACCGGTTGTGCCGCGACGTCTACTGTTCCCTTCGCGGTCAACGATCCCCGTACCTGCGGCGAACCCACGGTCAATTCGTCTAGCGTGAGGCGTTTGTACGCGTGATCGAACTCGCCCTTGATGGGTGCCAGACGCACGCGGTAGTCGTTGAGGTCCACGTCGCCGGTGAGGTTGGCACCATAGCGGTCGCCGGAACCTTGCAAGGCAAGCCCGAGCGACGTGAGCGAGCTGTCACCCAGCAGCGGCTTCGGATCGAAACGCGGCGCGTCGATCTTCGCGTCCCACGGGAAATCGCCGCTTTGCACGAGATTGGCGTCTACCTGCGCCACGAAAGGCAGGGTGAGGTTCACGAGGGTATGCGCCTTCGCGCCGTCGCTATGCGCCTCGATCGTGCCCGCGTAATCAATGTCACCCAGCTTCCAGCGGAAGCCTGCCTTGCCGTCGCCCTTGTATCCGTTGCCGATGGCGAGCGTACCGCCGAGATCGACGTGTCCGTCGTCCGAGCGCAAGGCCAGCGATCGCAACGCGATGCCTTCGCTCGTCCACGAGCCGGCGAGGTCCAGCGAGTTCGACGAGAACAGCGTCTGACCCTGCTGCGTGACCTGGACGCGTCCGATCTTCACCCGGTCGAGAACGATGTCCAGCGGCGGCTTCAGCGAGAAGGGCTGCGCGGGGCTGTCCAGTTCGGTGGAGGTGGGGCCGAGTTCCACGGCAATGCCATCTGCCGACAGATCGTAGACATGCGCGCGGCGGCGCAGGAGCGAGCCGAGCGAGCTGTCGAGATGCGCCTTTGCGACGCGTACGTCCATGCCGCTGCCATCGCGGTAACGCACGCCAGCGAGATCGAGGGGTCCGGCGAGACGGCCGTGCGCCTCCTGCACGGTCAGTGCGCCGTTGGTGAACGCCTGCGCGCGCGCGAGCGCGAAGCGCAGGCCCGACGCAGTCCCTACGAGCCACCACACGCCCAGCGCAACGACAACCAGCAGCACACCAAGACCCATGCCGACGCGGATCAACCATTTCATGCCGGTGCTCCTCACAGGTCGGGCCCGATGACGACGTGCAGATGGATGCCGTGTTCGTTCTTGTCGCCGACCGGTACCGCGACGTCGAAGCGGATCATGCCCACGGGGGACAGCCAGCGCACACCCAGGCCCGCGCCGACGCGAGGGCTGTAATCGGTGCCGGTGAAGGCGTTACCGGCGTCGACGAACGCGGCCATGCCCCAGTTCCGAGTGAAGTAGTGTTCGACCTCGGTGCTGCCGACCAGCAAGCCTTCGCCGCCGATCACGCGCCCATAGACATTGCGCGGACCAATGCTCTCGTAGTCGTAACCACGCACCGAACGGTCGCCACCGGCGAAGAAACGCAGTTGTGGCGGCAACGCGCTGAAATTGCTGGTCCAGATCTTGCCGGCACTGCCGCGCAGGATGAGGCGGTTGTTACCCCAGAACGAGCGGATCCATTTCACGTCGCCGATGAGCTGCGAGAAGCTCGCGTCCGAGAGCAGAGGACCCGCGGTGCTGCGGCCGGTGACCGTGATGGACCAACCACTGCGGACGAAGGTGGGATTGTCGCCCTTCTTGCGGCTCAGGCTCACCTCGGGGTAGAGCAGCGTGCTGCGGCCGCGCTCGAGACCTTCGGCGTTGTCGCCCTCGCCACCGCGCTTGCCGACAGTGAATGTGCCGGAGAGCGCATTGATGCCGATGGTCCGCTGCCAGCCGTGCCAGAGGCGCGTTTCGTTCGCGACCAGTTGCAGGGTGCGCGACTTCGAGGTCACCGTGTCCGCGTCGCGGAAATTGGCGCCGAAGTTGAAGCTGCGCTGGTTGGGGCCGGGCATCGGAATCTGGTACAGCGTTGACAGCGTCTTCAGGCGCTGTGCGAGCACCAGCTCGTTCTTCCACTTGTGTCCGCGATCGTTGATCCAGCGCTTTTCGATACCGCCACGCAGGCCGGCCCCGGTATCGGTGCCGAAGAACGGGCCGCCGGTGTAGATCGTGCGCTTGGCCGGGGCCAGTTCCACGTTGATGTCGATCGTGCCGTCCTTGGCGTCGTCGGTATCGGGTATGACGTTGACGACGGCGAAGTAGTCGGCGCCGTTCAGGGCCTGCTGCAGTTCGAGCAACTGGGACTGATTAAAATAGTCGCCGCTCTTGAACGGCACGTAGCGATCCAGAAAACCGTCGCGAAACTGCGAGTTCTTGAAATGGATCTGCCCGTAGCGATAGCGCGGTCCGGCGTCCCAGGTCAGCTTGACGGCCGCGCTGTGCTCGGCGCGATTCACTTCCACCGTGTGCACGGTGAGCTTGGCGTCGAGAAAGCCGGTGGCGGTCAGCGCGCCGCTGACGGCGTCGCGCGCGCCGTCGTAGGCACCGTCATTGAGCTGCTGGTCCTTCAGGCCGGTGACGCCACGCAGCGCGCGACGCACGGCCGGAACCTTTCCCGCGACGTCGTCGATGTTCACCTGGACGGCGGTGACCTTCACCGGCGTGCCGGGCACCACGTGCAGCGTGACATCCCAGTTCGTACCCACCTGCTTGAGGTCGCCGGTGGCCGTCGCTTCGTAATAGCCGTAGGGCCGTAATGCCGCCTGCACCTCGTCGGGTGCCTTTTCGTAGAGACGACGGACCTGCGCGGCGGTGACGTCGCGCTGCGCGTATTGGCTCAGCTCCACGTTCGCCCGCACGGCGTTCGTCAGGTTTTCGTCGACGCCGTCGACATGAAGCACGATCCCCGCGTGGGAGATCGATGGAAGCAGGAACCACGGCAGAAGCAGCAGTCCATGGCGTCTGGTTAGGCGCATGAGCGTCCCGTTCCGGTCGTGATTCGAAGGCCGCGCGGTGCGACCGCCAGCGAGAGGCGTCCATCGCCTCCCGACGTCAGATCAACCGTAAGTTACCGCGCGTAGCGCGGCAGGTCGATACACGAATGTGAACGAACGCTCAGCCTGCCTCGTCACCCGCGCGATGAGCGATCCACGCGCCCACCAGTGCAGACACGTACGGTATGGACTGTGCAGCGAGGATGAACATCCACAGTTCGCTTTCGACGTAGTTCGTGCCGTAGTGCAAGGCCATGCCGATCACCGCCAGGAGCAGGGCGATCGCCATGAGACCTTCCTCACGTACCGGCGCGAAAGCGGCAAAGCTGCTGCCACCCATGCGGCGACTCTTGGCCGTGACGACGAAAGCGGTCTTCTCGCGAGTGAGGCCGTGAAGAATGCCGCGCGCAATGGCGTGCGAGAGGCCCATGCTGGCGACGGAGGCCATGAGCGTGTCGTACCAACCGCATGGGACCCGCGCCCGATAGAGCACGATGCCGAATATCGCCTTGGCAAAGAAGAAGCCGATGACGGGGATCAGGAACAACTGCATCGGCAGGTTGAAGTATTCCGGCGCGTAGATCATGCCGGCAGTCCAAAGCAGGCCCATCATCGTGAAGACGAAGTGCAGCGCGTCGGCGAACCAACTGAACCAGCCGGTGAGGAAGTGGAAGCGCTGGCCGGCCGAAAGCGGGCCCTTGCGCGTCATCCAGCTCCAGCGGCCCTTGAGAATCTGCATGGCGCCGAAGGCCCAGCGATAGCGCTGGCTCTTGTATGCCTTGAAGTCCGCAGGCGTGAGGCCCTTGCCCATCAACTCGTCGACGTAGACGAGCTCGTAGCCGGCGTGCATGAGGCGCAGACCAAGCTCCGCGTCTTCGCAGATGGTCCACTCCGACCAGCCGCCCGTGCCTTCCAACGCGGAACGCCGGACCATCGTCATGGTGCCGTGCTGGATGATGGCGTTGCGCTCGTTGCGATGGTGCATGCCGATACGGAAGAAGCCGTCGTATTCCCATGCCGTCATGCGGCGGAAGCGGTTCTTTTCGAAATCGCGGTGGGCCTGCGGGCACTGCACCACGGCCACCTTGGCGTCGTGGAAATAGCCGGTGAGCGTCGAGAGCCAGTCCGCGCGCACCACGTAGTCGGCGTCGATCACCGCCACCACTTCCGCGCGTTCGTCAGTGGCGGTGAGGCCGAAGTTCAGTGCACCGGCCTTGTAGCCCGGCCAGGGTTCGAGATGGAAGAAGCGGAACTTCGGACCCAGTTGCTTGCAGTATTCCTCCACCGGCTTCCATACCGCTGGGTCCTTGGTGTTGTTGTCCAGGACCAGGACTTCGAAGTTCTCGTAGTCCAGCGCGGCCAGCGAGTCCAGCGTGATCTGGACCATTTCCGGCGGCTCGTTGTGGCAGGCGAGGTGG
Source organism: Luteibacter flocculans (assembly GCF_023612255.1). Lineage (NCBI taxonomy): Bacteria > Pseudomonadati > Pseudomonadota > Gammaproteobacteria > Lysobacterales > Rhodanobacteraceae > Luteibacter > Luteibacter flocculans. The sequence continues at coordinate 3,070,325 of NZ_CP063231.1, read as the reverse complement.
ATGGACACGAACGGCTGCTTCTCCACCGGATCGGCCGGAAGCATGCCGGCGTGGCGCACCCAGCCGCGTCGCCAGAGCACTTCGGTGAATTCGAAGCCATTGATGAGCAGGATGCCGAGAATGGCGATCTGCGCCGGGAACAGCAGGATCAGCATCGCCCAGTCGAACGGGCTCAGGTAGAAATTGAACGGTAGCGTCGCCGACCAGACGATCAGGCCACAGGCAAGCTGGATCAGCGCCATGAAAAACAGGCGGCCGGCGAGCTTGAAGCGGTTGAAACGGATGCCGAACCAAAGCATCGGGAAGAACGCGAGCAGGGAGGCGGCGAAGGCCTTCCACGGCCAGCCCACGTCCTCGGTCACCGGGCCCGTGAAGGGGAACTTCAACTGGCGGTCCGCGTTGAACATGCCCCAGTAGGCGCCAGTGCGGCCCTCGCCCAGGTTTTCCTTCCACGGCTGATCGATGGCTTCGAGGACGTAATAGTCGTCGATGCCGTTGGCCTTGGCCTGGTTGAAGAACGTGCGCAGGAAGATCGCTTCGTTGGAGACGCTGGGATAGGCGTACTTGTAGCGGTCGCCGTTGGACGGCCAGCCGATTTCGCCGATGGTGATGTGCTTGCCGGGGAATTCGGCGCGCAGCGCCTTGTAGCTCTCGACCGAATCGTTGACGCCCGCCTTCGCCTCGATGCCGTTCCAGTAGGGGAACAGGTGGACCGTGATGAAATCCACGTGGTCGGCGAGTTCGGGATTCTGCACCCAGACGTGGAACGGCTCGGCCACCGAGACCGGCTGCTGCACGGCGGCGCGCACGCGGTCGAGGTAGGACATGACCTGCTCGGGCTTCAGGTCGCCGCGGAACAGCACCTCGTTACCCACGATCACGCGACTGATGGTCTTCGGATAGCGGTGGGCCTGGGCGATCAGCGCCTCGATCTCGCGCTCGTTGTTCTCGAGGCGGGTATCGATCTGCGCGCCGGCCATGACGTCCAGGCCTTCCTTGTCCGCCAGGCGCACGACCTGGGGGTTTTCCAGCATGGAGTAGGTGCGGATGCGCGGCGAGTAGCGCTTGATGAGGCGCAGGTCGCTGTCGATTTCGGGGTCGGTCGAAACGTCGCCCTTCATCGGATTCTGGTAGCGCTGGTAGGCCGTGAAGGCGAAACCCGGTATCGGGCCGTGCCAGTCGTCCGGTCCGTTGGGCAGGTTGGCTACCAGCCAGAGGCCCACATTCAGGGCCGCCACGAGGATCGCGAGGATCAGCGCGGCAAGGATCGGATGGCTTCGTTCGGTCGTCGTGGCAGCGCTCAAAACAATCCCCGGACCGGTCGGCCCCCGAATGACATCAATGAGGTAACCGGGGGAGCTTAACGAACGGGGCGTGACGGCTCAACGCGCAGCGGGCTGTCCGGTCAGGCTGAACTCAGCGTCGGTCTGACCGAAGGGTGGCGTGCGCCCCAGGGAAACGGGGCGCACGCGCGTCGGATGTGCGCTTATTTCAGCAGCGAGCGAAGCATCCATGCGGTCTTCTCGTGGTCTTTCAGGCGACCGGTGACCATGTCGGCCGTGCCCTCGTCGCCGGCGGCGTCGGCGGCCTTGATCGTGTCGCGTGAGGTAGCGGCGGCGATCTCGTGGCCTTCCACCAGTTGGGCAACCATATCTTTCCAGTCGGGTACGCCGGTCTCTTCCTTGATCGAGGTCAGCTTGCCGAACTGGCTGTAGGAGCCCGGTGCGAACACGTCGAGGATGCGGATGCGCTCGGCCACCTCGTCTGCGGCCAGCCACAGCGCGTTGTACTGGGTCTCGAACATGGCATGCAGGCTGTTGAACTGTGGCCCGGTCACGTTCCAGTGGAAGTTGTGGGTCTTCAGATACAGGGAATAGGTGTCAGCCAGCAGCTTGGAAAGATGCTTGGCGACCGCCTCGCGGTCCTTCTTGGCAATGCCGATATCGATGGCCATGTTGCGATTCTCCTTGGATTTTCTCGGATCTTTACAGCGAAAATGCTAACGAACGGAGACGGCGAGAGGAAATGAAACGTTCCAATGCCGTTGATAGGCGCACGCTATTATTGGCGTTCCCATGAGTACCTCCACAAGCCCCGCCCGATCTTCCTCCCCCGATCCGCGCCTGCGCCAGCTGCGCGACGCGCTCGACAGGGTCGCCAGCCGCGACTTCGGCCGGCTCCTGGGCCGCTGGCGCGCGCTGTCGCGCAAGCCGGACAGCGGCAAGCTGCAGGCGCTGGAGGCCGATATCGCCGTCTCGGCCGCGCGCCGCGCGGCCCGCGCCGCGTCCAAGCCTGCCATCGCGGTCGATGCCTCGCTGCCCATCGCCGCCCGTGCCGACGACATCGTCGAGCTGATCCGCAAGCACCAGGTCGTGGTGATCGCGGGCGAAACCGGGTCGGGCAAGACTACCCAGCTCCCCAAGCTCTGCCTTGCCGCCGGGCGTGGCGAGGCGGGCATGATCGGCTGCACCCAGCCCCGCCGGCTCGCCGCACGCTCGGTGGCGACTCGTGTGGCGGAGGAACTCGGCACGCCGCTGGGCGACAAGGTGGGCTTCCAGGTCCGCTTCACCGAGAAGGTGTCCGACCAGGCGCTGGTCAAGTTCATGACCGACGGTATCCTGCTTGCCGAAACGCAGTCCGATCCCTGGCTGTCCGCCTACGACACGATCATCATCGACGAGGCCCACGAGCGCAGCCTCAACATCGATTTCCTGCTGGGGTATCTGAAGCGCCTCGCCGTGCGTCGGCCCGAGCTGAAGATCATCGTCACGTCGGCCACCATCGATACCGAGCGCTTTGCCGAGCATTTCGGTGGCGCCCCCGTCGTGGCGGTCGAGGGACGCACCTATCCCGTCGAGGTCCGCTACCGGCCGCCCGGCGAGCGGGTCGAGGGCAATCTTGCCCAGCAGATCGCCGACGCCATGGACGAGATCACCCGGGAGGACCCGCGCGGCGACGTGCTGGTCTTCCTGCCTGGCGAGCGCGAGATCCGCGACGCGCACCTGCTGCTGTCGCGAAGGCAGTACCGGGAAACCGAGGTGCTGGCGCTCTACGCGCGGCTGTCGGCCAACGAACAGGACCGCGTGTTCCGGCCGGGTCCGAAGCGTCGCATCGTGCTCGCCACGAACGTGGCGGAAACCTCGCTGACCGTGCCGCGCATCCGTTACGTGGTGGACTCGGGCACGGCACGCGTCAAACGCTACAGCCAGCGTGGCCAGCTCGAGCGGTTGCATGTCGAACCCATCTCGCAAGCCGCTGCCAACCAACGCAAGGGCCGCTGCGGCCGCGTGGGCCCCGGCATCTGCTATCGCCTGTACGAGGAAGCCGACTTCGTCCTGCGTCCGGAATACACGGACCCGGAACTGCTGCGTTCCTCGCTCGCGAACGTCATCCTGCGCATGCTCGCGCTGGATCTGGGCGAGGTGGAGGATTTCCCGTTCCTCGAAGCTCCCGATCCGCGCGTCGTCGCGGACGGTTACCGGCGCCTGGCGGAGATCGGCGCGATCGGCGAAGACCGCCGCCTGACCGAGATCGGCCGTACCGTGGCGCGGCTGCCCATCGACGTGCAGCTTGCGCGCATGCTGGTGGAAGCGCGCCGGCTCGGCAGCCTCGCCGAACTCACCACCGTCGTGGCCTTCCTCAGTATTCAAGACCCCCGCGAGCGGCCGCCCGACGCCCGTGGGCAGGCCGATGCTGCGCACGCGCAGTTCGCCGACCCCAAGTCCGATGTCGTCGGCGTGCTGAACCTCTGGAAGGCCTATCTGGAGGCCGCCGAGGAACTCACGTCGTCGAAGCTGCGCGACTGGTGCTCGCGGCATTTCCTGAGTTTCATGCGCATGCGTGAGTGGCGTGAACTGCACCGGCAACTGGTGCTGGTCATGCGCGATCTCGCCTGGTCGGAGGGCGCGGCAACGCCCGCGCGCCCCGAAGGCGACGCGCTCTTCGAAGCCGTCCACCGCAGCCTGCTAGCCGGCCTGCCGACGCAGGTCGGCCACAAGGACGAGAAGGGCGTCTATCGCGGCACACGCGAGCGTCGCTTCCAGGTGTTTCCCGGTTCGGCGCTGGCCAAGTCGCCGCCGGCCTGGATCTTCGCCGCGCAGATCATCGATATCGGCGGCAAGGTGTGGGCCATGATGTGCGCGCGCGTCGATCCGGCCTGGATCGAGTCGCAGGCGGGCCATCTGGTGCGATCGACGGCGCGCGATGCGCACTGGTCGCGCAAGCGCGGCACCGTGGTGGCCTACGAACAGGTCACGCTGTTCGGGCTGGTGCTGGTCGAGCGTCGCCCGGTGACCTTCCGCCGCCAGGATCCCGCACTGGCTCATCAGATCTTCGTGCGCGAGGCGCTGGTTCGCGCCGACCTCGACAGTCGCGCCGATTTCGTGCGCGCGAACGCGCGCGTTCTGGAGCAGGCCCACGACATCGAGGCGAAGCAGCGCCGCGCGGGTCTGTTGCGCTCGGACGAAGACCTAGCGGCCTTTTTCGACGGCAAGCTGCCCGAGAGCGTTGCCGATACGCGTGCGCTGGATGCGTGGTACCGCAAGGCCTCGCCATCGGAACAGGCGGCCTTGCGCTGGACGCTGGCTGATGTCATGGATACCGGTGCCGGCCTCGATCCGAAGGCGTTTCCCGCCTCGCTGGAGATTGGCCAGCACCGTTACCGGCTCGAATACCGCTTCGTGCCGGGCGATCCCGCCGACGGCGTCACCATGCACGTGCCGCTCGCGTTCCTCAACGCGTTGCCGACGGCGCGCGGCGACTGGCTCGTGACCGGCCTGCTGGCCGACAAGGTCGCCGAGTTGATCCGCACGCTGCCCAAGGCGCTGCGTCGCAATTTCGTGCCGGCGCCGGACTTCGCCCGCGCCTTCGTCGAGGCGGAAGCGCCGCGCGACGAGCCGCTGAGGGCGGCCCTCGCGTCCTTCCTCAAGCGCACCACGGGTGTGGACGTGGGGGCGGACGCGTTCGCCGATGCGGAGTTGCCGCCCCATCTGCTGATGCGCTATCGCGTGCATGACGAAGACGGGCGCAGCGTGGCCGAGGGCCGCGATCTGGCGCAGATTCGCACACGTTGGGAAAGCAAGGCGCGCGAGGCGTTCTCGCGCAAGACGGACGTCGAACTCACGCGCGAGGGCATCGTTGCGTGGGATTTCGACGCCATACCGGAAGCCGTGCGTTCCGACGCTGGCCTCCAGGCGTATCCGGCGCTGGTGGATCTCGGCGAAGCGGTGGCGCTGCGAGTTTTCGAGCGCGCCGACGAGGCGGCCGAGGCGCACGTCGGCGGCGTCGAGCGCTTGCTGCGGCAGGCGCTGTCGCCCGAGTTCAAGCGGGCACGGCGCCAACTGCCCATCGCCAATCCGCTTTCGCTGAAATATGCGCCGCTGGGCAGCATCGACGGCCTTCGCGAGGATCTGGTCGAAGGGGGCTTCGCCGATCTGGTGGCACGCCGGTCGTTGCAGGTGCGTACCCAGTCGACGTTCGAGGCGTTGCGCGCCGAGCTGGCGCGGGAGCTGTTCGGTGCGGCCATGGCCCGACTCAAGCTGGCCGAGCCGATCATCGAGGCGCAGGCGGAACTGAAACCGTGGATGGAGCCGCCGTTGATGGGCTTTGCCAAGGCGAGCTACGACGACCTCAGGGAACAACTGGCGGCGCTGGTGCAGCCCGGTTTCCTGCGCGAACTCCCGCTGGATCGTCTCACCCACTTCCCTCGCTACCTCCGCGCCATGCGCCTGCGCGGCGAAAGGCTGCGTCAGGACCCGGCACGCGACCAGTCGCGTATGCTGCAAGTGCTGCCGTACTGGCGTGCTCTGCTCAACGCAGGCGGCACGGGATTGAACGACGGCATCTGGGGCGAGCTGCGTTGGCTGCTCGAAGAGTGGCGTGTCTCGTTGTTTGCGCAGGAATTGAAGACGGCCGAACCGGTATCGGCGAAGCGGCTCGCCCGGGCGCTGGAAGCGGCGCAGGCGGCACGATGAACGGAGGCAGGCCATGAGCGGGACCCTCCCGGCGGAGGTGAAGGACCAGGCGATGCCGTTGACCGAGCAGGCGCGGGAGGCGTGCGCCGCACTGCCGGTGACTGCCCGTGCCGAAGTCGAGACGGTGATCGAGCTGTTGCGCTCGCTTGGATGCGACGACGAGACCTGCGCGTCGGCGTTGTGGTTCGCGCTTTCCTGTGGCGTGCCCGGTGCGACCGACGAGGCCGCGAAAACCTGGCGACCCTCGTTGCGCCGGCTGGTCGAAGGGCAGGGCGAGGCGGAGAAGGTCTGGGCCCTGCACGCGCAGCACGGTCCGCGCAGCGGCGCCGAAGGCTTGCGCCGCCTTCTGCTGGCGATCATTCGCGATCTTCGCGTGGTCTTCGTGCTGCTGGCGCGGCAACTCGCTGCCATGCGTACGGCCATGGCGTTGCCTGACCACGAGCGCCGTGAACTGGCGCAACTGACCTCGGACATCCACGCGCCGCTGGCCAATCGTCTGGGTATCTGGCAGTTGAAGTGGGAGCTGGAAGACCTCGCTTTCCGTTATCTCGAACCGGACACCTACCGGCGTATCGCGCGCCTGCTCGACGAGCGCCGCGCCGACCGCGAACGCTTCATCACCACCAGCCTCGCGCAGTTGCGCGTCCTGCTTGAAGGCGCGGGTATCCGCGCCGACCTCGCCGGACGACCGAAGCACATCTTCTCGATCTGGAAGAAGATGAAGAAAAAGGGGCTGGAGTTTTCCGACCTCTACGACATCCGTGCCGTGCGTATCCTCGTGGACAGCGTGGCGGACTGCTACGCCGCCCTCGGTCTCGTGCACAGCCTGTGGCCGCATCTGCCGGGCGAGTTCGACGATTACATCGCACGACCCAAGGGCAACGGTTATCGCTCGCTGCATACGGCCGTGCTCGGTCCGGAAGGCAAGACACTCGAAGTGCAGATCCGTACGCACGAGATGCACCGCGCGAACGAACTCGGTGTCGCCGCGCACTGGCGCTACAAGGAAGGCGGCGGTGCGGACGCCGAATTCGAGGCCAAGATCGCGTGGATGCGCAAGCTGCTGGAACCGCGCGGCGAGGACGAAGCTGAACTGGCGGCCGGGTTCGAAACCGAATTGATGGAAGATCGCGTCTACGTGCTGTCGCCGAAGGGCGAAGTGGTGGACATGCCGCGCGGCGCCACGGTGCTCGACTTCGCGTATCACATCCATACCGAGGTCGGGCACCGCTGCCGCGGCGCGAAGGTCAACGGCCGCATCGTGCCCCTGTCGACGCAGCCGCGCAGCGGCGATCGCGTGGAGATCCTCACCACGAAGGTCTCCGAGCCGAGCCGCGACTGGCTTTCCACGCATCATGGCTACCTGACGACCTCGCGTGCGCGGGAAAAGGTGCGCGCGTGGTTCCGTCGCGAGGCCCATGAGGCGAACGTCGTGGCCGGCAAGGCGGCGCTGGAGAAGGAACTGCGCCGTCTGGCGCTCGACGACGTCGATCTGGCGAAGCTTGCCGCCCAATTCCGCCTGAAGAGCGTGGACGAGCTGTACGTCACGGTGGCGCTTGGCGAGGTCACGCTTGGCCAGGTGGCCCGTTCGCTACAGGAGCCCGTGGAGCCGGAGATCACGCAGTCGGGCAATCCGGTGGCGTCGCGTGCCGCGCAACACGATCGCGGGGCACTGTCCATCGAAGGCGTGGGCAACTTGCTCACGACGCTCGCGCGTTGCTGCCAGCCTTTACCGGGCGATCCCGTGCGCGGTTTCATCACCCGTGGTCGTGGGGTGTCGGTGCATCGCGCGGACTGCGTATCGCTCGCTCGCCTCGCACGCCGCGATCCCGATCGCGTGATCGAGGTGAGCTGGGGCAGGGTGGACGTGCAGAACTACGAAGTGGACGTAGAGCTGCGCGGCTACGACCGGAAAGGCCTGCAAAAAGACGTCGCCACCACGATCAATAACGTGGGGCCGCACATCGTCGCGTCGTCCAGCCGCGTGCAGGTGCGCACCGGCGAAGTGGAGATGCGGTTCACCTTGCGCGTCAAGGATTACGAACAGCTCTCGACGCTGCTCGGGCGGCTGTCGGCGTTGCCGAACGTGACGGACGCGCGCCGCCTCGGCGGTCGCTAGCTCGTCGTACGTTGGCACTCGCCTTGCGGCGAGTGCCATGACGCGTCAGGCGCCGAGCAGCAGTCGCGTGGCCCAGTCCGACAGTGGCTGCGCCACAAGGATGCGAGCCAGGAACAAGCCCAGCAGCACCGCCGTGGGGGAGAAATCCAGCCCACCGATCGTGAGTCGGCCACGCAGTGGGCGCACCAGCGGCTCGGCCAGACTGGAAACCAGTCGCGCCACGGGGTGATAGCGGTCCGTCGAGAGCATGCTCATGATCGACCAGACGAAGACCAGCACGATCCAGGTCAGCAGGAAGAAGTCGAGCGTCTCGGCCACGGCAGCCACCAGCACGCCAAGCGGCGCGGGAGCAAATCCTGCGAGGGCGACGATCAGCACGACCTTCAGGCCTTCCAGCGCCAGGATGATCAGCAGCGCCGCCGTGTTCACCCGGCGCACCGGCGGCAGCACCTTTCGCAGCGGACGCAGTACGGGGTTGGTGAAACGGTAGAGGAACTGGCAGATCGGGTTGTTGAAGTCGGCGCGGTTGGCCTCGGCGAGCAGCCGCAGCACGAACAGCGTCACGAGCGCTCCGAAGGCGAACTGCAGTAGCAGCACGCCGGCATTGGTCAGGTAATTCACAGCATGGATTCCATGTCTTCGGAAAGTTGGCGGCCACGGCGGCGTGCCGCGTCCACGGCACGTGCCACGATGGCCGGGAAGTGGTCCGCGCGGAAGCTGTCCAGCGCGGCCTGGGTGGTGCCATTCGGCGAGGTGACGCGCTGGCGCAGCGTCGCTGCGCTTTCGCCACTTTCGACCAGCATCCGGCCGGCGCCGAACGCCGTCTGCGCCGCAAGGGCTCGTGCGGTTTCGCGCGACAGACCCTGGTCGTAGGCGGCGTTTTCCAGTGCTTCCACCAGCAGGAAGAAATAGGCCGGTCCGGAGCCGGACAGGGCGGTGACGATGTCGAGCTGTTCCTCGTCGGGAACCCACACGGTGAGGCCGGCAGCATCCAGCACGTGCTGGGCCTCGGCGCGCTGTGGCGCGCTGACCCGCGCATTGGCATAGAGCGCCGTGGCGCCCGCGCTGACCATGGCCGGCGTATTGGGCATGCAGCGCACCACCGGAAGCGCCGCGTCGAGCCAGCGCTCGATCTGGTGCACACGGATGCCGGCGGCAATGGAGATCACCAGGGGGCGGTACTTCTGGACCGCCGGCCGCAGGTTCCGGCATACCTCGGCCAGCATCTGCGGCTTCACCGCCAGAACCAGAATGGCAGCGCCTTCCGCGGCGTCCAGGTTGTCGGTATAGGTTGCCACCCCATACTCGCGGGAAAGCTCCTGCAGGGCTTCCGCGCGCGGTTCCGAGACCGCGATGCCGCCCGGCTGGGCGCCGTGGCGGATCATCCCGGCGATCAAGGCGGTGGCCATGTTGCCGCCGCCGATGAAGGCGATCCGATTCATGGGGTATGTGCTCCGTGGGCGACGACGTTCACAACCTGGAAGGATATACGGAGCCGCGGCGGGTGTGTCCCTTGTCGCGGCCCCCCGGGCATGGTTACCTATGCCGACCAAGACAGGGGACCACAATGGATATCGCCGAACTCCTTGCCTTCTCCGTGAAGAACAAGGCCTCCGACCTGCACCTTTCCGCGGGTCTGCCGCCGATGATTCGCGTCGACGGCGACGTCCGGCGCATCAACATCCCGGCTCTGGAACACAAGCAGGTCCATTCGCTGATCTACGACATCATGTCGGACAAGCAGCGGCGCGACTATGAGGAATTCCTCGAAGTCGACTTCTCGTTCGAGATTCCGGGCCTGGCCCGCTTCCGCGTCAACGCCTTCAACCACAACCGTGGCGCGGGCGGCGTGTTCCGTACCATTCCATCCGAGGTGCTGACCCTGGAAGACCTCGGTGCGCCGAAGATTTTCCGCGAGCTGATCGAGCAGCCGCAGGGCCTCATTCTCGTGACGGGCCCTACCGGCTCGGGCAAGTCCACGACGCTGGCCGCCATGGTCGATCACGTCAACAAGACCGAATACGGCCATATCCTCACCGTCGAGGATCCGATCGAATTCGTGCATACCTCTCAGAAGTGTCTGGTGAACCAGCGCGAGGTGCATCGCGACACGCATGGCTTCAACGAGGCGCTGCGCTCGGCGCTGCGCGAAGATCCGGACTACATCCTGGTCGGTGAGTTGCGCGATCTGGAAACCATTCGCCTCGCCCTGACCGCCGCCGAGACGGGGCATCTGGTGTTCGGCACGCTGCATACGTCGTCCGCGGCGAAGACCATCGACCGCATCATCGACGTGTTCCCGGCAGGCGAGAAGCCGATGGTCCGCTCGATGCTCTCCGAATCGTTGCGCGCAGTGATCTCCCAGTCGCTGCTGAAGAAGGTGGGCGGCGGGCGACTGGCGGCACACGAGATCATGGTGGGTATTCCCGCGATCCGTAACCTGATCCGCGAGGACAAGGTCGCGCAGATGTATTCCTCCATCCAGACCGGCCAGCAGTACGGCATGCAGACCCTGGATCAGAACCTGGCCGACCTGGTGAAGCGCGGCCTCATCACCCGCCAGGAAGCCTCGACCTACGCGAAGAACAAGGAAGGCTTCCGCTAGCGGCCTTTTGGGCCTGGGAGTCGCGGCCGAAGGCCGCTGGAAAGAGTAAGCTGGGGCGAAAGGGGCTAGCTTACGGTTCACGCTTCACGACGCCCCGGCGCAGCCGGGGCCAACTTACGGACTTCCGATGAGCGACTTCGATTTCACCTCATTTCTCAAGCTGATGGTGCACAAGCAGGCATCGGACTTGTTCATCACTGCTGGCGTGGCACCTTCCATGAAGGTGCAGGGGCGTATCGTCCCCATCACCCAGAGCCCGCTGTCCGCGCAGCAGTCGCGCGACATGGTGCTGAACGTGATGACGCCTGCGCAGCGCGAGGAATTCGAAAAGACCCACGAGTGCCAGTTTGCGATCAGTGCCTCGGGCATCGGTCGTTTCCGCGTGTCGTGCTTTTACCAGCGCAATTGCGTGGGCATGGTGCTGCGCCGGATCGAATCGAAGATCCCGACGCCGGAAGAACTGAACCTGCCGCCGATCATCAAGCAACTGGCGATGACCAAGCGCGGCATCATCATCTTCGTAGGCGGTACCGGTACCGGTAAGTCCACCTCGCTCGCGTCGATGATCGGCTACCGTAACCAGAACTCGACGGGACACATCATCACGATCGAGGATCCGATCGAGTACGTGCACAAGCACGAGGGCTGCATCATCACCCAGCGCGAACTCGGCATCGATACCGACAGCTGGGAAAACGCGCTGAAGAACACGCTGCGCCAGGCACCCGACGTGATCATGATCGGCGAGGTGCGCACGCGGGAGACCATGGAGCATGCGATCAACTTCTCCGAAACCGGTCACCTCTGCCTGTGTACGCTGCATGCGAACAACGCCAACCAGGCGCTGGATCGCATCCTGCATTTCTTCCCCGAAGATCGGCGCCAGCAGCTCTTCATGGATCTCTCGCTGAACCTGAAAGGCATCGTGGCGCAGCAGCTCATTCCGACGCCCGATGGCAAGGCACGTCGCGTGGCGGTGGAAGTGCTGCTCGGTACGCCGCTCGCCCAGGATTACATCCGCCAGGGTGAGGTCCACAAGCTCAAGGAACTGATGCGCGATTCCAACCAGCTTGGCATGCGCACGTTCGACCAGAGCCTCGTGGAGCTGTACCACCAGGGCGAGATCTCCTACGAGGACGCCCTGCGCCACGCGGACAGCTCCAACGAAGTGCGCTTGCGCATCAAGCTCGCCCAGGGCGGCGACGCGCATACGCTGTCGCAAGGTCTGGAAGGCGTGGAGATCGACAAGACCACCGATCGCAACACCTTCGGCGGCATGCTGCATCGCTGAAAAAAGTAGGAGCCGCTATAGCGGCGAGGGAACATACCTCACCGCTACGCGGCTCCTCTTACATCTCGCCGCTACAAGGGCAAGGCAACATACCTCGCCGCTTCACGGCTTCGTGGGCTTCTCGCCGCTGTAGCGGTGGGGAACAGGCTTCGCTGCTTCGCCGCTTCGTTGGCTTCTCGCCGCTATAGCGGCTCCCACATTTACTCTTTTTTACTTGGCAGCGGCGGAGACGGTCAGGCCGCTCGCATCGACGCTCTTCACGCCCTTGATCTTCTTGGCGATCGCTTCAGCGTGGCTCTTTTCCTTCGCCGTGGCGACCGTACCGGTCAGGGTAACGACACCTTCGGTGGTGCTGACCGAGATATCGGTCGCCTTGACCGACTTGTTGGCAGCGAACTCGGACTTCACCTTGGTGGTGATCCAGGTGTCATCGGCCTTGCCGGCGACCGTCTGGTTGTCACCCTTCGACATGGCAGCAGCCGAGTCCTGGGCATGGACCTGCGCGAAGGGAACCGTGCCGAGACCGGCAACGAGGGCAGCGGCAAACAGGGCCTTACGAAGGTTGGCATGGCTCATGGATAACTCCTTTCTCGCACTGAAAAATGGATGGCGATGGCGCCACGCGCTGTGGCTGCCGTTTCGCGAGGCCTATGGAAACAGCGCATCCGTGAACGATCCGTGCCGGCCCGCTCGGGCTGTTCAGCTTTGTGCAGGGGAGGGCGGTACACGCCTCCTCGAGTGCGCACGTGGGTCGCTATACAACGAAAAAGGCGCTCCGAAGAGCGCCTTTTTCTGTCACGTGTAGCGATGGATTACTTGTATTCGACCGCGCCGGAAATCACGAGGCCTTTCTCGTCCATGTGAGATTCGCCGGAGACCTGCACGATGCGGGCAGCCTGTGCCTTCATCGCTTCGAATTGCGCCTTGGAGCGATCCGCCGCGGAGGCCTGCTTGGCCGAGTCGTCGGTCGCGCCATCGGCGCCATCGGTGCCGTCCGCACCAGCGGCCTGGCTCATCGCATCGGCATAGGACTGTGCCTTGTCGGCCATCAGGTCCACCCAGTTGCGATACATGTCGCCGTTGAGATGCATGCGGCTCAGGCGACCGGCGTCGCCCGTGGAGGCCATCAACATGTCGTCGAGCTTGGCGTCCTCGCCATCGCCCACGCCGATCACGATGGCCTGACCGTTCATCGCAGCCCAGCCGGGCATGCCCAGCATGCCGGTGATGTTCTGCGGAAGCGCCGTCGGCTTACCGTCGCCGGTGAGCTTGAAGTCACCACCGAGCATGGCCTGACCCATCGCGACGAGGCCCGCCGGATTGCGCGTGCCGAGCAGTACGCGGCCAGTGAACTTCGGCATCTGCTGACCTGCGGCGGCCGGCGTAAACGAGTCGAGCACCACGCGCAGACCGCGGATGTCGCCGATCGGCGGGATGGCCGCCTGCTGCATCGTCGAGCCGAGCTTGGCGAAGCTGTCGTTCATGCTGGCGAAGGCCGGGCATTCGAACGGCTTGGCGGCGACGGCTTCGGCCTGCGCCGTGAAGAACGTGCGGATCTGTTCCATCGGCAGTGCGAGAGAGACGTCGAACGGACCGTCCGCTTCCTTGCCCAGCCCCGGGACTTCCACCTTGAGACCCGAGAAGGCCTTGGTGATGTCGTCGGCCAGTGCCACGTCGACGCGCTGTTCCTGATGGTGCATGTCCAGTCGCGTGTAGCCGAAGCTGATCGACGGCACACGCGCGGCGATGCGGCTGGCCTCGGTGGTGCAGCTCGGCGGCAGTGCCGGTACCGGCTCGCCAGTCTGCTGCGCCTGGTGCTTCAGGAAGGTCGAGAACAGCGGGTCCTTGCCGGCGGCCACGAGCGGCAGCAGGCGAACGAGATCGAGCTGGCCGGCGTAATCCTTATAGCCCTTGTCCTTGGCGAGGTCGGCGAGGCGACCGTCGTCCTGCAGGTTCTTCTCCGGACGATCCGCACCGAGCGCCTGGCGGATCATCGGCTGCGCGGCGTCGGCCGGCAGCAGCGAAACCACGGCCTGTTTGCCCACGGTGGCAATCACCAGCTGCAGACCGGAATCGGACAGGGCCACGTGACGGTAGGCCTGGCCACCGGCGTCTGCGCTGTCGAGCTTCTTGCCGTAGGCAGTTTCGAGGCGGCCGACGAAGGCGTCCCACGCAGCGGGATCGGCCAGCGCCACGCGAGCGACCGGGCTGAGGCCCAGACCGTAAATGGCCGAGCCCGTCTTGATGTCGAGGCCCATGTTCTTCAGCGCGGCCTCGGCCGTCTTGCCGTCGAACTCCGCGGCGAAGGCCTTGAGCAGGCGCGCACCGTCCACGTTGCCCTTGGCTTCGAGATCCTGGGCGAGGGACTTCATCTGCGCGACCTGACCGGGAAGTTCGGTATTGGCCTGCGAGACGATGGCCTCATAGGCGTCGTCGTCGAGTTTGTCGAGGTTCGCCATGACGTAGGGCGTGTCCGCTGGCACGAAAGCCAGAGGCGCGTCCTTGTCCTTGTGGCCGCAGGCCGCCAGCAGCACGCTGGCGAGGCCGAGCGCGATGAGTCGCTTCGTCGGTCGCATTCTGTATCCCATATAGTTGGTCCCTTGGTCCGGCCATTATGCCGGAAGCGTCGGACGGTAAGACGTCCGACGCGCCCCCTCGGCGCAAATTCTTACGCGGGCTATCGGCCCATGACCTCGGCCAGGACCGCCATACGCACGAAGACGCCGTTGCCGACCTGTTCGAGGATGCGCGACTGGGCGCCGTCGGCGACCTCGGGGGCGATCTCGATGCCGCGATTGATCGGGCCCGGGTGCATCACGAGACAGCCCTTGGCGGCGCGGGCGAGGCGGCGGGTGTCGAGACCGAAGCGCTCGAAGTACGCCGCTTCGTCCGGCAGGTCCGTGGCGGCCATGCGCTCCTTCTGCAAGCGAAGCATGATGACGGCGTTCGCGCCCTCGATGGCTTCGTCGAAGTCGTCGTGGTAGCTCACGTTGCTCAGCTCGCCCTCGGACGGGAGCAGCGCTGCCGGGCCGACGATGCGGATGTCGCGGGCGCCCAGCGCGGTAAAGGCATGCACGTCGGAGCGCGCCACGCGCGAGTGGCGCACGTCGCCGCAGATGACGATGCGCAGCTTGCGGAAATCCGGATGGTGGTTGCGGATGGTCAGCGCATCGAGCAGGCCCTGGGTGGGATGCGCGCGATTGCCGTCGCCGGCATTGACCACCGCGACGCCGCTCATCGCGTGGCGGACCAGCGACTCCGGCGTGCCCGACTCCTTGTGCCGCACCACGATGGTGTCGAGATGCATCGCCTCGAGCGTATGCAGCGTGTCGAACAGTTCCTCGCCTTTGGCGGTGGAGGAAAACCCGATGTCGAAATTGACGACGTCGGCACCGAGGCGGCGCGCGGCGAGTTCGAACGACGTGCGCGTGCGCGTGGACGGCTCGAAGAACAGGTTGAGTACCGTCCGGCCGGCGAGCAGTTCGAGCTTGCGGGTACCGTGCGCGGTCGCTTCGCGCATGCTGTTGGCGCGGTCTAGCAGGCGTTCGATCGTCTCGCGCGGGACGTTGTCGAGGGTGGTCAAATGGCGCAGGCGTTGTGACATGACGTCCTCAAGGTGATGGATACGGAAGATCTGCGGCGGCGCGTTTCATGCCTGGACCAGGTACGACTCCAGGATCACCGCGGCGGCCTCGGCATCGATCGACTTCGCGTCCGAACGCTTGCGCGTGCCCGCGGCGCGCGCGGCGGCGAAGCGCCGTGCGGCTTCCTGCGAGCTCATGCGTTCGTCGGTCAGGGCAACGGGAAGGCCGTAGCGCTCGCCGATGCGCTCGGCGAAGCGGCGCGCGGTGCGCGACATGGGTTGTTCCTTGCCGTCGTTGTCGAGCGGCAGACCCACCACGAGTTCGGCTGGCAGCCATTCGCGCCGCAAGGTGTCGAGCGCTTGCCAATCGGGCTCGCCCTCGCGCACGGGGAGGGCCGCGAGGGCCCGCGCGGTGCCGGTGAGACGATTGCCGACGGCGACGCCGACGATCTTCGTCCCGACGTCGAAGCCGAACAGGCAGCTCATCGTGCTGGGGTGATCAGGCGTGACCGGCGTAGCCGGCCAATTGGGATGGGTCATGTACGCCGAGCTTGCGCGCGGCGGCGATCCAGCGCTCGTCGAGGGGCGTGTCGAAGACGATACGTTCGTCAGCCGGGATGGTGAGCCAGGCGTTGTCCATCACTTCCTGCTCGAGCTGGCCGGCTTCCCAGCCCGCATAGCCAAGGGTGACGACGGCGCGGCGAGGGCCTTCCCCTGCGGCCATGGCGACGAGGATGTCGCGCGACGTGGTGACGGACCAGTCCTCGTTGACGCGGTAGCTGGAATCCCAGTTGCCGGGCTCGCGATGCAGCACGAAGCCACGCTCCTGCTGTACCGGTCCGCCGATCAGGACCGGATGATCCGCGATCTCGGGATCGTCGCAGGACAGTTTCATCTGGGCGAGCACGTCACCCAAACGGTATTCGGAAATCTGGTTGATCAGCAGCCCGACCGCGCCGTCTTCGCCATGCTGGCAAAGGAAGGCTACCCCGCGCGCGAAAGGCGGCTCGGCAAGCGAGGGCATCGCTATGAGGAATTGCCCGGCGAAGGTATTGGCGATCGTCATGGCCGCATTGTAGCCGCTACGACCATGAGCCGTGTGCGAAGGTTAAGCTCGAAGCGCTTACCGTGTGGCTCCACTGCAAGGAGCTATTCCCATGAGGAAGCCTATGTTTACAAAGGGTTTTGCCGTTGTTGCGCTGCTGGTTTCAGGAGCCGCGGCCGCCTCGGCGCCCGATGCCTGGAAGGACTACAACCAACGACTGGTGAAGGCCTGCGTCGCGGCCAGCGGCCTCAAGGGAGCGACGCCGGTGGGCGGTCCCATCCAGTACGACGACCGGGTACCGGTCACGGCCCTGGTATTGGCGGGCCGTTATCCACAGACGCATATGAAGAATCGCCCCGGTCGCGAGCTGTGCGTATGGGATCGCAAGGCGGAAAAGGCTTACGTCAGCGAGGCGGATCAGTTGCTGCCGAAGTAGCGCGGCGCTCAGTAATTGCGCAGCACGTTACCGGGCAGGAACTGCCATGTCCGGGTGATGTAGAGCTCATCCACCCGCGTCTTGTCGGCGGGCAGGGCGGGGAACGGGGCCGCCAGCCGCACGATGCGCTGCGCGGCCTCGTCAAGCAGCGGATGTCCCGAACTCTTGATGACGTCGATGCTCTTGATCGAGCCGTCGCGGTTCAGGCCCACCGTGAGGACCAGTTCGCCGTAGAGGCCCTGGCGGCGCGCCTCGTCCGGGTAATTCAGGTTACCGACGCGTTCGACCCGGCCCACCCAGCCCTTCATGTACGCCGCATACGCGTACTCGCGGGTGTTCGATGAGATGTATTTCTTTTTCGGGCGCTTTGCATACGCCTGCGACTGGTCCCGCACTTCCGCCGCCAGCTTGGCCATTTCGGTCTGGCGCTGGGTGTCCTCGTCGGCCTCGGGCAGGGGCTGCGACTTTCGCTCGACCTGCTGCCTGTCGGTGTTCACGGTGAAGGCCGTCTGTCCCGACGTCGTCAGCAGTGTGTCGGGCTGGGCTTCCTGCGGTGCAGGCGCCCGGGCTTCTTTCGGTTCCACGGCATCGCTGCGCTGCGGCGTCGGCAGCGGGCCGGAGACGCGCTCCGACGGGCGCGCTGCCTTGTCCTGATCGCCACCGCCCGAGTTGTTCGCCTGGGCGAGGAAGTCGGCCTTGTCCGGCGGCTCCTGGTTCGCCACGTCCACCAGGGTCACGTCGAGGGTCGGGACGCTCGGACGCGGCGGCTCTGCCCGGAAGGTGATGCCGAGGATGACGATGCCGTGCAGCAGGAGCGAGAACAGCAGGGTGGCGCCGATCAGGTCGGCGCCGGTGGGACGGGTCGTCATCGGGCCTCGATCGCGTCGAACATCAGCCCCGCGATGTTAATGCCGAACTGGGCGTCGAGTTCACGCACGCCGGTCGGAGATGTGACGTTGATCTCGGTCAGATAGTCGCCGATGACGTCGAGGCCGACGAAACGCAGGCCTCGGCGGACCAGTTCCGGGGCGACCTGGGCGGCAATCCAGCGATCGCGCTCGGAAAGGGCGATGCCTTCTCCGCGTCCGCCTGCCGCCAGATTGCCGCGGAACTCGTCGCCCTGCGGAATGCGGGCGAGCGCATAAGGCACCGGTTCGCCATCGATCAGCAGGATGCGCTTGTCGCCCGCGGTGATTTCGGGGATGTACTTCTGGACCACCGTGAAGTTGCGCCCGCCGTTGAGCATCGTCTCCAGCATGGAGTTCAGGTTGGTATCGCCTTTCTTCACCCGGAAGATGCCGCGACCGCCCATGCCGTCCAACGGCTTGAGGACCACCTCGCCGTGCTCCGCCACGAAGGCTTTCAGCTCGGCGGCGTCGCGCGAGACCAGCGTCGGCACGATGCACTGCGGGAAGTCCAGGGAGAACACCTTCTCGTTGCAGTCGCGGAGCGAGCGGGGATCGTTCACCACCTTGCAGCCCGCCCGCTGGGCACGTTCGAGCACCATCGTGTCGTAGATGAACTGCGCATCCACCGGCGGATCCTTGCGGGCCAGCACGATGTCCACCTCGGCCAGCGGTCGCCACTGGGGCTCGCCCAGAGTGAACCAGCCGGCGGGGTCTTCCTTGACGGTCAGGGGCCGCAGCCTGGCCCAGGCTTCGCCATTGCGAAGCGCGAGGTCGCCCTGTTCCATGTAGAGCAGGGCGTGTCCACGCCGCGAAGCCTCGAGCAACATGGCGAAGGTGGTGTCCTTGGCGATCTTGATGGCGCGGATCGGGTCCATCAGGACGGCGACGGAAAGCGGCATGGGAATATCCCGGGAGCAGGAAAACGCCAAGTCTAGTGAAGAGCGGCGTCCGTTGGCACGGGCCGGCGTCAGGGGACGTCAGGTGCTGCGGGAAACCGCCGATGGCGGCCTTTAAGAAGAATTCATCTTGACGGGACCCCAGCCAACCATTAAACAGCGATCGGGAGGAACGCCGAAAGAGCGGGCCGTCGGGACCGTGGGGTTCCGGACATCGACCTGGCGCACGGAATAGTCGGCAAGAACCGGCTATCCTGCGACAGTATTTGCGGTTTTTTGCGTGGCACCGGGGGCGCAGTGAACGAAAACGGACGCGGTAACGACCTGGCCGGATTGCGGGTCATGGTCATCGACGATTCGAAAACCATCCGACGCACGGCCGAGACCCTGCTGAAGAAGGAAGGCTGCGACGTACTGACCGCCGTCGACGGGTTCGAGGCACTGGCAAAGATCTCCGACCAGAAGCCGAACATCATCTTCGTCGACATCATGATGCCGCGCCTCGACGGCTACCAGACCTGCGCGCTGATCAAGAACAACGCGCAGTTCCGCGGTACGCCGGTGATCATGCTGTCCTCCAAGGACGGTCTGTTCGACAAGGCCCGCGGACGCATCGTCGGGGCCGAGCAATACCTCACCAAACCGTTCACACGCGACGAGCTTCTCGGCGCGATCCATCGCTACGCGACGGCCAGTTGACCGCATTCCACCGTATGACGACGTCCAGGGGGACGTGTGGCAAACATTCTCATCATCGACGACTCGCCCACCGACGTTCGCGTGTTCACCACGCTGCTCGAAAAGGCGGGCTTCTCCGTTTCCAGCGTCGATAACGCCGAAGCGGGACTCGACCGTATCCGCGCGAACAAGCCCGACCTCGTGATCATGGACGTGATCATGCCCGGCATGAACGGCTTCCAGGCCACGCGCACGCTGAGCCGCGATCCTAAGACGGCCGACGTGCCGGTGGTGATGATCACCACCAAGTCGATGGAGACCGATCGCGTCTGGGGCCTGCGACAGGGTGCCAAGGCCTTCATCACCAAGCCGGTGAACGAGAAGGAGCTGCTTTCGACCATCGCCAGCCTCCTGCCGAACACGACGCATTGAGGACGCCATGAGCGAGAACGCGGCACTCACGCCTTTCGAACTGCTCGCCCACTACGAGCGGGCATGCCTCGCGCACTCCGCCGACGCACCCGAGAGCGTGGAGTCGCTGGGTCTGTGGCGCGGCATCGGCTTTCGCGTGGGGCGCCGCGCCTTCGTCAGCGGCATCGAAGAAATCAACGAACTGCTGGCCGTCCCACCGTTGACCCACGTGCCGGGCGCGCAGCCCTGGCTGATGGGCGTGGCGAACGTGCGCGGCAATCTCGTGCCGGCGATCGACCTCGGGCGCTTTCTGTTCGACGAGCGCACACCCGCGTCGGAACGCGCGCGGCTTCTGCTGGTTCGCCAGCACGGCGGTACGGTCGGGCTGCTGGTGGACGAAGTGTTCGGCCAGCGCACGATGGACGAGGGACAGCGCGACACGGGTGAGCAAGAGAACGACCCGCGCCTGACGCGGTTCGTCAGCGAGAACGTCCAGCTCGGCGAGCAGACGTATGGGCTTTTCAGCATGAGCCGTCTGGTTCGTGCGCCGGACTTCCGGCAGGCGGCGTTGTAACAACGCCTCCATGGGGGAGGGGACGGCCGGAAGGCCGACCCTTTACAGGATGGGCGGCAACGGCTTCGGCCGATGCTGCGATGGGAACGGAGGGGCGGTCCGCGGACCGCTTCGTCATGCCGGTGGCCACTGAGGCGTCGGCGGCTAGCTTTGCCAGGTTTGGGTGAGGTGGATATGAGCACGACAGCAGGCGGCGCAGGCCGGGAACGTGGCTACACGATCGTCATCGTGTTCCTGCTCCTGGCGATCGGATTGGCGTCGGTCGACTTCTGGTGGCTGAACAACAAGAACGGCGAGGACCGCGAAGCCATCGCGCTCACGACGCAGGTGCAGGTGCTTTCGCAGCAGACCGCGAAGTACGCGCTGGAGGCGTCCGACGGCAATCGCGACTCGTTCCGTGAATTGTCTGCCACACGCAACACCATCGATTCGGCGGTGCAGCGCCTCGTGAACGGCGATGCCAAGACCGGCATGCCTGCCTATGCGGGCGACGGCAACCAGGCCGGACGCTCCATCGGCGCTCTGGCGAACGCCTGGCATCAGCTCGACGCGGACATCGGCAAGATCCTTTCGAACAAGGACCTGGTGCTGTCCTCGGGCGAGCGGGCCGACCTGTTCGCCAAGCAGATGCCGCTGCTGAACGCACGCACGGACGAAGTGATGAACATCGTCCAGCAGAAGAATGCCTCGGTGGAGCAGACCTTCACGCTCGCCCGCTGGATGTTGATGGCTGACCGCATGATCCGTCGCGTGCAGGAAATCCTGCAGGGCGGCGATGGTGCGCAGTCTGCCGCCGACGGTCTCTCCCGCGATGCGCAGCTCTACGGCGCCGTGCTCAAGGGCCTGGTGGACGGCAACGCCGAAGGCGGCGTTCGTGCGATCAGCGACGCGAATGCGCGGAAGATTCTCGAAGGCATGCAGAGTTCCTGGGGCGACCTCGTGGACCCTGTGAACCAGTTGGTCGCCGCGTCGCCGAATCTCCAGGACGTGAAGCGCGCAGGCAACCAGGCCTCGCTGGATTCGCAGACCGTGCTGCTGCGCGCGAACGAGTCCGCCGACCAGATCGCCAAGCTGCCGCTGACCCGTCTCTTCCCGAACGTCTGGTGGGGTCTGCTCGGTGCGATCGGCGCCGTGCTGTTCGCGCTGCTGCTGGTCTACAACCTCGTGCGTGACCAGCGCCGCCGTTTCGAGACCACCTCTGAACTCAACCAGCGTAACCAGACCGCGATCATGCGGTTGCTGGACGAGATGGGCACGCTCGCCGAAGGCGATCTCACCATCAAGGCCACGGTGACCGAGGACATCACGGGCGCCATCGCGGACGCCATGAACTCCGCGGTGGACGAGATGCGCAACCTCGTCACCACGATCAACGAGACCGCGGTGCGCGTCTCCGCCGCGGCGCAGGAAACCCAGGCCACCGCCATGCACCTCGCCGACGCGGCGGAGCAACAGGCGCAGCAGATCACGTCCGCGACCTCGGCCATCAACCAGATCGCGACCTCGATGGATACGGTGTCGAAGGACTCCGCCGAATCGGCCGACGTGGCCCAGCGCTCGGTGCAGATCGCTTCGCGCGGCGCCGAAGTGGTGCGCGAGACGATTCAGGGCATGGATTCGATCCGCGACCAGATCCAGGAAACCTCCAAGCGCATCAAACGGCTGGGCGAGTCGTCGCAGGAAATCGGCTCGATCGTGGAACTCATCAACGACATTGCCGAGCAGACCAACATCCTCGCCTTGAACGCCGCCATTCAGGCGGCCTCGGCAGGTGAGGCGGGTCGCGGTTTCGCGGTGGTGGCGGACGAAGTGCAGCGCCTCGCGGAACGCTCCGCGAGCGCGACCAAGCGCATTGAGACGCTGGTGCAGACGATTCAGTCCGATACCAACGAAGCGGTGAGTTCGATGGAACAGACCACTGCGGAAGTGGTGGCCGGTGCGCGTCTGGCCGAGGACGCCGGCACGGCACTGGGCGACATCGAGCGCGTGTCGAACGACCTGTCGGCACTCATTCAGAACATCTCGGCCGCTGCTCGCCAGCAGTCGGCCGCGGCGACGGACACCTCGGCGACCATGAACGTCATCCAGGAGATCACCTCGCAGACGTCGCTCGGCGCAAGCCAGACGGCCGAGTCGATCGGTAACCTGGCCCAGCTCGCGAACGACTTGCGCCTGTCCGTCGCGAACTTCAAGCTGCCGGGCTAATGCAGTGAGACTTCAAGACCATACCGATTTCACCACGCTGCATTGGGTCAAGGCCGAGCTCGACGACGCCTTGTCCAAGGCACGCCAGGCCCTCGAGTCGTACGTCGAGGACTCGCGCGACGCCTACGTCATGCACACCTGCGCCGCGGACCTGCATCAGGTCCACGGCACGTTGCGTATGGTCGAGCTCTACGGCGCCGCGATGGTCGTCGGCGAAATGGAGCAACTGGTCGCCGCACTGATCGACAACCGCGTCGCCCACCGCGACGATGCCTATGCCGCGCTGATGCGCGGCATGATGCAGATGCCCGATTACCTGGAGCGCCTGCAGAGCGGCCATCGCGACGTGCCGATCGTGCTGCTGCCGTTGCTGAACGACCTGCGTGCCAGCCGCGGCGAGCAGTCGCTGCACGAGTCCGCGCTGTTCACGCCGAATCTCGACGCGATGCTGCCGCCAGGCGCACCGGGTGCCGGCGATCCCGCTACCGCAGAAGCAGGGCGCGGCGAGCTGGCCGAATTGCGCGCGCGTTTCCAGCAGCAGTTGCTGGCGTGGTTTCGCGGGCAGGGCAACGAGCGTCAACTCCTGGGTATGCGTGCCACCCTCGATGGCATCGCTGCGCGTTGCTACACGATCGCCGGCCGTCGCCTGTGGTGGATCGCAGCCGGCGTGCTGGAAGGTCTCGAGCGCGGCGTCCTGCGTGCGCACGAGAAGGACGTGCGCCAGCTCATCGGCCGCGTCGACCGTTCGATCCGCGAACTGCTCGACGGAGGCGAGGAAGCGCTGCTGGGCGGCGACGCCGACGAACTGGCGCGCAAGCTCCTGTACTACGTGGCGCAGGCCAAGCCGGGCAGCGACCGGATCGAAGAACTGCGACAGACCTATCGGCTCGACGGCCTCCTGCCGCGCGAAGCCGAGGTGGAACATGCGCGCGGCTCGATGTCGGGCCACAATCGCGCGCTGCTGGACACCGTGTCCGCGGCGATCAAGGACGACCTGCTCCGGGTGAAGGAATCGCTCGATCTTTTCCTGCGCCGTCCTGACGGCGATCCGGCGCAGCTCGGTCAGCAGACCGACGTGCTCGATCGCGTAGGTGACACGCTGGGTATGCTGGCGCTTGGTGTGCCGCGCCGCGTCGTGGGCGAACAGCGCCGGATTCTCGGCGAGATCGCCACGGGTGCGCGCGAGGCCGACGAGGAAGCCCTGCTCGACGTGGCCGGTGCGCTGCTTTATGTCGAAGCGTCCCTCGACGATCACATCGAGCGGCTGGGCGCCGAAGGCGACCAGCATCCGTCGTCGGGCGACGTCGGTCCGTCGATGCTGCCGCGCAGCGAGGCACGGCACATTCTTTCCACGCTGATGCGTGAGGCCACGACCAACACCTCCAGGGTGAAGGACGCGATCGTCGGCTTCGTCGAATCGTCGTGGGATCACGAACAGCTTGCCGGTACCCCCGAGTTGATGGGCGAGATCGGCGGTGCGATGCGCATGCTTGGCGCCGCACGTCCGGCGGAACTTGCCGATGGCATCGGCTTGTTCATCCATCGCGAGTTGCTGGGCGACCGTCGTGTGCCGAACGGCGCGCAGATGGATCGCCTCGCCGACGCGCTGGCCGCGTTGGAGTACTACCTCGAAGCCGCACGCGAACACCGGGGCGGCCTGGAACATATTCTGGACGTCACCCAGCAGAGCCTCGCTCAGCTTGGCTATTGGCCGGTGCCGCAGGATGTCGCCGAGCCCGAGGCGCTCGGCGAGGAAGCCATCGAGACGATCGAGGCCGAGGCGATCGAACACATCGCCGTGCCCGAGAGCAGCGATGACACAGGCGAGACCGTGTCCAGCTTCGCCGATACGTTCGACTTGCTCGACGAACCGCCCGCGGACGAGGACACGTCGGCCGTCGCCGCCGCCGCCGCGACCACGCCGGACGTGCATGCCGAGCCGCCCGTCGCCGCTGCTGTCGGCGAAGAAGACTGGGTGGAGATCGAGGAAGAAGTCGAACAGGAAGTCGGTGGTCCCGGCATGGCCGAGTTCGCCGGTTTCCAGATCACGGTCGATGGTATCGACGACGAAATTCGCGAAATCTTCCTCGAAGAAACCGAGGAAGAGATCGGCAACCTGCGCGCTGCGTTGGGTCACTGGCTGGCCGACCCCGAACGCTCCGACGCTCTGGTACCGATCCGCCGTTCGTTCCACACCTTGAAGGGCTCCGGCCGCCTGGTCGGCGCACGCCTGCTGGGCGAGTTCGCCTGGAAGGTGGAAAACATGCTCAACCGCGTGCTCGACGGCACGATCGGCCCGCACGAAGGCGTGCAGGCGCTGGTGCGCCACGCCGTCGACGCGCTTCCGCAGCTCAAGGCCGCCCTCGAAGGCGACGCCACGCCGGCCGCGCCGATCGCCGCAATCATGGAAACCGCCGATCGCCTCGCCATGGGCGATGTCGCTTTCGTGGAAGACGTGGCGCGGAACGCCGTGCAGCGCGTGCGCAGCAAGGTCAAGCGTCGCGTCCCGCGCGACACCATTGCCGCCGTACCGACCGCGGCGTTCGCTTCGTACGGCCATCCACAAGCCGGCACGACGGCATCGACCGATCCCGTCAGCGCGGATGCGTTCGCGACGTTGCCCGACATGGCCGACATGGAGGATATCCCCGCCGAGCCGATCTACAGCGCGCCTTCGCTGCCGCCCGTCGACGCGGTACTGCTGGATATCCTGCGCACCGAAGTCGCGCAGTACCTGCATGTGATCCGTGGTCACCTGGCACGCGCCGAAGAGGGCGAACTGCCGGTGGACGACGCGCTGCTGCGCGCGGTGCATACGCTGCACGGCGCCATCGGCATGGTGGACATCCCGGTGTTGATCCAGGTGCTGGCGCCGCTGGAAGGCCTGATCAAGCGCGTGCGCGCGACCGGCCTGCCGCTGCGTCCGGAAGGCATCGCGGTGCTGACGGAGGCCGCCGACCTGGTCGATCACGTGATGGACCTGTTCGACACACCAGAACCGCGCGTGCCGAACGTGGCGGCCCTTGCCGCCCGCATCGGTGCGCTTCGCGACGAACAGCCGGAAGCCACCATCGCGCACGTTCTCTACGAGCCCGATCCGCTCTCGCTCGACGATGACGCGCTTGAGGATCTGGCGGACGAATCGTTCGTCGCTGCCGAGTTGCCGCAGGACGACGAGGCGACCGAGGCTGTGGCGGAGGAACCGTCGCTCGTTGCCGAGCCGTCCCGCGACGAAGCAGAAGCCTATCTGCCTGAGCAGCTCCCCGAAGACCTCGTGCCGACCCTGGATGAAGGCTTGCTTGCCGACGAGCTGGCCGAAGCGTCCGCCGAGGAAAACGTTGGCGAGCAGAGCGAAGAAGATGGCGAGACCGAGGACGACCTGCCGGGTATCGAACTGGCACCGTTGGAACCGGTGAGCGAAAGCGATGCATTGACCAGCGAAGTGCTGGCGTCGTTCGAAACCTTCGAGATCGAGAAGCCGGAAGGCGAGATAAAGCCGATTCAGGCTTACGATGCCGAGGAAGATGCGGCGTGGCGCTCGTTGATGAACGAGCTCGAAGGCGTGACGTCGCGTCCGTCCGACGAGCCGTCGCTGCCGCAGCCCATGTCGCACGACGGCGAGGTGCTGCACACCGACGACGGCCAGATCGAGCCGCTGGCCGACACGGCGGCACCGGCCTTCGAAATGCCCCACCTGGCCGACGACTTCCGCCTCGATCTGCCGCAGGACCTTACGCTGGACGCACCGTCCGACGAAACCCAGGACGAAGCCGCTCCGGTCTCCGAACCGCATGCTTTCGAGGCGTCGCTCGACGAAGCATCGTCCGATGTGCCGTCGCACGACATAGAGGTCGCCGCCGAACCGTCGCGCGAAGCGGTGTCGTTCGATGAGCCGACCGTCGAGGAGCCAGTCCTCGACGACGCCGAGGAATCCACACCGGCATTTGCCGACGCGGAAGCGCCGGTGGTCATCGAGGATCAGTCGCACGAGCCCGTTGCGCCGCCGGTGCACACGCCCGACGACGAGCCGGCCCCCGCGCTGGTCCCGGAGCTGTCGCCGTATGCGGACATCGATCCGGACCTTCTCGAAGTATTCGTGGAGGAAGGGCGCGAGATTCTCGATCACGCCGATGCGGCGCTCGCTTCGTGGCGTGCCGAGCCGGAGCAGGCGGAGCACGTCGCTGCCCTGCAACGCGACCTGCACACGCTCAAGGGCAGTGCACGCATGGCCGGCGTGGCCGCCGTGGGCGATCTCTCGCACGCGATGGAAGCCTTGCTCGACGCGGTGGCCGGTGGTCAACGTGCAAGCGACCGTCCGGCCATCGAAGCGACAGAGAAGGGTTTCGACCGCCTGCACGGCATGATTCAGAGCGTGGCTCAAGGGAAGCCGATCGCGCTTACCGACGCCGATATCGAACCGTTCGCGCGCCTCGCCGGTGCGCCGATCGCGCCCGACACCGTGACTGCCGAGGCCTATCGCGAAGAGCGCGAGGCTGCCGTGGTCGAATTGGCCATGCCATTCGCGCCGTTGCCGGAAGTGGCGCCGCCACCCGTCCTCGATCGCGATCTGCCGGATCTTTTGCCGGAGTTCGAGGAAGAGGAAATCCAGCGCGCGTCGCAGGAGCAGATCCGCGTTCGCGCCGACATGCTCGACACGCTGGTGAATCACGCGGGCGAGGTGTCGATCTACCGCTCGCGCCTGGAGCAGCAGACGGCGAGCTTCCGCTCGGCGCTCACTGAGCACGAACAGACGGTCAGTCGTCTGCGTAGCCAGTTGCGCATGCTGGAAATCGAGACCGAAGCGCAGATCATCGCGCGCTATCACCAGGAACACCGCGACAACGGCGTATCGAACTTCGATCCGCTGGAACTCGATCGCTTCTCGCAGTTGCAGCAGTACTCGCGAGCACTGGCCGAGTCGGTATCCGACCTTGTGTCGCTGCAGACGATCCTCGACGAGTTGACCCGCCAGTCCGAAGCCCTCCTGCTCCAGCAGCAGAAGGTGAACGCGGAACTGCAGGAAGGCCTGATGCAGACGCGCATGCTGCCGTTCGACGCCATGGTACCGAACCTGCGCCGCACGCTGCGCCAGGCGGCGTCCGACGTCGGCAAGCGCGCGCAGTTGGTGGTGGAAGGTGCCAACGGCGAAATGGACCGCAACATGCTCGACCGCATCAAGGCGCCGTTCGAGCACATGCTGCGCAACGCGGTGGCGCATGGCATCGAGCCGCCCGAGCAGCGCGAGGCCGTGGGCAAGAACCCCGAAGGCACCGTGCGCATCCAGGTGGCTCGCGAGGCTACCGAGGTCGTCGTGCGGCTATCCGATGACGGCGGCGGTATGGATCGCGACGCCATTCGCGCCAAGGCCATCGAGCGCGGCTTGCTGCGTCCGGACGCGCGCGTGTCGGACGAGCAGATCTTCCAGCTCACCCAGGTTCCCGGCTTCTCCACGGCCGAGAAGGTTACCCAGGTGGCGGGTCGCGGCGTCGGCATGGACGTCGTGGCGAACGAGATCAAGCAGCTCGGCGGTACGCTGGCGATCGAATCGCAGAAGGGCAGCGGCACGACCTTCGTGATGCGTCTGCCGTTCACCCTCGCGGTGACCCAGGCCCTGATCGTGCGCATCGGCGAGACCAACTTCGCGATTCCGATGACGTCGGTGCACGGCGTGGCTCGCGTCGCGCCGAACGAGCTGGCCCATCGCATGGCGGACGCCTCGCCGAGTTTCGACTACATGGGTGAGGAATACGGCATCCACGACCTGCCGCAGTTGCTCGGCGTGCATGTGGTGTCGTCTCTCGAAGAAGGCGATATCCCGCTGCTGCTCGCCCGTTCGGGCGATCTGCGTGCGGCGATCCGCGTCGACGCCGTACTCGGTTCGCGCGAAATCGTGGTCAAGCCGGTCGGCCCGCAGGTGAGTTCGGTACCGGGCATCCTCGGCGCGACGATCATGGGCGATGGTTCGGTGCTAATGATTCTCGACCTCGCGCCGCTGGTTCGCCACGGCGTGGCCCGTCGCGCGTTCGAGGCGGACGCCAGCGTGCCGCACGCTCCGCGCGCGCAGGACGAAGTGCGCGTCAAGCCACTGGTGATGGTGGTGGACGATTCGATCACCATGCGCAAGGTCACCGGCCGCGTCCTGGAACGTCACGAGTTCGAGGTGATGACGGCGAAGGACGGCATCGACGCATTGGAGAAACTCAACGAGCGCGTGCCCGACCTGATGTTGCTGGACATCGAGATGCCGCGCATGGACGGCTACGAGCTGGCCACCCAGATGAAGGCCGACGAGCGTCTGGCAGGCGTGCCGATCATCATGATTACCTCGCGTACCGGCGACAAGCACAGGCAGCGTGCCTTCGACATCGGCGTGGATCGCTACATCGGCAAGCCGTACCAGGAGAACGATCTCATCGTGCAGATCAACGACGTGCTCGGAGTCCACCATGGTTGATCGCGAGGCGACGGTCGCGCTGCTGTTCGACGACGCCAGCCTCTCCGCCCACCTGCGCGACGCTCTCGTGGCGCAGGGTGCGCGCATCGTCTACGAATCGGATCTGCGTTCGTTCGCGCCCGCCGAACTCGTCGGATCGTCGGCCGACGTGGTAGTGGTCGATCTTGACGATCCGAGCGACGACGATCTGGATCGTCTTTACGACACCGTCGAGGGCGGTCATCCGCGCCTCGTGTTCAACGATGCCGACGCCAGTCGCAAGCTCGAAGGCTGGGACCGTGCGCGCTGGGCCCGTCATCTCGCCGCCAAGCTGGTCGGCGAAATCGCGCTCGATCCGCCGCGTCCCGAAGACGCTCGCGCCATCGAGCCGCGCATCGCGCCGCTGGCGAGTGCGGCGGCCCCTGTGGAGGTTCCGCTTGACGAGCCGCTGAGCGAGGATCTTTCCCTTATCGGCAGCCATGACTACGCCGAAACGCCGTCGTCTGCGAACGACCTCGACGGCGAACTCCACGACGATGCAGGCACGGAGACGGAGACGTTCGAGGCATTCGCGTTTTCCGCCGACGAGCCCTCATCCACGGACGAAACGGCGTTTGTACTTGACGACGTCCCCGATAGGGCGGGCGAAGCGCTCGATGAACTTGCGTTCTCCACGCCGCAGCTTGATGGCGCGGGCGATGAAGACGACGTGCCGCCCGCCGATCTGGCCGCGGAGCTCGAAGCCTTGCTCGCAGAGACGCCGGAAGGACCGCTCGATACCGACGGCATCGACATGGTGCCGTCGTCGCCGGTGGAGCTGACGGAACTCGCGTCGCTCGATCTGTCCGGGTTCGAACTGGTCGAAGAAGCACCTGCACCGACACCCGAGCCGGAGCCCGGTTTCAATGCCGCCGACTTCAGCCTCGCCTCGCTCGATGATGATGCCGCTGCCAACGTCGCGACGCCTCCCATCGAAATCGAGGGACGTGCCACGGAATACGTGCCTCCGCCCGTTCCGGAATGGGATCTCGTCGATCACGATACGGTAGTCGTCGAACCCGTCAACAAGCCGGACCCGGCGGCGTTCGGCATCGAGACGATCAGCGCAGCGGAATACCTTGCGCAGGATGTCGTCGACGACGGTACCCACGGGCTCGAAGCGGGGCTGACCCTGGAGCTGGTGTCCATGGAAGAAGCCGTGGCGCCTCGCACCGATGGCGACTTCGCTCACGAGATGTTCCTGGAAGCGAACGCTCGCGCGGTGCGTCGCGTGATCGCCTTGGGCGGCGCGCGCGAGAGTGAGACGGCGATCGCGAATTTTCTTGCCGCGCTGCCGGAACGTGTGCCTGGCGTATTGCTGGTGGCGGCACACCATGCCGACGATCCGACGGCTTTCGCACAGCGTCTCGGGCCGCGTGCACGCGTTGCTGCCGACCGCGCGCATACGGCGCACGGCGAGTGCCTGGTCGTACCGCGCGGTTCGCACGTGCAGATTCGCCGCGACGGCAGCGTGACCGTGCGTGAGGACGGCAGTGCGATGGCCTCGACGGGTCCCTCCATCGACGGCATCCTGAGCACGCTTGCCGGTGGCTTCGGTGCCGATGCCCTGGCGATTGTCTTCGCCGGCCACGGTAGCGACGGCATTGCCGGTGCGCAGGCCGTGTACGACGCTGGCGGTCGCGTGTGGGTCGAAACGGTCGCCGTGGAGCACGAAGCAGGGCACATCGTCACGGGTATCCGCGAGGAGCGCGTGGCCGATTTCGCTGGCGACGCGCACGCCCTGGCCCAGAAACTTGTCGAGGAATTCCCATGAGCGAGCCGTTACCGCGCGAAATTCGCTGCGTCCTGATTCCCAGTGCCGGCGTGCGCCTGCTGCTCCCCAATGCCGCGGTGGCCGAAGTCATCACCTTGGCCGGTGTCGAGCCCGTGGCGGACGCACCGTCGTGGTTGCTCGGCCGCATCGCATGGCGCGGCTGGAGCATTCCACTGGTGAGTTTCGATCACGTAGCGAGCCCCGCCGACGATGCGCCAGTGCAGGCCACACGCGTGGCCGTGCTCAAGGCCGTGGGCCGGCATCCGGACATGCCGTATCTCGCCGTGCTCATCCACGGCTTCCCGCGCCTCGCAACGCTCAACGCCGAACTCCTGCTGCCCACCCACGACGGCCACGACCTGCCATTCGGCGTGCGCGCTCGCGTACTGGTCCGCGACGACACGGCAGTCATTCCCGATTTGGAAGCGCTGGAAAACACGTTGGTCGAGATGCTGGCGGTGGCCTGACGGCACGCCGACACCCTTGTGGGAGCCGCCATGGCGGCGAGGTAAGCCCGCCGGTAGAAGCCACTTGCAGGTGGAGGCCACTTGCCGGGGAAACCACTTGCCGGTGGGAGCCACTTGCCGGTGGGAGCCAGCCTGCTGGCGATGGGAGCTTGCCTCACCGCTACACCGCTTCGTTGGCTTTTCGCCACCAGGGGGGCTCCCACATGCGCTCCGTAGCGACTCCTTCGCCATGTCGAGCTTCGGCATAGTTTGCCCGCGCCCCAAATAAGTTCGGCTTCGAAGTTTTCTGAAAAAGCTGATTATCTGTCTCGGGATGACAGACGGTCAGATTCGCCCTGCATAGACTCGCGCCCTCTTACCTACAGGCGCGAGCGAGCCCATGCATACGTATCTGGTGTTGGGTCGTCGCGCATTCGCTGCCTCTGTGGTCCAGCCCGCGACGTGGTCCAAACAATGCGTGGTGGCTGCCGCAATTTTTTGCGCTATCGCTAGCATGCCATTGTCAGTCAGGGCACAAGATGTCGAGCCCTTTGTCGAGTACCGGGGCAAGGTATTCGACGGACCTGACGTCTATTCGATGACTATTCCCGAAGCCGCTGACGCGCAGATAAAAAGTGAATGTCGCGAACACCACTATAGCGGCTGCAAGTTGACATCCTTTGGCGATGGTGCGCATTCGTACTCTGCGTACTATCTCGCGACATTGCCTAGTGGCAATACATACACGCGGCTCACTGTCGGCAACAAGTTTTATTCCTGCCCCAACCCCCCTGCGCTCTACATCGTCACAAACTTCGGTTCTAACGGTCCGTATCCGAATAGATACATCGTTGTAGGTACTGCAGGTGGCGACGTTATATGCCGTCATGCGACTCAGCCGGAGAATCCCGGTCCTGAGGCAGAGATGACCCACCAATCCGATCTCGGCCCCGGCGACTGCGAAACGCGTCCCACCGCCGGCAACCCCATCAACGTCGGCCTCAATAACAAGTACCAGGAAGTCGAAGACGTCGCCGCCACCGACGGCTCGTCGCTTCGCTGGTCGCGCTATTACAACAGCGGTATCGTCGGTGACGACAAGAAACAGACGTTGCCGGCCACCGTTCGCCTCGGCAGTCGCTGGCGTGGCACCTATGACCGCTCGCTCGCCATGGTCACCACGAAGGACGGCGAGCGGATTCGCTTACAGCGGCATACCGGCGAACGGCTCGATTTCGTCGAAACCGAAGGTCGCTTCCGCAGTGTGGCCGACCCCCGCGGCCAACTGACCCGCGAGGGTGACGGATGGCTCTACCGCACCGGCAACGGCGAGTTGGAGCGCTACGACGTAAACGGGCGCCTCGTTTCGCTGGGTGCCGGTACGAGCCGCCAGATCACCTTTCGCTACGACAACGACGCGTTGATTGAAGCTATCGATCGGCAAGGCCGCAAGCTCACCTTCACTTACGACAGTACCGGCCGCATGGCCACGGTAAGCGATGGGAACGGTGTCGCGGTGACGTACGGCTATTCCGAGGCATCGGAAGCGGACCGTAAGGCAGACCTGGTTCGCGCGACGTACGCAGACAACACGTTCCACGATTATCGTTACAAGGAGCAGGGTCATGGCGGCGGCGCGGACGCCCATGCGCTTACCGCCATCTATGACGAGACCGGCGAGCGCTTCGCTACCTTTACCTATGACGGTGACGGTCGCGCCGTCGCCAGCGAGCATGCCGGTGGCGTCGGCGCGGTATCGCTGACCCGCGAAGCCGACGGAAGCGTCGCGGTGACCGGCCCGACGAAGGCGACGCATCGCTATCGATATGCCGACGTACGCGGTGTACGGCGCCTCGTCGGTGTGGATCAGCCGGGCGGTGCAGGCTGCGGGGCGGCAAGTGCGTCTATCGCCTATGACGATAACGGCTTGATGTCGCGCCGCGTCGACTTCGATGGACGCACAACCGAATACACGCACGACGTCGATGGCAACGAACTCGAACGGACCGAGGCTGCGGGTACGCCTGCTGCGCGTCGTGTGACCACCGAGTGGCATCCGACGCTGCGCCTGCCCGTGCGTGTGACCCGGCCCGGTCGTGAAGAGCGCTATCGCTACGACGCCGCGGGCAACCTGCTCGGTAGCGAAGTGTGGGGCGCCGTCGATCCCACTGTGCCCGCGGCGCCATTGACCCTGTCGCGTGCATGGCGCATGACGTACGACGCCGAGGGGCGCCTGCTGCATCAGGAAGGGCCACGCAGCGACAGCGACAGGCTTGCGACGCTCGCGCGCTATACCTATCGCACCGCCGACGCGGCGAACTGTGCCACGGGGCCGTGCGACTACCGCAAGGGCGACCTCTGGAAGATCGAAAACGCGTTAGGCCATACGGTGGAAATCCTGGCTTACGATGCGGCCGGTCGCGTGCGCTCAAGGAAGGGCGAGCAGGGTATCCGCTTCGATTACACCTACGCCGCGCGGGGCTGGTTGAAGGAGCTCAGGGAAACTCGCCCCGACGGCATCGTCGCCATCAACTCGTTCACGCACACACCACGCGGCGACATCGCCTCAATAACCGACCCCGACGGCATCACGCTGAGCTTCGAGTACGACAAAGCAGGGCGTCTGGTCCAAGTATCCAATCCGTCGAACCACCGCCTTCGCTTGCAGCTCGATGCCGCGGGTCAGCGCATCAAGGAGGAAGGCTACGACAGCTTCTCGCTACAACTGCAATTGACGCGAACGTTCGATGCGCTGGGGCGCGTGGAGACGGAAACGCACGACGGCGCCATCACGCGTTATACCTACGATGAGCTGGGTCGCCCCACCG
The DNA here is from genome assembly GCF_023612255.1 of Luteibacter flocculans. Lineage (NCBI taxonomy): Bacteria > Pseudomonadati > Pseudomonadota > Gammaproteobacteria > Lysobacterales > Rhodanobacteraceae > Luteibacter > Luteibacter flocculans. The sequence continues at coordinate 3,036,082 of NZ_CP063231.1, read as the reverse complement.
GCGCGACCGATGCCGACGGTCGGCGCGACTCGGCCACCTACGACGCGTTGGGGCGTTTGCGTGAGGCTATTCGCGATGTCGGTGGTCTCGGCGCTGTGAGCAAGGCCAGCCATGACCCACTCGACCAGCTCACGGCCATGGAAGATCCCAAAGGATTGAGCACGCGCTACCTGACTACGGGCTTGGGCGATCTCGGCAGCATCGATAGTCCCGATGCCGGTCCCTCGCTAGACGAGCACGACGCGGCGGGCCTCGTCGTGCGTCACGAAGGCGCGGGCGGCGTCGGCAGCTTCCGCGTCACACGCGATGCACTCGGCCGGCCCACCCAGGTGCAATACGACGGCGGCATCACGGCGTCGTATGCCTACGACGTGGCTGATGCTGCGTGCCCGGCAGGCCAGCGTTATACCCTGGGGCGGCTCGCAGCCATGAGCCAGGGCGATAGCCGCACGGTCTACTGCTACGACGCCCCAGGCAACATCACGCGCAAGCTGCAGCGCTGGGCATCGAGCACGGTTGACGTGTCCTATCGCTATTCCAAGGCCGGGCGTGTCGAGGAAGTCGCGATCGGCGGTGGTGCTCGCACCACTTATCGGTACGACAAGGATGGTTCCGTCACTTCCGTTTCGGTAACGCCGACCGGCGCCTCCGAACAAGCACTCATCACCAGCGTGGTTTACCGCCCGTTCGACCTGATCGGGAGCTGGCGTTATGGCAACGGAAAGGAGCTCTACGCCAACCGCGACCGGAGTGGCCGTGTCGTTTCATGGGGCGGCCTGGACGATGCGCTTTACACCGTGGCATACACGCCGGGCGGAGAGGTCGCGACGCAGGTGTCTCGCTCGCACGCCTTCCGTTTCGATCACGACGGTCTTGGCTTCATGACATCGGTCAAGTCATACAGTTCGGGCGACGAGTTGCGTCGCTTCGAGTACGACCGAACAGGCGACCGCGCGACGATGACGGCAGGCGGCGTTCGTCAGACCTATCTCTACGATCCCCGCAGCCATCGTCTCACCACCGCGGACGGCACGAGCCGCACCTACGATGCCGCCGGCAACACGATCGGCATCGGCAGCGCGACCCTGGCTTACGACGCGTCGGGGCGACTGGCCTCGGCCAGCGACCAAGGTCGCATGCTTGTCAGCTACGGATACGACGCTGCCGGACAGCGCATCATGCGCACCGATGCGGGTAAGGCGCCGAGCCTGTGGCTTTACGACGAACAAGGACACTGGTTGGCGGACTACGACAGGACGGGCCGCATCGTGCGCCAGGCCGTGTGGATGGGTGACTACCTCGTCGGTCTCATCGAGGGCACGAAACTCTACTATGTCCAGCCGGATCACCTGGGCACGCCGCGCGCCGTCGTCGATCCCGTGCGCAACACCACGGTCTGGCGCTTGCGCCCCACCGACGATCCGTTCGGCACGTCTCCACCGGACGAAGACCCCGACAGCGACGGCACGCGCTTCGTCCTCGACCTGCGTTTCCCGGGACAACGCTACGACGCAGCTACCGGCCTGCACTACAACTACTACCGCGATTACGACCCCGCGACGGGGCGGTACATCCAAGTCGATCCGATTGGGTTGGCGGGTGGGTTGAATCCGTATCTGTATGCGAATGGTTCGCCGCTGAGGTACACGGATCCAAGTGGGAATATTCCGTTGCCGGTTATCACGGCTGCTATCGGCGCAGCGGGAGGTGCGGTTGGCGACGCGCTTATACAGGTTGTTGGCATGTACCGGAGTGACTGGTGCAAGAGCTTCAACTGGCGCCAGTTGGGCGTATCCGCCCTTCTAGGCGCCACAGGAGGTGTGGCTTTGCCCGCTACGAGGGGCCTGGTAGGAGTTAGCGCTGTCGGTGGATTGGCCGGTTATGGCGGGCATCTTGCAAACGGAGGAGGTGTGACAGACATCGAAGGACTTTGGGCCATAAGTGCCGGAGTTGCAGCGGGAGCCGTCGGCGGAAATGTTACCCACATTACGAAGCATGGCATGGGGGGCACGGTAGCTTCAGCTGGTTTGGTAAAAAGGAGTAACGAAGCTGCCGCAATGCGTGCAAACGCTGGAACCGTAAATGTGCTCCGTGGCGCAGCCGGAGGGACGGTGGCGAGCGCGCCTGGTTTGAGCGGTCCATGCGGGTGTAACGAATGAAGGCTTTCCAGGACTCCAAGATCAATGTGAGGCCGAGTCTGATCGTCTTTGTCCTTTATGGGTTGATCGCCTTCACGCTCGTCGGTTTTGGCCTCTGGGCATTAACAAGTCAACATCCAGAAGGCAGGGCGTTCGTTGGTTACGCCATCGGTTCCGTAAGTCTGGCGATCGGCCTCGGCTTCGGTCGAGACATCAGCGAGCTTTGCTCGGTAAGGATCGATGATGAGGGTATCAGTCAGTGGAAGATTATGCGACGACGTCGCGTGTTATCTCGTGACTGCGTCAGATGGGAAGACAGACCGGCCGTCGTGGATGACGGACTACGGGCGGTCGTAAAGAGTGCATCTACCGAGATTCGCATCAACCTTTCATTTTTTGCCGATATGCACGGGGTGTTCGCACTTATCGAGCGATTGGCTCATGCTAAGGGCAGGTGAGAGGCGTGACACGATGGCTGCATCACGGCAACGTATGCCTGCGATGTGGCTGACACTGCGTGCCCGGCATCCCCGCGTTGGCCTGCTTGATGGAGCCAATGATCTGCTCGGTGGTGAAACGACTCTTCTTCACATCCGTCCTCGTGGTTGACGGACTTTACGGCTTCATGTGGTACGGCTCAGTGGGAGCAGGTCAGAACATATTTGCAGCCGTTCATTCCCGGCTACGACGACAACGGATGCAGTTGCAATGAATGATGATGTCGCCGACACGACGATTCGCTCATCAAAGACTACGATTGTCATTTTTGTCGGCATGGCGTCAGTTATCGGTTTGCCCGGCATTTACTGGCTTTGGTCGGGTTACAGCCGTGGTTTGATTGTGTTGCCGTTTGGATTCCTCATGTTTTTACCTGCGCTGCGTTATCGGATCTCTTGGAACGCGACAACACTGTGGTATCGAAGTGTTTTGTTCGAACATAGTGTCAAACTGCGAGAAATCCATAAATTCGACATGGCTGGTGGAGCGACGGGAGGACCATTTGATCCAACAATCGGTTTGAGACTTTTCGCTAGATCGGCTGGCAAGCCAATCATGGTTATCAACCTAAAGCCGTTCGCGCGCGACGACATCGTCAAGCTCGTTCGGGTGTTGAACAGCGGGCATTGAATTGAACGCAGGCGATGCCGTGAGACAAAGTCGAGTTACTCGAAGGAACTGGACTTCATGTAGATGTGTGAAATGAAGGCCCGCCATCTGGTTCACGCGGCGACGGGCGCAAGTATCGCCTCGGCGCTGGTCATGCTCGCTCTTTACCTCGCAACATCAGCACTCGGTGTTCCAGAAATATTCGACTTCCTGGTGTTCGAGATAGGACTGGGTTTCATCTTGTTGTTGATCGGCACGGCAGTTGTCCTTGGTTGGATCAGGCGAGCGGAAAGCCGCGCTCGACTCTCAACATTGGAAGGCATGATCTTGGACGCGATTGCGGCACGACTGACGCCTTGTGTCATGGATGTATGGGATCAGCAGGTGAAGTCGATCCGACAAATAAACCGTTCCTCGGATGGTGCCAACGTCGGCTTTGAATTGGGCAGTGTGGGTCGAAATCCGTATCTGCCACTGCCAACACTGCCGAGACAGACCACGTTCGTCATCGGGGTTGTGGAGCTGATGCACCCCGATCTGACAGACTCGATCGCGGCGAAGGTTTGGTTCGAGTCAGGTCGTCTCTCGTCCATCGAATACGTGGGAGGCCGCTCGCTGGCCACTGTTCGGGAAGTCTTGGTGCGTGCGGGCTGGAATATCGTTGTCACTCTCGACGACGACTTCTCGCAGCGATTCGCGCAGGAATAGTGACGGGTTACGTCACGAAGATGCGCGCGGCATTGGCAGCTCTTCCGCACCATCCGATCCCCGGTCGGTCGGACTACCCATATACGGGACGGCGGCGGCATCATGTGTGTCGGCACGATGGCAAGAACTCGCATATTGGATAAGAGAAACGAAGCGGCCGCTATTCGTCTCAACACCGGTGCGTCGTCAATCTTGCGATCTGTCTCAGGTGGCGCGGTCGCAAATGCGCCCGTTCCCGTTGGTGGCGGCAACGACGGATGCGGTTGTTCGGATTAAACAAATGAGTGGCTTATCGAATCCATTGCGGGCGAGCAGGTTGGTGGCTATGTGTTACCTCACTGTGGCGGCTGGCGTCCTCGGCTTTGGCATCTGGATCATTATGGATGGCGTTTCCGCGGGCGAGGTGATCCAGCCAGCCATGATCGGCATGCCGTGCGTTGTTCTCTCCCTGGGTATCGCGAGGGAGGCCATTGAGCTCTCCTCCGTGAGCATCGACGACGGCGGCATTGAGCAACTCAAACTCTTCCATAAAGGTGGCTTTATAGTTCGTACACGCATCGCTTGGGGCGGGGTGCGTTCTTGTCGAGTGCGAGGTATGTGGGTGCATTTGACGAGTGCATCTTCGGACGTCCGCGTCGACCTATCCACCTTCAACAATATGGACGAGGCACGTATGTCTTTACAGCGACGTCTTCCTCAGAGCGCTCGATGGGAGCGGCGGTGAGATTCATTTCATAGCCGCAAACGGAGTCGCAAAGATTGAGGCACGCATATCAAAGCACTGGTCCAAAATAGCGGATTTCGTGATTCTTCAACTGGGACTGCAAGGAGCGAAGGCCGCTGGAAAAGCTGTCATGAGTGATCCTGATACCAGCCCGTGCGGCTGTCAGTAATGAGGAAAATATGGATCTATACGTGGTTGTTAGTGCCGCTTGCCTTCTTTGAGGGGGCGTTGCAAAGGCGCCTGGGAGGTTTATTGCTGTTCACCTGCGGAACGGCCTATGCACTGCTGGCGCGATTGATTGCCGAAAGGTTTGGAAGAAAATGAGCGTTGCTCCATCCGTTGACATCACCTTTTGCAACACGATTCATTCCGCGAGCGGATACAGACTGTACGGCACCGCAGCTTCGACACGTGTGCTGCGTAAGAGAAATCAGTTCGGATGACCGCTGTGGCTGTGAGTTCTGATCGGTGAAGGATCATCTGAAAACAAACATGATCGTTGGCGTGGCGTTGCTGCTCATCGCTGGCGTAGTGATCACTTTCTCGGGGTTTTTGCTGTGGGCACCTCTTGGCGCGGGATATCCAATCCTCTGCTTCGTCATCGGCGCATTCAGCCTTCCTATGATGGTCATGGCTTCAATATCGATCATTGAGGATATGACGTTTGTCATCGATCCATGCGGGATTGAACAAATACGGTTGTTCCGCAGAGGCAGCTTCCTAAAGCGAGGTCGTATAGCGTGGGATGACGTAGAGAAGTTTTCTCAGAAGAATCTTCTGTATCGATTCAAGAGCGCCGACTTCGAAGTCAGAGTGAATATTGCTTTATTCAATAACGGAGAGGAGTTCGTGCGATATGTGGAATCGCACCTTCCCCCGGATAAGCTGAAAGTACCACTGCCACAGTGTCTACGTCCAAGCAAGAAGATCGTTATCGGTACGTGGTTCTGCGTGCTCGGTGTTCTTCTGGGTGGCATCGCTCTTTCGTCTTATGGGAAAAGCTTGACCGGTCATCCGCATGCTTGGGTTTGGGGCTCTGCGATGATCATCGCGTCGTTTATATGGTTCGGTCGGGCTATCGAATCCTCCTCGGTGGTCTTGGATCGTAACGGCCTGGAGCAGATAAAGATCGTTCATGGTGGGCGATTTTTCGCCAGACACCGAATCGAATGGAAGGACGCCCAAAAAATGCCGCCGTTCCTTTCGACGTGCAAATTCAGAAACGCAGACGTTTGTATTCGCGTTGACGCAAGCTACTTTGACGATAATGAGACGGTATCTGATTTCCTCGACGAACATATGCGATCAGGAGGGCCGCATCGTGCGACAGGCCGTGTGGATGGGTGACTACCTCGTCGGTCTCGTCGAGGGCACGAAACTCTACTATGTCCAGCCGGATCACCTGGGCACGCCGCGCGCCGTCGTCGATCCCGTGCGCACCACCACGGTCTGGCGCTTGCGCCCCACCGACGATCCGTTCGGCACGTCTCCACCGGACGAGACCCCGACAGCGACGGCACGCGCTTCGTCCTCGACCTGCGTTTCCCGGGACAACGCTACGACGCAGCAACCGGCCTGCACTACAACTACTACCGCGATTACGACCCCGCGACGGGGCGGTATGTCCAGGTCGACCCGATTGGGTTGGCGGGTGGGTTGAATCCGTATCTGTATGCGAATGGTTCGCCGCTCAAGTTTATTGATCCGAGTGGAGAGGTCGCATGGCTCGCGCCTTTGATCCCGATCGCCATTGGTGCGTTGAGTTCGGCAGTTGGCGACGCTGTCGTGCAGGGAATCGGAATCTATCGAAGTGACGGCTGCAAGAAGTTCAATTGGCGCCAACTCGGGATATCGACAATAGGAGGTGCAATTGGTGGAAGGTTCTTGCCTGGCGCTTCATTTTCGTATGGTTTGAAAGGTGTGGCCGGCCTCGGGGCAGCAGTGAACACCGGGGTTTACTTTGCAAACGGTGATACGTATGACGCTTCCGGCGTCGCATGGGCCGCTGGATCGGGTTTGGTGGGCGGCGTTGCTGGCGGAGCGTTCCAGCGGCGCTTCCCATACGGTGTTGGCGGCACCGCTGCAAATTCAGAGATGGTTCGGAAGAGCAATGAAGCCGCGAACATTCGCCTAAATACGGGAATTTCATCCTTGACACGGAGTGCCGCGTCGGGTCTTCCGCCTAGTGTGCCGATGCCATCGGGGAGCGAATCGCAGCCGTGTGGTTGCAGCGAGTAGCCAATGAGCGTGCCACTAAGGCCTAGTGCCTTTTCCGTAATTTCCTCACTGTGCGGCGTGTCGCTTATGGCCGCCGCTGGGATAGTTGGATTTTACAAATCCGTGTATCAGCCATCTTCTATCGGTATGGCCGCCGCGGCTGCGTTATGTCTGTACGCATTGTGGACAGCGGTGACTTGCCTGGAGTCCGCGTCGATAGCGCTCGACGAAGAAGGGATAGAACAAAGGCGTCTTACCTGGAACAATTTGACTTTTACCAAACGCAAGCTCCTCTGGAGCGACGTTGAGCTTGTTTATCAAACGGGTGTCGTGATCGCATTTACCGGCAGGAAGTTCAACGCGCGTCTCGATTTGACCGATTTCCGTGATGCTGGGGCGGTAATTGGTCTTGTGCGCAGACGTGTTTCTGTAAGCGTAGCGGATGTGTAGCGACCGAATGCGTCTACTCGAGATGAATGCATGTCGCCTGGCGCATGCCGCGACGGGCGCAAGTATTACCTCGGCGCTGGTCATGCTCGCTCTTTACCTCGCAACATCAGCACTCGGTGTTCCAGAAATATTCGACTTCCTGGTGTTCGAGATAGGACTGGGTTTCATCTTGTTGTTGATCGGGACGGCAGTTTTCCTTGGTTGGATCAGGCGAGCGGAAGATCGTGCTCGACTATCGACATTGGAAGGCATGATCTTGGACGCGATTGCGGCGCGACTGACGCCTTGTGTCATGGATGTCTGGGAGCAGCAGGTTAAGGCGATCCGCCGGGTAACTCGTTCTTCAGATGGTGCCAACGTGACTTTTGCGATGCGCGGGATCGGTAGAAATCCGTATCTGCCGTTACCAGTGCTTCCGAGGCAGACAACATTCGTTATCGGCGTTGTGGAGGTGATGCATCCCGATCGCGAGGAGCCGATCAGGGCGAAGGTTTGGTGCGAATCAGGTCGTCTCTCATCTATTGAATACGTGAGAGGCTGCTTGGTGGTACGCGATGACGGCGGTCATTCCGGATATTGAGGAGCTGGAAAACACGTTGGTCGAAATGCTGGCGGTGGCCTGACGGCACGCCGGCACCCTTGTGGCCGCCATGGCGGCGAGGGAAGCCCGCCGGTAGAAGCCACTTGCAGGTGGAGGCCACTTGCCGGGGAAGCCTCTTGCCGGTGGGAGCCAGCCTGCTGGCGATGGGTGCTTGCCTCACCGCTAAACCGCTTCGTTGGCTTTTCGCCACCAGGGTGGCTCCTACCTTTGCTTCGTAGCCGGCCCCATCCAGCTCGTAGCGACTCCTTCGCCATGCGGACTTGACTCGTAATTGAGAATCATTATCATCAACTCCGCACCCTAACGCGGAGTCACGATCATGTACCTTCGAACGCTCCCTCTGACCGACAACGGCGGCCGCGACAAGGTCGTGGCCTTGCGCCCGGCGCCGGCCGCCGCCCGCCGCATCGAAAGCAAGAGCCTGCTCGATGGCTCGCGCGAACTGGTGATCGAGCATCAGGGCAGTGAGTACCACCTGCGCCTGACCCGCAACGACAAGCTCATTCTCACCAAGTAACCGGCTCCCCGACGCCAAGCCACGCGGCTCTCCCCGGACCGCCCAGCCAGGCTTCCCGACCGTCCACGTCACACGGGAGACGCTTGTGTTCGGCTGGCTTGCATGTTTCGGCGTGCCTTCGCGCGCCCGTTCCACCGCCATGACGACGCGCTGGCTGGCGCTGTCGCCATCTGGCCTGTTCGAAGGCCTCGGCCAGCTTGGTGGCGTTCTCTATCTTGCCGGGGCCCATCCGATCGACGGTGATCCGGCTGCGCCACGTGGTTGCCTCGTCGAGGCGGCGGAACTGGCACCGTTACTGGCGACGCGTCATGTAGGTCTCACGTGCGCGGTCACGGCGGAAGGACCGCGCGAATGGATCGATTGCGTGAGCGGAGAGGGCAGGATTGTCGCGCGCATCTATCTGCTCCCCGACACCGATTACCTTGCTTGGGATCGGCTTTTTGCCGACGCCCTGCCGAGCGCGCCGCCGGACCATCGCCGCCCCGAGCGCATGTGGCTTCGCGCGTGCCGTGCCCGCGTCGTCTCCTTCACGCGACGCCAGTGGGCGGGACTGACCGTACTCGGTATAGGCGACGCTCCTATCTCGTCCCTGGGCCTGGGCGTGGCGCGCGACATCGCGGTTTCGGAATCGATCGGCATCGCTGCCTGAGCCGTCGCCCCTGTACTGTCCGCATCGCGGACAGCAGTCGAGTGTCCGGACAGGCTGTCCGCGGACACACGACCGCGTAGCGCGGTCCGCTCCATCTCCTTGATCGCAAGCGATTTCCCGGCTTGGCACGGGGCTTGCTGACTATCCCTGCAAACCGCTCAGGGACTCTCACATGATCCGCGACACTTCCGCTCAGGACCGCCTCGTCGAGGTCCGCCCCAACCGCTATCGCAAGCTGCTGCTCATCGGCGGGGGCGTGGCGGCGGTTGCTCTCCTTGCCCTGGCGGCGCCGCGTGTAGCGACGATGCTTTCGTCGGACGGTTCGGTGAGCGCATCGCGGCTGACCTTCGCCACCGTGACGCGCGGGCCGTTCGTCCGTGACATTGCGGCCGAGGGCAAGGTCGTGGCGGCGGTGAGTCCCACCTTGTATGCCGCGTCCGCCGGTGCGGTGGTGCTCAAGGTGCATGCGGGCGACGTGGTACGGAAGGATCAGGTGCTTGCCACCATCACCAGCCCCGAACTGACGAGCAAGCTGGCGCAGGAGAAATCCGCGGCCGATGCGATGCAGGTGGAATACCTGCGTGCGCAGATCGATGCGAAGAAGAAGCGTTCCGAGCTGCAGAAGGCGTACGACAACGCGTCCATCGACCAGACTGCCGCCGAGCGCGATCTGAAGCGCTACCAGACCGCGTTCGACAAGGGCGCGGTGCCGGTGGCGGACGTGGACAAGGCCAAGTCGACGCTCGACAAGGCGCAGGTCACCGCCAAACACGCGCAGACCGATCTCTCCATGGACAACGACAGCCTCACGTTCGACGTGCAGGCGAAGAAGCTGGCGCACGAACGTCAGGTGCTGCTGGTGCAGGATCTCGAACGCCAGGTCGAGGACCTGAACGTGAAGTCGCCGGTCGATGGTCAGGTGGGTCAGCTCTTCATCGCCGAGCGCGCCACGGTGGCGAAGGACGCGCAGCTGCTCAGCGTCATCGACCTCTCGGCACTCGAAGTGGAAATGAAGGTGCCGGAGAGCTTCGCGCGCGACCTCGCCATCGGCATGCCGGGCGAAATCAGCGGCAATGGCAAGCAGTGGAACGGCAAGGTCAGCGCCGTGTCGCCCGAAGTGGTGAACGGCGAAGTCGCCGCCCGCCTGCGCTTCGATGGCGAGACGCCGAAACAGCTCCGCCAGAGCCAGCGCCTGTCCGTGCGTGTCCTGCTCGACCGGCGCGACAACGTACTTACGGTGCAGCGTGGTTCGTTCGTGGACGAAAGCGCGGGCCGCTACGCCTACGTCGTCAACGACGGCATGGCCGATCGCCGTGACATCCGTGTCGGTGCCAGCAGCATCGACAAGGTCGAAATCCTGGACGGCCTGAAGGAGGGCGACAAGATCGTCGTCTCCGGTGCCGACACCTTCGGCGATGCGAAACACGTTTCCATCAGCCGCTGACCCTACCTGCCGCACTCATCACCGAGGGACACCCCATGCTCAAGATGACCCACCTCGCCAAGGTCTACCGCACCGCCGTCGTCGAGACCTATGCCTTGCGCGATTTCAACATCGACGTGAAGGAAGGTGAGTTCGTCGCCGTGACCGGTCCGTCGGGTTCCGGCAAGACCACGTTCCTCACCATCGCGGGCCTGCTGGAGACGTTCACGGGTGGGCACTACCACCTGGATGGCGTGGAGGTGAGCCAGCTCAACGACAACGAGCGCTCGCGCATCCGCAACGAGAAGATCGGTTTCATCTTCCAGGCGTTCAACCTGATCCCCGACCTCAACGTGTTCGACAACGTGGAAGTGCCGCTGCGCTATCGCGGCATGAAGGCGGCAGAGCGCAAGCAGCGGATCATGGACGCGCTGGAACGCGTGGGCCTGGCCTCGCGCGCCAAGCACTATCCGGCAGAGCTGTCCGGCGGTCAGCAGCAGCGCGTCGCCATCGCCCGCGCGCTCGCCGGCTCACCGCGTCTGCTGCTCGCCGACGAGCCGACCGGCAACCTCGATACGCAGATGGCGCGCGGCGTCATGGAACTGCTCGAGGAGATCCATCGCGAAGGCGCCACCATCGTCATGGTGACCCACGATCCCGAACTGGCCGCGCGAGCGCAACGCAACGTCCACGTGATCGACGGTCAGGTGGTCGATCTCGCGGAAGAGCCGCGCTTCCACGCGCAGACTCAAGCCGCCCATTCCTGATCCCACCGATCCCCAGGGGCCGACCATGTTCAGCTATTACCTTCAACTGGGCCTGCGCAGTCTGCGCCGGAATCCGATGCTCACCGCACTCATGGTGATGGCCATCGGGTTCGGTGTGGCGGCGTCGATGACGACCTACTCGGTGTTTCGCGCCACGTCGCGCGACCCTATCCCGCAGAAGTCCGATGTGCTCTACAACATACAGATCGACAACTGGGGGCCGGAGAACACCAAGGAAGGTGAGCCGCCGCCCGCGCTCAGCTACAAGGACGCGACGGCGCTGCTGCGTGCCAACAAGGCGAAGCGGCAGACCGTGACCTATCCCGTGGGCGTCTCGGTCATTCCGGAGGATCCTTCGCGCATGCCGATGCGGCAGGGCGCCTACGCCACCGGTGCGGATTTCTTCCCGATGTTCGACGTGCCGTTCCTGCAGGGGCAGGGCTGGACCCGCGACGACGACGAGAAGCATGCAGACGTCATCGTGATCAGCAAGTCGCTCAACGACAAGCTGTTCAACGGCGGCCCCAGCGTCGGCAAGCAGGTGAACCTCGATGGCCACCTGTTCCGCATCACGGGCGTGATGCAGGATTGGTCGCCGCAGCCAGTGTTCTTCGATGTACCCAACACGTCGGGATTCAACGAAGGCGCTACGGTGTATGTGCCCCTCACTCGCGCACTGGATTTACGCCTTCCGAACAACGGCAACAACAATTGCATCAAGGATCCTGGCGAAGGTTGGGACAACTACCTGCGCTCCGAGTGCATCTGGCTTTCCCTGTGGGCGGAACTGCCGAGCAAGGCGGATGCCCAGGCCTATCGTGACTTCCTCACGGGCTACGCAGCGGAAATGCAGCGCTCCGGCCGCTTCAGCTGGGCGCCGAACGTCCGCGTGCGCGACGTGATGGACTGGTTGTCGGTGCAGAAGGTCGTACCGCGCGAATCACAGGTGTCACTGCTGGTATCGCTCGGCTTTCTGGTCATCTGCCTGGTCAATACGATTGGTCTCTTGCTTGCGAAGTTCATGCGTCGCGCCCCGGAGATCGGCGTGCGTCGCGCGCTCGGTGCGTCGCGCCGCGACATCTATGCGCAGTTCCTGATCGAGGCAGGCACGATCGGTATCGCCGGCGGATTGCTCGGGTTGTTGCTCACGGGGCTTGGCGTGCTCAGCGTCGGCCTTGTATTCCCCGAGGAAGTCGCGCGGCTCGCTACATTGGATCCGACCCTCATGCTGCTTACGCTGACGGTGGCGATCGTCGCCTCCGTCGTGGCCGCTTTCTATCCCACGTGGCGTGCCGCTCAGGTGCAGCCCGCGTGGCAGCTCAAGTCGAACTGAGGTAACCGCCATGCAGATCAAACCTATCCTGGCCGCGTTGCGCAGGCACAAGGCCGGTACCATCCTCATCGCCTTGCAGATCGCCTTGACGCTCGCCATCGTGTGCAATGCGCTGTTCATCGTGCACGAGCGCGTCGAACGCGTCAGTCGCCCCACCGGCATGAACGAAGCCAACGTGGTCGCCGTCCAAAACCTCTACGTGGGTGCACCGTCGACGTATCTTCCGCTCATCAAGACCGACCTGCAGGCGATCCGGTCGATGCCGGGCGTGGAAAACGCCTACGCCACCAATTCGTTCCCTCTTCGTCGTGGTGGATGGTCCACGAGTGCGCAGAGGACCGCCGACGCTACCAAGGATGGCGTGCAGAGCGCGCTCTACTTCGCCGACGAGCATGCGCTGGCGACGCTGGGCGTGAAGCTGATTGCCGGGCGCAATTTCACGTCAAGTGAAATCTCGTCGATCAATCGCGAACAGCAGCCGGCACCGCCGCAGGTGATCATTACCAAGGCCATGGCCGACAAGCTGTTCCCCGAGGGCAACGCGCTGGGCAAGACCATTTATTACATCAAGGGGCGGCCGTCCACGATCATCGGCATCGTCGAGAAGTTGACTGTGCCCTGGATCAGTACCGATTTCACGGACAACGTCACGATCATGCCTCTGACGTTCGACGGCGGTTATCAGACCTTCGTCATCCGCACCAAGCCGGGTCAGCAGGACGCGGTGTTCAAGTCGGTGGCGGATAAGCTCTACGGTGTGAGCCGCATGCGCGTGCTTCCGGAAAAGAGCGGCGTACGCACCTTCGAAATGGTGCGGCAGAAAGCCTACGAGGCCGACCGGGGCATGGCGGTGCTGATGAGCGTGGTGTGCGGCGTGCTGCTGGCGATCACCGCGGCGGGCATCGTGGGCCTGTCGAGCTTCTGGGTGGGACAGCGGCGCAGGCAGATTGGCGTACGTCGTGCTTTGGGTGCGAGCAAGCGCGACATTCTCAGCTACTTCATGACCGAGAACCTGCTGATTGCCGTGGCGGGCGTGGCGGTGGGCGTGATCCTGGCGCTGGGCATGAACCAGTGGATGCTTACGCAGTTCGAGATGGAGCGTCTTTCCATGACGTACCTCATCGTGGGCGTGGTGATCCTCCTTGCCCTGGGTCAGGCGGCCGTCTTTGCACCTGCGCTCCGTGCCTCCCGGGTGCCTCCCGTCGAGGCGACGCGCAGCGTGTGAGTCGACAGCGGTCACCCCGCCCGGGGTGGCCGCTGTGTTTAGAATGAGGGGAATGCCGGCGGAGGATGCAACCTTTTTGCCGGGGGAGGCATCCATGCCTGCATGCGAAGGGACCAGATGCGCTGCGTATTGATCATTGACGACAACCCCGCGGTTGGCGAGGCGCTGTCGCTTGCCTTGAGCCTGCACGACATCCGCCCGCTGGTTGCCCTGACGCCGGACGAGGGGCTTGCCACGCTCGCCCGCGAGCGCGTGGATGTCGTCATCCAGGACATGAATTTCACTGCCGACACCACGTCGGGCGAAGAGGGCGCCGCGCTGTTCAAGCAGATCCGCGCTCGCTATACCGACCTGCCGGTGATCCTGCTTACCGCCTGGACCCATCTCGAGGCGGCCGTGGAACTGGTGAAGGCCGGCGCCGCCGATTACCTTGCCAAACCCTGGGACGATGCCAAGCTGCTCGCCACGGTGGAAAACCTGCTCGAGCTGTCCGAGTCCACGCGCGAGGTCACGCGCGCCCGAGTCGAGCGCAAGCGTCGTCGGGAAGCGCTGGAAAGCCGGTATGACCTCGACGGCCTGGTCTTTGCCTCCGAGGCGATGAGCCGCACGATCGAGCTGGCCTGCCAGGTGGCGCGGTCCGACGTGCCGGTCCTGATCACGGGCCCCAACGGCGCCGGCAAGGAACGTATCGCCGCCATCGTCCACGCCAATTCCGCCGTACGTCGCGGCCCGTTTGTGGCGGTGAACTGCGGCGCGCTGCCGGGCGAACTGATCGAGGCCGAACTGTTCGGCGCCGAGGCGGGCGCGTATACCGGCGCCAACAAGGCGCGCGAGGGCCGTTTCGAAATGGCCGACGGCGGCACGCTGTTTCTGGACGAGATCGGTAATCTGCCGCTGCCGGGTCAGATGAAGCTTCTGCGCGTGCTCGAGACCGGCCAGTTCGAACGCCTGGGCTCGGGCCGCACGCGGCATGCCAAGGTGCGTGTGGTCAGCGCAACCAATGCGGACCTGAAGGCGATGATCGCGGCAGGGACATTCCGCGAGGATCTCTACTACCGCCTCAACGTCATCGACGTGAATCTGCCGCCGCTGGCGGACCGCACCGACGACATCCTGCCGCTGGCCGAATTCTTCCTCGACGGTAAGGCCACCTTGAGCGAAGACGCGCGGGAAGCGCTGCTGGCGCATCACTGGCCGGGCAACGTGCGCGAACTGAAGAACGCGATCGCACGCGCCGCGTTGCTGGCCGCGGACGGTCGCATCGAGCCGGTGCACCTCAACCTGCCCACGCCGGTACCCAGCGCCACCCGCAATCTCGACGAGCCCAGCCGCGAGTCGGTCGAGGCGGCCCTGGCCTCCGCAGGCGGCGTGATCAGCCGCGCGGCCACCACGCTGGGGCTGTCACGACAGGCGCTGTACCGGCGCATGGAGCGCTACGGGCTGGCGGTCTGATACGTTCGCGCTCATGAAGACGTTCTCGCTCGAAGGGCGGATGACGCTGGTGGTGGCCGCGTCGGCCATCGTGGGCGCGCTGGTGTTCGCGGGCGTGTCGATCTGGCCGTTCCCGCAGATGCTGGCCTGGATGCGCGCGGTGCCCGACAAGGCGGGCCGGCTCCCCGTGAGTGGCGTGGTCGAACCGTTCGACGTCAGCACGGCCCTGCTGATCTGTTTGTTGGTGCTGGTGCCGCTGGCCGCCGCCGTGGCGCATGCCTTGGTCGAGCCGCTGCGGCGGCTGATGCGCGCCCTGGAGAGCGCCGTGGCGAGCTATCGCGACGGCGATTTCAGCATGTCGATCGGCACCGACCGGCGCGACGAGCTGGGCGACCTGATCCGCATGCACAACGCGCTCGGCCAGACCTTGCGCGATCAGCGCCAGCACCTCGCACAGCGCGAGCTGCTGCTCGATACCGTGGTGCAGAACACGCCGGTGGCGCTCGTGCTGACCGAACCCACGGGCAAGGTCACCTACGCCAACATCGCGGCGCGGCACCTGTTCAACGAAGGACGCTCGCTGGCGGGGCTCGATTTCGAGACCGTGCTGAGCCGCATGCCGCAGAGCCTCCGCGATGCGTCCGCCGGCGGCGAGGACGCGTTGTTCTCCGTGGAAATGGACGGCAGCGAGGAAACCTTCCATCTTTCGCAGCGCGGCTTCCGGCTGCAGGGCAGGCCGCATCGCCTGCAGTTGTATCGGCGGATGACGCGCGAGCTGTCCCGCCAGGAAGTGCATACGTGGAAGCGCGTGATCCGGGTCATCAGCCACGAACTCAACAATTCGCTGGCCCCGATCTCCTCGCTGTCGCATTCGGGTGCCGAGCTGGCGCGCCGCGGCGACCTTGCGCGGCTACCCGGCGTGTTTGCGTCGATCGGCGACCGCGCAAAGCATCTGCACAGTTTCATCGCCGGCTATGCGAGCTTCGCCAAGCTGCCCGCACCGCAAGCCCGCGAGGTGCCCTGGGCCGCCTTCCTGGACGCGCTGGCGCTCCATGCGCGCTTTCGCATGGCGGCGCCGCCGCCGGAAAAGCCGGGTTGGTTCGATCCGACCCAGGTGGAGCAGGTGCTCATCAACCTCATCAAGAACGCGCACGAAGCAGGCGGCGAGCCGGACGAGGTGACCCTGGCCGTGCATCAGCTCGGGCGCGACACGCTGATCGAGGTGGCCGACCGGGGGCCCGGGATGAGCGAGACGGTGCTATCCCAGGCCTTGCTGCCGTTCTATTCCACCAAGCGTTCCGGTACCGGGCTCGGGCTGGCGCTCGCGCGCGAAATTTCTGAGGCGCACGGCGGTCGTATCGCCCTGGCGAACCGCGACGGCGGCGGCCTGCGCGTGACCTTGATCCTGCCCGCCGGTCCGCCCTGAGCGCTTCGCCTATACTCCCGAGACACATTGGAAAAGGGAGTGAGCATGGCCATGGGAAGTCTCGTCGCGCTGGTCATCGTGGTGGTCGTCGTCATCGTGCTGGCAAAGCTGATCCGCATCGTGCCGCAGGGCTACGAGTGGACCGTTGAAATGTTCGGCAGGTACACCGGCACCCTCACCCCCGGCCTGCATTTCCTGATTCCGTTCGTCTACGCCATCGGCCGCAAGATGAACATGATGGAGCAGGTGCTGGACGTCCCCTCGCAGGACGTCATCACCAAGGACAACGCCGTGGTGCGCGTCGACGGCGTGGTCTTCTACCAGGTGCTGGATGCCGCCAAGGCCGCCTACGAGGTCGCCAACCTCGAAGCCGCGGCGCTCGCCCTGATCATGACCAACATCCGTACCGTGCTGGGCTCGATGGATCTCGACGAAAGCCTCAGCCAGCGCGACGCGATCAACGCGAAGCTGCTCGGCGTGGTCGATGAGGCCACGCACCCCTGGGGCGTCAAGGTCACCCGCATCGAGATCAAGGACATCTCGCCGCCGCGCGATCTCGTGGATGCCATGGCGCGACAGATGAAGGCCGAGCGCGAGAAGCGCGCCAACATCCTCGACGCGGAAGGCTTCCGGCAGGCGGCGATCCTCAAGGCGGACGGCGAGAAGCAGTCCGCGATCCTCGAGGCCGAGGGCAAGAAAGAAGCCGCCTTCCGCGAAGCCGAAGCACGCGAACGCCTGGCCGAAGCCGAGGCCAAGGCGACCACCATGGTCTCGCAGGCCATTGCGGGCGGCGACGTCAACGCGCTGAACTACTTCGTCGCCAACAACTACGTCGAGGCGCTGAAGGAAATGGCGAAATCGCCCAACCAGAAGACCTTGCTGCTGCCGATGGAAACCACCGGCATCCTCGGTTCCCTGGCCGGCATCGCCGAGCTGGCGAAGGACTCCCTGTCGTCGCAGCAGCGTACGACCAGCGATTCCGCTGCGCCGCGCACGCCACCCATGCCGCGGTGACGCCATGGAACACGTTGCCGTGCATTACCTCTGGTGGATCGTCGCGCTGGTGCTGATTGGCGGCGAGGTGATCCTCCCCGGTTACTTCATGCTTTGGATCGGCATCGGCGCTGCGGCGACGGGGCTGGTCCTGCTGCTGATGCCCGACCTCGGGCCGCTCGCGCAGGCGATCGTCTTCGGCGTGCTCGCGTTTGTCTCGTGCTTCGTCTACTGGAAATTCGTGCGTCCGCGGCTGGAACGTGTGCCGCCCGGCAATGCACGCCTCAATCGGCGCGGCGAGCAACTGCTCGGTGAGCGCTACGTGCTCTGCGAGGCCATTCGCAACGGGCGCGGCAAGGCGCGCGTCGGCGACGGCATGTGGCTGGTCACCGGGCCCGACCTGCCCGAAGGCGCCAATGTGGAAGTGATCGGCATCGAAGGCACCACCCTGCGCGTGAAGGCGGTGGACGTTGGCTGACGCTGTGCCGCTGACGGTACCGGTGAGCTTCGCCACCACGGCGATCAACACCCGCATCGCCTTTCTGACCGAGCTGGCCCGCCGGCTGCATCAGTACGGCACCACGGCGCCGCGTCTGGAGACGGCCATCGGCCGCTCAGCGCAGCGCCTGGGCCTGGCGGCAGAAGTATGGTCGAGCCCGACCGCGATCATCGTGTCCTTCGCGGACCTGGGGCAGGGCGAGGAGAGCGTGGCCCAGGTCACGCAGGTCATGCGGCTTCCCCCGGGCGACGTCAACCTCGGTCGCCTCTGCGAAGCCGATCGCATTGCCGATGCGGTGATCGACGGGCAGATGGAAATGCGCGAGGGGTTTCACCTCCTGCGCAAGCTCGGCGCGCCGGAAACGCTCCGCGACAAGGTGGGTCTCGTTGCGAGCTACGGGCTATGCGCCGCTGCCGTCGTGGCCTTGCTGCTGCACAGCGCGTGGCCCGACCTCGTCACCGCCGGCATCATCGGCACGATCATCGGTCTTATCACCGTCGCATCGGGCAGTCGGCCGCGACTGTCGGCGGCGAGCGAAGCCATCAGCGCCATGGTCGCGACGGCCATTGCCATCATTGTCAGCGCTTACATCGTGCCGCTGGCGGTGAAGTCGGTGATTCTCGGCAGCCTCATCGTACTGATGCCCGGTATGGCGCTGACCACCGCGGTGCGCGAGATTTCGAGCCAGCACCTCGTCGCGGGAGTGGCCCGCATGGGCGGCGCGATAGCGACATTGCTGAAGCTGACCTTCGGCACCGTGGCGGCAAGCCAGTTGTGCGAGGCCTTCGGCATCACGCCACGCGACTACGCGCTCCCGCCGCTGCCGGCATGGACGGACTGGCCGACGCTGCTGCTCGGCGCGTTCTCGTTCGCGATCCTGTTCCGCGCCGCTCGTCGCGACTGGCTGGTGGTGATGGGCGCGGTGATCCTGGGTTACCTCGCCACGACCTGGGGCGGCCGGATTTCCGGCAGCTTGCCGGGCGCGCCGTTCGGTGTGTTCGTCGGTGGCCTGCTGCTTGGTTCGCTGAGCAACATCTATGCGCGTTACGCGCAGAAGCCGGGGGCGGTGGTCCGCGAGCCGGGCATCATCCTGCTCGTGCCTGGATCGGTCAGTTTCCGCAGCGTGTCCTACCTGCTGGACCGCGATGCCTCGCTGGGCATGGATACCGGGCTGCTCGGCATCACGCTCCTCGTGTCGCTGGTTGCCGGGTTACTGTTCGGCGATCTGCTGGTGGCACCCCGCCGCTCGCTTTGAATCGTGGCAATGACGCGGCGCACCACTGCCAAGCCCGTCACAGAACCGTTTTCCGCCCTCTAGCGGGCCGCATCTCGCGGTGAGATGTTGGATCGATCCAAGGTGACCCACCCCACCGAAAGGACGATGCCAGCATGAACCTCTCCACATATGGATTTCGTTCGTCCCTGCTCGCCACGGCACTCGCGGTAGCGACTGCCGCCGCGTCGCCGGCCTTCGCCGATTCCGCCATCTATGGCGGCGGACCCTTCTACAGCGGCGGCACCGCCGTGATGAACGATCTTCGCGCCTCGGGATTCACCACGGTCATGCTGTGGAGCATCCACGTGGACGCGAACGGCGACCTTAACCTCAACGATCAGAAGCTGATCTCCAACGGTACCTACATCGGTTCCAACACGAACTGGTCGGCGCAGTTGCAGATGCTCAAGCAGGCCCCGACCTCGATCGATCGCATCGAGGTGTCCATCGGTTCGGGCGGCGTCGCGGATTTCGAACACATCCGCGATCTGGCCAACAGCACCGCACCCGGCGGTGGTACGGGAGCCGACAGCATCCTCTACCGGAACTTCGCGGTGTTGAAGCAGTTGACCGGTGCCGATGCCGCCAACTTCGATGACGAGAGCGCCTATGACCTGGCTTCCGCCACGGCGTTCGGCCAGATGCTCGCAGGGCAGGGCTATCGCATCACGTTCGTGCCGTACACGAACCAGGCGTTCTGGTCGTCGCTCAAAAGCAACCTCGCGGGCAGCGTCGACCGGATCTATCTGCAGGTCTACGACGGAGGCGCGAGCAACGATCCGAAGCAATGGTCCACCGCGATGGGCATGACCGTGCGCCCCGGATTGTGGTCGTTGCACGGGACGGGGTGCCGGTCGGGCGACAGTCCGTCGTCGGTGAAGACGAAAATGAGCGCGTGGAAGAAGAGCACCGGTATTCCCGGCGGTTTCATGTGGCTGTACGACGACATCCAGGCCTGTTCGACGCAAGGTCGCGAGACGTCCGACTATGCCGCTGCGATCAACAGTGCCGTCGCGACCCTCTCGCCGCGCGCCGACTTTGGCGCAAGCAGCCAGGGCCTCACCAGTCACTTCACGGGACAGGTCGAGGTCGGCGACGCGCGCATCGCTTCGCAGCGCTGGACCTTCGGCGACGGCACCCAGGCAACGGGGGAGGCGCCAACGCATACCTATGCGGCGCCCGGCACGTACCCCGTCACACTGACCGTCACTGATGCGCAAGGCGCCACCCATATCCGGACGCGGACGGTGACCGTCGTCCGTTGAACGGCTGTTCCATCGTTTGCTGACAATAAAAAAACCCCGGTACGGATACCGGGGTTTTCGATGAAACGCTCAGTGATTCAGATGAGCAGGTCTTTTTCTTTCTTTCCGGCTTTCAGTGCATCGTTGAACCAACGCGGACGCTTGCCGCGACCGGACCAGGTATTTTCCGGATTGGCGGGATCGCGAAATTTCGCGGCCACCGTAACGCCAGTGCGCTTGGGCTTGGCGCCGCGGGAGGGGAAAACGTCATCGATCGTCATCCGCTCGGCCTTGAGGATGGCCTGGATCTTCTCGCGAACCTTGCCGACGCGCTCCTTGGAAAGTTCGTTCTGACGGGCCTGTGCCTTGGCGATCAGATCGGCAAGCTGGTTTTGGTTGAGGTTCTTGATATCGACGGCCATTGGCGACTCCGGTTGTGGTTCTTTTCAATGCCTATGTATCAGTCAGGCAATCATTGCTTACGGGCGAGGCCGGATTGTGCCTAATCGATTCGGTAATGTCAGCCACGTAATTCGCGTATTCGTCGATTTGTCATCCATTGCCGTCGTTCGTAAGGATTAATACTACACGATGCGGCGTAATGGCCTTATGTCGCCCGCAGTGCTCGCCCAAGAAAGTACGGAAACGTCATATTCAAGGGAATGCACCGATGAAATACCCCAGGGCCATGCTGACTCTAGCTGTCGCATTTTGCGCGACAACGAGTCATGCAACGACATTTCAGGCGAATTTTCCGTCGGGCAGTATCGGCGAGGTGACTCGCCTCGATGCCGACGGGCTTCACTGGCAGCTTGCCTTGCGCGACGACAACGATAACGCCGCGTTGCCCCATAAATTTCGCGCCTGGTGGTATGTGCGTGCGAACGACGTCAGTGTAACGAAGCCAATGACCCTGGCTTTCACGCGCATCGGCTGGAATTACGACTTCAGGCCGGTCTATTCCTACGACAACAAACGATGGCATTACTTCGAGGATGGCGAGGCCCGCTTCGAACCCGGATGCCGCATTGCGGAGCCGGACACGTGCCGCATGACGATCACAAAGGCATTCGACCGCCCCGTCGTCTGGATCGCTCGTACCTTTCCGTACACCTATGCCGACTTGCGGGCGTACTTGAGGAAATTCACATTTTCGCCGTATGTGAAACGGGTCGGCATAGGAAAATCGCCCATCCTTGGCAAGACCATTCCCGCCGTCAGAATCGCTTCGCCTCGGCAGGGACAGCGCCAGCGCATCGTTATCCATGCGCGTACCCACGCGGCGGAGACAGGGCCCAGCTACGTGGTCGAAGGGCTCATGAACGCATTGACCCGGAACGATGCGCTCGGGCAGCGACTACGGGATCGCTATGTCTTCGACATGGTCCCCATGCACAACATCGACGGTGTGCAACTTGGCAACTACCGCACCAACGGCAGCAGCCTCAATCTGGAAAACCGTTGGTTCATGGATAAGGCGGTGGCGTTTCCCATCAGCCTGCTGCCCGAGGCGCCAGAAGAAAACCAACAGCTCAACCGTGCGGTCTTCGCCCCTGCGGTAAGCGACCAGGAAACGCCGACCGTGCTCGCGCTCAACCTGCATGCATCGAACTCCGCACCGAACACGCAGGCGTTCTTCTTCCCGCACTTTGGCGGCGATCCGGCACGATACTCATCCGAGCAGAGCGCGTTGTGGCGAAAGCAGCTGTCGTTCATCCGGGCCGTCGCTTCCCATTACGACGGCCGCATCGAGCAGCCTCCTGCCGATGGAGGAGCTGGCTTCCTCAACTCAGCTTTCGTCGAATCGTGGTGGTGGCATCACCAGCAGGAACAGGTCAACGCGATTACCCTTGAGACGACCTACGGCCGGGCCGGCTTCGATCACTGGATCACCCAGGACGATCTGCGGCGATTGGGAGAGGCCTTGGCCCTGGCCATCGATGGCATGGATCGGCCCCATTCCCGTTCGGTGCGTTCGCTCGACGATCCTGCGCGGGCGAACGACGTTTTCCGCGAGCCGTTCAAGCCCGAAATCTACGAGAACGAGGCTGAGCACTGACCGACGTGCCTTCGATGACGAAGGCACCCATGCCAGAGCATCCCGTGGGACTTGGTTGACCGTTCGGGTCAGCCAAGCAGCCCGAACAGCTCCTCGCGTGTGACGTTGCGTGCTTCGGTTTCGTTGCGCGCGCGGTACTCGAACGTGCCACTTTCCAGACCACGGGCGCTGACCACGACACGATGCGGAATACCGATGAGTTCCATGTCCGCGAACATCGGGCCGGGGCGGAGGCCACGGTCGTCCAGCACCGTGTCGATGCCTTCCTGCGACAGCGACTGGTAGAGGGACTCTGCCGCTTCGGTCACGACGGGATCGTTCTTCGGGTTGATGACGCAGACCGCCACGCGCCAGGGCGCCATGGCTTCGGGCCAGACGATGCCGGCGTCGTCGTGGCGCTGTTCGATGGCGGCAGCGACGATGCGGCTGACGCCGATGCCGTAGCAGCCCATGTACATCGTGCGCATCTTGCCCTGGTCGTCGAGCACGCCTGCACCCATGGCCTCGGCGTACTTCTGGCCGAGCTGGAAGATGTGACCGACCTCGATGCCGCGTGCGAAGCGGATCGTGCCGCGCCCGTCGGGCGACGGGTCGCCCTCGACCACCTTGCGGATGTCCGCCACGCGGCTGATCTGCGCGTCGCGGCCCCAGTTGGTGCCGGTGTAGTGGGTGCCGTCCTGGTTGCCGCCGCAGACGAAGTCGGCGAGCACGGCCGCGCTGCGGTCGACGATGACGGGGATGTTTGCCGGCAGGCCCACGGGGCCGATGAAGCCCGGGCGCGTTCCCGTAGCGGCGAGGATCTCGTCCTCGCTGGCGAGTTCCGACTCGTCGGGCAGCTCGGGCAGGTGCGAAGCCTTGACCTCGTTCACCTCGTGATCGCCGCGCACACACAGCGCCACCAGGCCTTCACGGCCGCGGACAAGAATCGTCTTCACGGTGTGTGCGGCGGGGACGCCGAGGAGAGCGGTGACTTCCTCGATGGTCCGCTGCGTGGGCGTTGCCACGCGTGCCAGCTCGGCCGAGGGCGACGGACGCTCGATCGACGGGGCGAGGGCTTCGGCCTTCTCGATGTTCGCCGCGTACGGCGACGCATCGGAATAAGCGATGGCGTCTTCGCCGGAATCGGCGATGACCTGGAACTCATGGCTGGCGCTGCCACCGATGGCACCGGTATCGGCGTCCACGGCGCGGAATTCCAGGCCCAGGCGAGTGAAGATGCGCGAGTAGGCGTCGTACATCACCTTGTAGGTTTCGCCCAGGGACTCCGGCGTCACGTGGAAGGAGTAGGCGTCCTTCATCAGGAACTCGCGCGCACGCATCACGCCGAAGCGCGGGCGAATCTCGTCGCGGAACTTGGTCTGGATCTGAAAGAAGTTGAGCGGAAGCTGCTTGTAGCTCTTCAGCTCGTTGCGCGCGAAATCGGTGATGACTTCCTCGTGCGTCGGGCCATAGCAGAACTCCTGCTCCTTACGGTCCTTGATCTTCAGCAACTGGCCGCCGAACTTCTCCCAGCGGCCGGTTTCTTCCCACAGCTCGCGTGGCTGCACGGACGGCATCAGCATTTCGATGGCACCGGCGCGGAGCATCTCCTCGCGGACCGCAGCCTCCACCTTGCGCAAAACACGCAGGCCCAGCGGGGCCCAGGTGTACAGGCCGGAGGCGAGCTTGCGGATCATGCCCGCGCGCAACATCAGCTTGTGGCTGATGACTTCGGCGTCGGCAGGGACTTCCTTGACGGTGGCGAGGTGGAACTGGCTGAGGCGCATCGGCGAGCGGTCCGGACGGTAAAGGCGCGATTATAGGCCGTTTCGTCCATGCCGCCGCCGTGCGTCGGCGCTCAACTTCCGCAGTACAGGGTCATCTGCGCCTGCGTGGTCTTGATCTGGCTCTGCCGCTCGGCGTCGTCCACCTGCTTCATGCCGCCCTTGCCGTCGTCCATGGTCACGACCTTCTCGTTATTGAGGATCGTGAGGTTCTTACGCAGTTGCTCGCACAGCTTCTTCCGGTTCTCGGGCGTGTCGGTGTTCGCCGACGCGCCGTTCGACGGTGTCTTGGCCGCTGCGGCAGTGGATGCCGGAGCCGGTGCCTCGACCGTGCCGGAGGTCTTGATCTTCTCGTAGCGAACGTTGCCCGGCGGCGGGGCGTCGGCGTAATGGGTCACGCCCTGGGCGTCCTTCCACTTGTAGGCCTGGGCGAAGGCGAGCGGACAGGCCGTCACGAGGAGTGCGAGGACGAGGCAACGACGCATGGGCATTCCGCCGGTTGGGTTGGGTGGCGGCAACAAGTACCACCCGGCCGAGGGGCGCGCAAGCGACGGGGGGCGCGGTTCTTCGCCGAGGTGCGGGCGCGGGCCCGACTGACCGCCCGACGGCCACTGGGCTACACTGTCCGCCCATGTCACGGAATGGCCCATGAGCGATCCGATTCAAGTCCGGGGGCCGCGCCATCGCGGTATCTACCTGCTACCGAACCTGTTCACCACGGGCGCCATGTTCGCGGGTTTCTACGCGATCGTCTCCGCGATAGGCGGCCATTACGCTGTCGCGGCCCTGGCGGTATTCGTGGCGGGCATCCTCGACGGCATGGACGGGCGCGTCGCGCGCATGACCAACACCCAGAGCGAGTTCGGCGTGCAGTACGACTCGCTGTCGGACCTGGTGAGCTTCGGCCTCGCTCCTGCGCTGGTCATGTATACCTGGGCGCTGTCCTCGTTGGCCTCGTACGGACCGGTCTGGGGCAAGATCGGCTGGGCCGCCGCCTTCATCTACGCCGTATGCGCTGCGCTTCGCCTGGCCCGTTTCAACACCCAGGTCGGCGTGGCCGACAAACGTTACTTCCAGGGGTTGGCGAGCCCTGCGGCGGCCGGCCTCTGCATGTCGTTCGTCTGGACCATGGAAAAGTTCGACATCTCGGGCCCGTCGGTAGCGTTCTTCGCGCTTCCGCTGGCCGTGATCGCTGGCCTGCTGATGGTCAGCAACGTGCGCTACTACAGCTTCAAGGCATGGCCCAAGGGCGACCGGGTGCCCTTCATCTGGCTGATCGCGGCGGTGTTGATCGTCGTTCTGCTGCTCGTCGATACGGCCCGCGTGCTGTTCGCGGTGGCGGTGATCTACACGGTTTCCGGCCCCGTCATGACGCTGTGGGGCCGCGCCACCCGGCGTCGCCGCGCACGTCGTAACGCCAAGGCGGCGGACTGACTCGCATGGCTGCCGCCCCCGACCGCCGCCAGCGCCTGCTGGGTGCCATGGGCATCACGCCGTGGCGGCTGCGCGTGGGGGGCGTGGCGCCGGAGCCCGAGGTCGCGCCAGCCAATGACACCGCTCGTGGCGGTTCGGCGGTCTGCGTAGTCGTACTTCCCGCAGGATGCAGCGAGCGCGAGTTGGATCTCGTGGGTCGTGCGCTGCGTGCCTACGGCGCGGTGACGGGGCGCGCTGCGCGCCTGGAAGTCGGCGAACGCGGCTTGGGCGATGTTCCCGCGGCGCGGGCGTATCTCGTCTTCGGCGAAGCCCAGGCTCGCGCGCTCGGCCGGGATTTGCCTGCGGCGGTCATGAGTGCCGCGCAGATCGTGCTGGTGGATACACCTTCCGCGATCCTCGTCGAACCCGCCGCGAAGCGGCGCCTCTGGAACGGGCTCCGCGCGTTGGGGCCTACGCTTCGCGGCGCCTGACACCATGGTTGCCGTCGCCCATCCTTCCACCGAAGTGCGCGCGATGCGTCGCGAAGATCTGGACGCGGTCGTGGCGATCGAGCATGCCTCGTACGAATTCCCCTGGAGCGCCGGCATCTTTCGCGACTGCCTGCAGGCCGGTCACAACTGCTGGGTGATCGTCCACGACGGTGTCATCGCCGGCTACGGCATCCTTTCCGTGGCGGCGGGCGAAGCGCACGTGCTGAATCTGTGCGTCGGCGATGCCCACCGTGGCCTGGGTTTCGGGCGACGCATGTTGCGCCGCCTGCTCGATCTCGCGCGCTGGTATGGGGCGGAGCGCGTATTCCTCGAGGTGCGGCCGTCCAATCCGGTCGCCAAAGCCTTGTACGACTCGCTCGGTTTCGCCGAGATCGGCCGCCGGCCGGCGTATTACCCGGCCCGCGGCGGTCGCGAGGACGCCATCGTGATGGCGCTGGACATGCATCCTCGCGACTGAGTTGCCGACGGCTCGCTAGCCCTCGCGCAGCAGCGCCATCGGCGACGTACGCAGCACGCGCCGCGTGCCGTACAGGCCAATGATCATCACCACGAACGCCGCGAGCGCTGCCGCGCCGACGAGCGGCCAGAGCGGCGGTACGAAGCCCTCGATGCGGAACACCGCGTTACCGAGCCAGATGCCCGCGCCGGTCGCGCCGAGCGCGGCGGTGAGCCCGGCGACGAGACCGAGCAAGGCAAACTCGCAGGCCGCCGCCGCGCGAAGCTGGTTGCGCGTGGCGCCCAGCGTGCGCAGAAGAGCGGCCTCCTTGCGTCGCTCCTGCGCGCTGGCGGCGAGCGCGGCGGCGAGCACCAGCGCACCGGCAAGCAGGCTGAAGCCGAGCACCCAGCGCACCGCACCGCCGACACGGTCCACGATGTCGCGAACGCGATCGAGCAGGGCGTCCACGTCGATGAGGCTCAGGTTGCCGAAGTCGCGCGATACCTTCGCCAGCGCGTCGCCGCGACCGCGCGGCAGATAGAAGCTGGTCAGCCAGGTATGCGGCAGTTCGCTGGCATGAGCCGGGTCGAGCATCAGAAAGAAGTTCACCCGGAACGAACTCCAGTCCACCTGACGCACACTGCTCACGCGCGCGTCCAGCGTGCCTTCGCCCACCTCGAAACTCAGGGTGTCGCCCAGCTTCAACTGGTAGCGATCGCGCCACGATGTATCCACCGACACTTCGGCCTGCGCAGGCTTGGCGCCCGGCCATTGGCCAGCTACCACACGGTTGGACGGAGGCAGGTCCGTGCTCCAGGACAGGCGCAATTGACGGTCCGCATTGTCGCGCGCGTCGTCGTTGGCAAAGGCGATGCTGTCGATGGGCTTGCCGTTGATCGCGGTGAGCTTGCCCACCGCCAGCGGCATCATGTTCGCCTTCGTGGCGCCCAGCGAATCCAACGCATGCGTGAACGCCTCGCGCTGGTCGTCCTGCAGGTTCAGGGCGAACCAGTTTGGCGTGTCCGTCGGCAGTTCGCGACGCCAGCCATCGAGCAACGACGGTGCAATGACCGCGAGCAGGAGTAGCGCACAAAGTCCCAGCGACAAGGCCGTGGCCTGGACCAGCGACAATCCGCGTCGGCGGGCCAGCGCCGCCAGGCCAAGACGCAGGGCCGGATGCGCCCCCGGCGCCACGCGCCGTGCAATGACCAACAGCAGGGCCGAGAACAGCGCGGCGACCACTGCCACACCGGCCAGGCTCACGGCCAGGATGCCGGCGAGCTTCGCCGAGTCGGCCTGCACCCAGACCAGCGCGATGGCGGTGACGAGCGGGACGAGATAGAGCACGTCGAAGCGACGCACGCGCCGTTGCATCGATTCGCGGAACACCGCCACGGGCGGCACCTCCGCCAACCGTACGAGCGGTGGCAGGGCGAAGCCGGCGAGCACGGCCAGACCCATGGCTGCCGCGGCGAAGGCGGGGCCCAGCGGCAAGGTGGTCGGAATGTTGTCGAACAACTGCCGCGCGAAGTACCACGCGCCCTGCGCGAGAGCGAGCGCGATCGCCATGCCGAGTGCGGCCGCTGGCAAGGCCAGGGCAGCCAGCGTCGTCACCAGCAGCGCAGCGACGCGACGACGCGGTGTGCCCAGCGCGCGCAAGAGGGCGACCTCGCCAGCCTTGCGTCGCGCGTAGCGCGCCGCGGCGAGAGCGATCGCCACGCCTGCGAGCAGCGCCGAGAGCAGGGCGGTGAGGCGCAGGAATGAACTGGCGCGATCGAACGCCGTACGCATGCGCTCCTGCACCTTCTCCGGCGTGATCCATTCGCCGCCCTGAGGCAGCTTGATCTGTTCCGCTTCGGCGCGCCACGTTGCGACGGCGCCCTGCGGGCCGGAGACGAGCAGGCGATGCCGCGCGCGGCTGCCGACGGAGAGCAGCCCCGCCTCGGTGGCGTCGTCGAGATTCATCACGGCGCGCGGTGCCAGGGCGAACAGCTCACCGCCGTCGGGCTGGCGCAGCAGTTCGCCGGAAACCACGAGATCGCGGCCGCCGATCTGGAGGGTTTGCCCCGTGCGGATGCCCAGCCCCGTCAGGGCGCGGTGATCGAGGTACACCTGTCCACGCGCGGGGCCATGCGCCACGCGCTGGCCGCCCTGTGCGTCGCGTATTTCCAGCGTGCCCCGCAGGGGGTACGCGCCGTCGGTGGCGAGCACGTCGAGCAACTGGCTGCGATCGCCTACGAAGGACACACTGCGGAAGGTGGCGCCGCGCGTCGCGGCCAGATGGTCCGCCTTGGCGGACGCCAGCAGGGAATCCGGCAGCGGTGCGGGCGCTGAGACGCCGAGGTCGCCGCCGATCAATTCGGCCGCGCTGGCGAGTATGCCGCGCTCGATGCGGGTGGATAGGGTGGCGACCACGCCCAAGGCGATGACCGCGAGCACCAGCGACGCGGCCAGCGTGCGCAGTTCCACGAGGTGCCATTCGCGGCGCAGCGTGCGCCAGGCCAGCCGCGCGACGTTCACGCCGACACCCCGAGGCGACCTTCGTGCAGTTCGGCGGAGCGTGCGCAGCGCGCCGCGAGGCGGGGATCGTGGGTCACCAGGATCAATGTGGTGGCGTGCTGGCGGTTCATCTCGAACAGTAGATCGCCGATGTGCTCACCCGTGTGCTGGTCGAGGTTGCCGGTCGGTTCGTCGGCAAAGAGGATGCGCGGTCGGTGTACGAAGGCGCGCGCGAGTGCCACGCGCTGTTGTTCGCCACCGGATAGTTGCGCGGGGTAGTGGCGTCGGCGTGCCCCCAGGCCCACCGCTTCCAGCGCGGCCTGCGCGCGCTCGCGTGCCGTGTCGTCGCCCTCCAACTCCAGCGGGAGCATCACGTTTTCCTCGGCGGTGAGCGCGGCGAGCAGGTGAAAGGACTGAAACACGAAGCCGACCAGGCGTCGGCGGATGGCCGCACGGGCCTCTTCGTCCATGCGTTCGAGCGCCTGCCCGTCGATGCGGATGCTGCCCGCCGTGGGCACGTCGAGGCCGGCGAGCAGGCCGAGCAGTGTGGTCTTGCCAGACCCCGAGGCGCCGACGATGGCGAAGCTTTCTCCCTCGGTCACCGCCAGGTTCACGCCGGAAAGGATATCCAGGCGTCCCTCCGGACCGAAAACCGACTTGCTAACATCCGCCACTTCGAGAAGAACACGGGAAGAATCGCTCATGCGTCGTTGCCTGGTCCTGTTGCTGTTCGTCTGGTGCGCCATCGCCTCCGCGGCGGATACGCCGCGCAAGGTTCTGGTGCTCGGGGACTCGTTGTCGGCGGCGCACAACATTCCGGTGGAGGCCGGGTGGGTGCGTTTGCTGGACGCTCGCACAAGCAAGATGGCGACGCCATGGACGATGGTCAATGCCAGCATCAGCGGCGAGACGTCCTTGAGTGGCCGCAACCGCTTGCCGGCACTTCTGGCCAAGCAGCGGCCGCAGGTCGTGGTGATCGAGCTGGGTGCCAACGACGGCCTGCAAGGCCTGCCGCTGGGCAAGCTCGCGGAGAATCTCGACGCGATGATCGGGGCGGCCACCTCGGCGGGCGCCAAGGTGCTGCTGCTGGGGATCGAACTGCCGGTGAACTACGGCCCGCAATATCGTGATGGCTTGCGCAAGGTCTACCAGGACGCCGCGAAGAAGCACGGCGTGGCCCTCGTGCCTTTCCTGCTCGACGGCGTGGCGCTCGATCCGGCGCTGATGCAGGATGACGGGCTTCATCCCACGGCGGCCGGCGAGCCGCGGGTCGCGGAGAACGTGTGGAAAGCGCTTAGCCCGATGCTCGATTAGAAGACGCCACGTGCACGTACTCGTACTCAAAATGAACCTTCGTTTTCGGTCTTCACGCTGTTCTCACCGGTCCGACCGTTAACTCTTCACATTTGTGAATCACAGAGGAGTGGAGCGATGAGCACACGCGACGAACAGGCAGGGTTGATCCTTCTCGTCGAAGACAACCGCCAGATCGCCGAGATGGTCGGCGAGTTTCTGGAACGCCGGGGCTACTCGGTGGATTACGCTGCCGATGGCGTCAGCGGCCTGCATCTTGCCGTGTCCAACAGTTACGATGTCATCGTGCTGGACCTCATGCTTCCTGGCATGGATGGCCTCGATGTCTGCCGCAAGCTGCGCAAGGATGGCAAGAAGTCCACGCCGGTCCTGATGCTGACGGCGCGCGACACGCTGGAAGACAAGCTGGTCGGCCTGGAAGCCGGCGCCGACGATTACCTGGTGAAGCCCTTCGAAGTACGAGAACTCGAAGCCAGGTTGCGCGCTTTGATCCGCCGCGACCGCCGTCAGGTTTCCTCCGAGGTTCTCAATGTCGGCGATATGACGCTCGACACGGCCACGCTGCGCCTTACCCGCGGCGGCCAGGAACTCACCGTATCGCCGATCGGGCTGAAGCTCCTCGCGATCCTCATGCGCGAGTCGCCGCGGGTGGTCAGCCGCCGGGACATCGAGCGCGAGATCTGGGGCGACACGCTTCCCGATTCGGACACTCTTCGCTCGCACCTCTACAACCTGCGCCGCGTGATCGACAAGCCGTTTGATCGGCCTCTCCTGCATACGATTCACTCCGCAGGATATCGCCTGGCCGACCTCGATTCCGAAGTCGCCGCGTCGCAGACGGCATGAGGCGGGAGCAGCACCGGATCTAATCGATGGAAGGCAGGGCACCGCAGGGGACTCGCCGACGGCGCGGATCATTCCGTGTACGCGTGGCGATGGTCTTCGCATTGCAGACAGCCGTGATGATCATCGCGTCGCTGATGGCCGCCAACAACGTGGCGCCATTGGGCGCCGCGATCGCCATCATGTTGTGTTCGGGCGGACTCGCCTGGCTCGCCGTGTCGCGGGAATGGATTCCCGTGGCAGCGCTCGCGCGTCTATTGGAGGCATGGGATCCGGAGCGCCCCGACATTGATGGCCTGAGCCGTGAAGGCGGCAAGCAGTCGGACAACGACGTATCCACGCTGATCCGCGGACTGAGCGGGCTGGTGACGCGTATCGAGGGCTACAGCGAGCGAGAGCGCAATTTCACCCGCGACGCCAGCCACGAGCTACGCAGTCCGCTCACGGTCATCAAGATGTCCTCGGACATGCTTGCCGACGAGACGGAGATGTCGGAGTTCGGTCACCGCTCGCTGGAACGCATTCGCCGCTCCACGCGCGAGCTGGAAGCCTTGGTGGAAGCCTTCCTGATCCTCTCGCGCGAATCGGACCAGGGTCTGGCCGAAGAAGATTTCGTCGTCAATGCGGTCCTGCGACAGGAAGTGGAGTACGCGCGTGAATTGATTGCCGGCCGTCCCGTGGAGCTGGTATTCGACGAGCCGGCGAGCTTCGCGCTGCATGCATCGCCGCGTGTGTTCGCCGTGCTTTGCGGTCAGTTGATCCGCCATGCCCTGCAGCAGACCGACCAGGGCAGGATCGTGGTTACGGTGATGCCGGGCAGCGTGAGCGTGATCAATCCGGCGCTGGACACGCCGGAGGCAGGAAGCCGTCGACATGCGTCCGTGGACCGGCACGGCTTCGACCTCGCCATCGCACGTCGTCTCTCGGATCGCTTCCAGTGGCCGCTGGAATTGCGGGCACTCCCCGGCGCCAGCCGTATCGCCAGCGTACGTTTCCCGCATCCGCAGCCGATCGAGGCTTGAGTCGCTACCGGCGCAGTCCTTGGCGTGATGCGATCACGCCAAGGGGCGGCATCACTCCACAAGCTTTGCCACGCGCGCCGCATCCATAGCGCCGCTGACGGCCTTGCGCGAGCCGTCGGCCTTGATGGCGAGGGTCCGCGGGGTTTCGCCTCCCCAGTTGGGATCGATCAGGTAGTTGATCCGATCCGGTGTGGCGTCTGCATAGGCGCGCGACGGCACGGCGTCGAGTTTCGCTGCTTTCAGGCGGGCGGTCAGCGCGGTCGCCTGGTCGATGGTATCCGTCGCGACAAAAACGAGATCCATGTCGGGATGCGTGCGCTGGTAGGCGAGCAGGGCGGCAAGGTTCTGTTCGCAGTACGCACAATCCAGCGACCACAGCGCGATCACGCGTGCGCCCTTCGTCGGCGGGGCGACCAGCGTCGCCACGTCGGCTGGTCGCAGCGGCTGCGGAGGCGCAGCCCAGGTAGGCGATACGAGCACCGCGAGCAGCAGCGCGCAGACGACGCGACGTGCTTTCCCGCTGGCGCCGTATCGCATCACAACGCCTCCGTGGGAACGAGCCGGAAGGTGCCACCCGGGTTCCATGCCACGAACGCACGGTGTTGCCAGAGGACGAGCTTCGGCCAGCCCGATGCGCTTTCGGTGTGGGCGATGGCGCGAGGCTCGAAGAAGGTGGTGCCGCCATCGGTCGATACGCGCAACATCAGATCGAGACCGTTGGCGGACATCTGGTGATAGGCGATCCAAACCTGCTTGCCATCGACGGCCAGGTCCGCATGCGACGCACCCGCGCCGGCGATCGTGGCGAGGTGTGCCGGTGCTTTGCCCGGCTGCAACTGGCCGTACCAGATCACGGCCTTGCCGTCCGCTGCACTGAACCACACCGCATGCCGCACGCCTGTGCCGTCGACCGCGAGCGAGGGCCCATGATGCGGGCATCCCTCGATGTGCCATTGGGTGAAGGTGGCGCGTTGCACGTTCGGTGCGCTGCCATCCGTCGGCAGGGAAGCAAACGCGTGATCGCGGATGTTGTCGCCGTAGATCGCGCGGAAGAAGGCGTCGATGCTGCCATCGGGAGCGCGCGCCAGCGCGATCCGGCAGCACTCGCAGCTCTGGTCGACGATCTTGCGCTCGGGTACGAAATGGTCGCCGCGGTCGGAGGACCAGCTGTAGTAGGTTGCAGCGCCGAGATACGGTTTGCCCGAGGCCTTCGCGGCTTCGACGTCGCGCTTGTCGATCCAGGCCACGATCACGTTGCCATTGCCGTCGACCGCAAGCGCGTCGAAGCGATGGGTGATCTCGGCACGGTCCGTATGCACGGTCTTCGGAGCATCGAAATGTTCGCCGCCGTCGAGCGATCGGGAGAAGCGCACGAAGCCGGTCCACGGCAGCTTGCGCGGCTGCGACCAGGTGACGTAGAGCTCGTCTTTCGGTCCGAGCGCGATCTTGGGGCGATTCTCGCCTTCCGCGTAGAGCGGCTCGCCCGTGGGATTGACGATGGTGGACAGCGGAAAGCTGCGCCCCATGTCGTCGGACCGGCGCACGCGCACGTGCTCGCCCATTGTGTCGACGACCCAGAGGTGCCCTTGCGCATCGAGCGTCGCGTCGAAGCCGAGCGGCGTTTCGTGGCCCATCGCCATGCCGGCCATGTCGTGGGCGCCCGCAGCGGCGCAAACAAGGAGCAAAGCGAGGGCGATGAGTCGGCGCATGATCACTGGTCGGCAGGACGTTCGCGAACGGGGTGCTTGCTGAGCTTGCGCTGCAGCGTACGGCGATGCATGCCAAGGCGGCGTGCCGTTTCCGAGATATTGCCTTCGCATTCGGTGAGCACGCGCTGGATGTGCTCCCATTCGAGCCGGCGCAGGGGCAGTGGCGCGTCCGGTGCATCGACCAGATCGTCGGGCTCGGCGGAGCCGTCGCCATCGAGCAGCGCACGCACCACCGCATCCGCATCCACCGGCTTGGCGAGGTAGTCGTGCGCGCCGCGCTTGATCGCTTCCACGGCGGTCGCGATGGAGGCATAACCCGTGAGCAACAGCACGCGCATGTCCGGCACCAGCGCCTGCAGATCGGGGATGAGCCGCAAGCCGTTCTCGTCGCCCAGCTTCAGATCGAGTACGCAATAGCGCGGTTGATGGCGGCGTGCCAGGGCGCGGGCATCGTCTGCGTTGTCGCTGCTGATGACCTCGAAGCCGCGAGAGGTGAGCGCGCGGGCCAGTACACGGGCGAAGGTGGCATCGTCGTCGACGATCAGCAGCGGGCGGCCTGAGGGCGGGGCGAGCTCGTTCATGCGTGGTCTCCAATGACCGTAAGAGGTAGACGCAGGCGCATCTGCGCGCCATGGCCGGTGTTGCTGGCGGCGAGTTCGCCGTCGAGTCGTTCGGCGGTGGCTTCGGCGAGCGCAAGACCGATGCCCAGGCCCGTCGCCTTCTGCGACAGGCCGAGCGTGCCGAGTTCGTCGAACTCGTCGAAGCCGGGACCTTCGTCGGTGACGACGAGTTCCAGCCACGGCCCGACGATGCCCACGTGCAGGGACACCGCCGCACTGTCATTCAGCGCCGAGGCGTCGGCGGCGTTGTTCAGCAGGTTGATCAGCGCGTGACGCAGACCCGGTGGCGAGCGCAAGGCAATGCGACCCGCGCCGGGTTCGATCGCGAGGGTGACGTCGGCCTCGGGACGCAGCAGCTGGAACCGCTCCATGCAGCTGTGAATGAACTGGTCCAGCGTGATCCGTTCGGGCACCTGCGACAGCTGCGCCTGACCGAATGCCACCATCTCGCGAAGAATCGTGCGGCAGCGCTCGACCTGACCGTCGAGCAGGTCGAGATCTTCACCGAGCGCATTGTCGCTCGCATGCTCGCGCCGGATCTCCGGCAGCAACGTACGCATTGTCGACAGAGGGGTATTCAGCTCGTGCGCTGCTCCGGCCGCCTGGGTGGCGATGGCGAGAATGCCTTCGTCGCGCAGTGCGCGCTCGCGTACGCGCTGCACCTCGCTGTGCTGTACGCGAATCGCCTTGGCGAGATTGCTGATGAACACGCCGAGGAGGATCGCCATGATGACGAAGTTGACGCCCATGCCGGCCACGTAGAGATCGAAGTCGCGACTCTTGTCGCCGAGCGTCGGCAAGGGCAGGTGATAGGGCACCAGCAGGACGTAGGCCACGCCGGTAAGGATTGCGACCAGCGACACGCCCGGGATGGACAGCGCCGCCGCCGACAGTGCGATCGGTACCAGCAGCAGCGTTACGAACGGATTGGCTGCGCCGCCCGTGAAATAGAGCAGATAGCCGAGCACCAGCGTGTCGGCGGCGATGTGCACGATCGCTTCGCCCTCGCTGACCTTCCACGGCATGCCGAGGCGGAAAGACGCCGCTGCAGCGAACACAGCCAACACGCAGACGCCGATCATCAGCGGAAGCAGCGGTACGTCCAGCTTGAGCAGCGTGACGCAGGAAAGGATGGCCACGCTCTGGCCGGCGATGGCGCAGAGCCTCAGCCAGGCGAGCGTGCGGGCCAGTGCGAAGGGGCCGGAGCGTGCGGAGGGGTTATGCAAAGAATCGCTCACGGCAGGTTTCTCATGACGAAGGGCCGCTCCGTCGGGAGCGGCCCTCGCCGCATTACAGGTCTTCGTTGTGTACCGGGGGAACCGGCGGCACGTTGGCCAGCGCGTGGTTCAACGAAAGCTTCTTCATCAACGGCAGCATAGCGATCGCGATGGCCGTGCAACCGATGCCCACGAAGCCCAGCTTGTTGAACAGGCTGGTGTAGATCGCCAGCGATTGCAGCGGATCGGTGATGTCCTTGGGAATGGCGGCATAGTTCGCCACCACGCTGCCCATGTACTGCGACACGCCCGAAGCGACGTAGTAGGCACCCATCATGAAGCCACCCATGCGCGCCGGCACGTAGCGGGCAATCATGGCGAGGCCAAGGCCGCTGACCAGCACTTCGCCCAGCGAGTAGAAGCCGTAGCCCCAGACCATGTACCAGGACGAAATCGCGCCGTTCACCGCGGTGGTGGCGCCCAGGCCGTACATGAAGAAGCCGACGGCGACCGCGGCGAAACCGAGCGCGAACTTGGCGGCGACCGGGAAATCCTTGCCGTGCTTACCGAGGGAGTTGTAGATGCCCACCAGAATCGGCGAGAGGATCACGATCCAGATCGCGTTGAGCGACTGGAACTGCTCGGGAATCCAGCGGAAGATCTCGTAGCCGAAGATGCCGAACGACAGATCCACGTTGCGCTGCGCGAACAGATTCAGCGACGTCGACATCTGCTGATAGAAGATGAAGAAGAAGATCGTCTGGATCGTGAGCACCAGCGCCGCGACCAAGCCGGCGCGCTCGCCCGGTTCGCTGGAGCGGATGAGGTGCACGAAAATGCCGAGGATCACCACGCCCGCGGCGTAGACGCAGAGTTCGGCCACGCTCTGGTTCTGCAGGATGTAAGCGGAGGCGGCGATGATGGCGAGACTGCCGACGACCACGCCGAGGATGTTCTTCGCCTTCGGCGGATGGTTGTCGGGTTCCGAGCCGATGTGCGCCAGGGTGCGGCGCATGAAGTAGTAATTGATGAGGCCGAGGATGAGGCCGATGGAGCAGACGCCGAAGGCCGTATGCCAGCCCAGCGCGTCGCCGTAGTGCTCGCCGACGTAGTCGCGAATCCAGGGCGTCAGCAGCATCGAGATCGTCGAGCCGACGTTCACCGCCATGTAGTAGATGGTGAAGGCGCTGTCGATCTTGACGTCGTCGCCTTCGTAGATCTTGCGGACCAGGTTGCCGGCATTGGGCTTGAACAGGCCGTTGCCCAGAATGATCACGCCGAGTGCGAGGTACAGCGCGTACGTGCTGTTGGTCGGGATCCAGAGCAGGGCGTAGCCGATCATCAGGATCACGGCACCGCTGAGCATGGTGCGGCGCGAGCCGAGGAACTTGTCGCCGATCCAGCCGCCGATGGCGGGGGTGGCGTAGATCAGCGCGGAAGCCGCGCCCCAGACAAGGTTGGCGTCGACGTCGGCAAAGCCGAGCTTCTTCACCATGTAGGTGACCATCAACACCTGCATGCCGTAGAAGCCGAAGCGCTCCCACATTTCGATGAGGAAGACGGTGCTGAAGGACTTGGTCTGTGAAACGGGCGGGTTCTGGATTGCCATGTATTTTCCGGACGGATTGGAACAGTGAGCTAGGGTCGTAAAAAACCGCGCTCCCGTCGCCGTGACGCTGAACGGAGTCACAACCGTTCAAGCGTAATACAAATGCTCGGCTCGATTATGCTGCGGCGCCATAGGGGCGCGGCGATTCGCCACGGTCACCGGTGGCCTAAGCCGGATGCAAGGCCGGCTGTGGCATGATATCAGGCCGTTTCCAGCCCATAGCCGCCCTCATGCCGCAGCCCATGTCCGTTTCTTCCGCCGCAGCCTTCGGCTCGGCCCTGGCCTTGGCGGCCTGACTGCCCATGGCATCGAAGGTACGGCGCGGGCCCCGGCAGATCTACGCGGCCTTCCAATGGTCCATGAAGGGTCTGAGCGCCTGTTTTCGGCACGAGGCATCGTTCCGACTTGAGGTCTTTCTCGCCCTTGTCGTCGTGCCCCTCGGGCTCTGGGTGGGCCACGGACCGATCGAGAAGATCGTCCTCATCACTTTCCCGATGCTGGTGCTCTCCGCCGAGTTGCTCAACTCGGCCATCGAGGCCGTGGTGGACAAGGTCAGTCCCGAATTCCACGAATTGGCGGGCCGCGCCAAGGACATGGGCTCGGCGGCGGTATTCCTGCTGCTGGTGATGGTTATGGTGAGCTGGGCGCTGATTCTTGTCCCGCGCTTTCTGAGCTGAGGGGCGCCCGGTGGCGAGCCGCCGGTTTTAGGGTAAGTTGTTGCGGCATACCTCAAGGAATTGCCGCCATGAAGACACTCCTACGCACCTTCGCTCTCGTCCTTCTTGCCGGATTCCTGTCCGGCTGTGGCTACAACGCCATCCAGCGCGAGGACGAAGCGGTCAAGGCCGCCTGGTCCGAAGTACTCAACCAGTACCAGCGCCGCGCCGACCTGGTGCCCAACCTGGTCAACACCGTGAAGGGCTACGCGCAGCACGAAGAGCGCGTCTTGACCGAGGTGACCAACGCGCGTGCCAAGGTCGGCCAGACCCAGATCACGCCCGAGCTGCTCAACGATCCCGACGCCCTGGCGAAGTTCCAGGCCGCGCAGGGCCAGCTCAGCAGCGCGCTGTCCCGCCTGATGGTGGTCAGCGAGAACTATCCGCAGCTCAAGGCCGACGGCTCCTTCCGCGACCTGCAGGCGCAGCTCGAAGGTACGGAGAACCGCATCACCGTGGCGCGTAATCGCTACGTGGCGGCCGTGCAGAGCTACAACACCCTGATCCGCTCGTTCCCGAACAACCTGACCGCGAAGGTCATGGGATATAAGGTGAAGCCGAACTTCAGCGTGGAAAACGAGAAGGCGATTTCCACCGCCCCGACCGTCGACTTCGGCTCCACGCCAGCCCCGGCTTCCACGGCCGGCCGCTGATGGGTCGTCTTGCGGCAGCGCTGCTGTTCGCCGTCGTCCTCCTGGTCTCGCCCCTGGCGAGCCGGGCAGACGAGGCGGCGGTGCCCAAGCTCACCCGGCACGTCACCGACCTGACCGGTACGTTGACGACCGAGCAGGTCGCCCAGCTCGATGCGCGCCTCGTCGCGCTCGAAAAGGCGAAGGGCTCGCAGGTCGTGGTGCTGATGGTGCCGACTACCCAGCCCGACGACCTGGAAAGCTATTCGCTGAAGGTGGCCGAAGCGAACAAGGTGGGCAGGGAAGGGCCGGACGACGGCGTCCTCGTGCTGCTGGCAAAAAATG
Organism: Luteibacter flocculans; assembly: GCF_023612255.1. NCBI lineage: Bacteria > Pseudomonadati > Pseudomonadota > Gammaproteobacteria > Lysobacterales > Rhodanobacteraceae > Luteibacter > Luteibacter flocculans. The sequence continues at coordinate 2,996,648 of NZ_CP063231.1, read as the reverse complement.
ATCGCCGTGTGCGTATCGAGGTCGGCTATGGCCTGGAGGGCGCGCTGCCCGACGCTATCGCGTCGCGGATCATTCGCGAGTACATGGCGCCCAAGCTGCGTGCCAACGATTATTACGGCGGCATCGACGAGGCGTTGAATGCCATCACCCAGATCGTGCAGGGCGAGGCCTTGCCTGCGCCGGTCACACCGGACGAGAGTCACGAGCGTCGCCGTGGCGGTGGCGGCAGCCTGCTGCTGCCGTTGATCTTCGGTTTCATCTTCTTGCGCGGCATCCTCGGCCGCGCGCCGCTGGGATTGCGCATGCCGCTCGGTGGCGCCGTTGCCGGAGGCCTGGGCTGGCTGCTCATGGGCTCGCTCTTCGGCGGCGTGATCGGTCTGGTTGCCGGTGCGCTCGTCATGGCCATTCCCCTCGGTGCCGGCCGCTCGATCGGCGGTGGTGGCTGGGGTGGTTTCGGTGGCTGGGGTGGCGGCGGCTTCGGTGGCGGCGGTGGTTTCGGCGGAGGCGGCGGTGGCGGCTTCAGCGGAGGCGGCGGCAGCTTCGGTGGCGGCGGCGCGTCGGGGAACTGGTGATGGACATGCAACGGATCATGGCAAACCTGTTCGGCGCGTGGTTCCAGATGGGACGGCAGTTCCCACCCGCTACGCTCGACGCCATCGCCAGGACGGTCGCGGAAGGCGAGGATGCCCATCGCGGCGAGTTGCGTGTGGCGATCGAATCGCGCTTGCCGGTGTCTGCCGTGATGGCAGGCATGACGGCCCGCGATCGCGCGGCACTGCTGTTCTCGCATCTGCGCGTGTGGGATACCGAAGAGAACTGCGGCGTACTGCTTTACGTGCTGCTGGCGGAACACCGCATCGAGATCGTCGTGGATCGCGGTATCGGAAGAGCGGTCGCGACGACAGAGTGGGAAGCCATTACCGCGCACATGCGCGACGCGTTTGCACAGGGACGTTTCCGCGAAGCGGTAGAAACGGGCGTGGCCGAAGCCGGTGCGCTGCTGGCGCGGCATTTCCCCGGCAACGGACAGCCGCGCGAGAACGAGCTGCCGGATCGTCCGCTGATTCTCTAGCACCGCGGCGGTGTTGTGGGAGCCGCCATGGCGGCGAGGAAACTTGCCGGTGGGAGCCAGCCTGCTGGCGATGGGGCCTTCCTCACCGCTACACCGCTTCGTTGGCTTTTCGCCACCAGGGTGGCTCCCACCTTAGCTCCGTCGGCGACTCCCAAAAGGCCCAAAAAAAGGGCCGCCCGATGGGCGGCCCTTTTGCGTTGGCGTCGCGGCTGCGACGCCGCAGCGTCTTACAGACTGAAGTCGTACTGGACCATCAGACGGATGTAGCGCGGCGTCTGGTAGTAGGTCGGCACGCGGTAGGTCGTGCCGTAGTACGTCTGATCCGCGCCGTTCTCGCCGATTTCGTTGATCGCGATCGGCTTGTCGTTGTTGAAGGCGTTGATCAGGTCCAGCTGCATCGTCAGGCCCTTGGCGTATGCCGGGGTGTAGACGACGTTCGGGCTGAGCGTCCAGGTCCACGGCAGGCGCTTGGCCCGGCCACGGCCCGAGATCTTGCCTTCGCAGTAGAAGAACTCGGAGTTGTAGCTCGGGATGCCACCGACGGTCTCGTCGCCGCCACCGAAGCAGCTGGTCGGACGACCCGATTCAAGCAGACCGTTTACACCCACCGACCATTCCGGCGTGATCTTGTAGCCACCGTAGATCTTGAAGCTGTGGCGACGATCGTTCGGCAGGTAGCCGGTGGCGCCGGTCATCAGTTCCGGGTAATCGAACGCGCTGGTCGTACCGGTGTCGTCCTGACCGTTGTCGGACTTGACCAGGCCTTCCGTGTTGCCACGGTTCTTCGACCAGGTGTACGACGCATTGACGTACCACTTGTCGGTGGCCTTCTCGGCCGACAGCGTGACGGATTCGTACGTGCGCTTGGCCTTCTCGCCGAACGCCTTGCCCGGAATGGTGACGTTGCGCAGCACGCCGCTGCCGTCGAGATCGACGTCCACGGAGACCTTGCTGCCCGGGTTGTAGATGAAGCAACCCGGCATGGTGGCCGGCGGCGTGAACTGGTCGCCGTTCGCGTCCATGTCGAGGCCGATCGACTTGCCGTACGCGTAGAACGGACGCCAGTCGCAGGTGTCGTCGATCGCGTTGTTGAGCTTGCGGTAGGTCGCCTTCGCGCCGACCACCCAGTCGTTGAGGAAGTCGTTGTCGCTGGTGATGCGGTGCTGGAAGCCGAGGATGTATTCATCCTGCGAGTACGGCTTGAGATCCTTCGTGGCGACCGAGCGCGGGTCCGGCGTGCTGCCGTTCTCGCCGTTGACGATCGACTGGCCGGTCAGCGGGGCGCCGAGGGTCGGCACGCCCGTCACCGGGTCGATGCCCGTGTACGAGAAGTTCTGGATCGTGTAGTACGACGCGGTGGCGGCGCGCAGGGCGACGTTGGCCGCGATCGGCAGCGAGTAGCGGCCGGCCGTACCGAAGATCTTCGTGGTGGAATCGCCGAACAGATCCCACGAGAAGCCCAGGCGCGGCTGCCAGATGTTGCCCTGGCGGACGAAGTTCTCGGCGGCACCGTTCTTGTTGTTGAACGAGTCGTTGCGCACGCCGATGTAGGCGAGGAACTTGTCGCTGACCTGCCAGTTGTCCTGCAGGTACCAGGACTTCTGATCGACCGCGACCGAACCACCGGTGCGGTAGTTGTACAGCGAGACGTAATCGCGTCCCGCCGCGTTCGTGCGGTAGTAGTACAGCGCGCCACCGGCATAGCTCTGGCCGGCGTCGGACGACCACTTCTCGCGCGAGAAGCCGCCCGCCAGGTCGTGGTCGCCGATCTTCCAGTCGAGGTCGATGCGGTAGGCCGTGCGCTGGTCTTCGCCGTTGAAGCGGTCGATGGTGCTGTCGAGGTAGCACGAGCGAACCGGTGCGGTGGCGCCGCTCAGGGTGCTGGAGCGACGGTCGATCACGTACGGGCAACCGGAGTTGGCGCCGTTGATGTCGCCGTTGTACTTGGTCACCGTGCCGTCGGCGCTGACGTAGTCCGAAGAGTTCTTGCTCTTCATCTTGCCCCACTGGGCGGACAGGGTCAGGTCATCGGTCAGGTAGCTGGTGTACTTGAAGACGTTGATGTCGCCACCGGTCTTCACGTGACGACGGCCCAGGTAATCGTCGGTAAACGGCTTGCCGTCAGCGTCGATCTGGGAGTCGTAGTAACGATTCGTGGTGTGCTTGGTGTTGTTCATCCCCGTCCACTCGAGGATGTTCGAATCGTTGATGTTCCAGTCCATCTTGATCAGATAGAACGGATCGCTGTACGTGTTGCGCTGCGCGGCGGCCGACGACGTGGCGCCCGGGTAGTTGGTCTCCGTTTCGCGATGCGACTGGAAGATGCCGTAGAAGAACAGCTTGTCCTTCACCAGCGCGCCACCGAGCCACGCCGAGTAGACGTTGTCGTTGTCGTTGTTCTTCTGGTACGTGCGGTAGAGGTTGCCGTCCTTCGTGTACGTGGTCGGCTGCTGCTCGCGACCCCATGCCGGCGTGTAGACCCAGCTGGCGCCGCCCTTCCACTCGTTGGTGCCGCGCTTGGTGATGACCGAGGTCACGCCGCCGGTCGAGAAGCCGTACTGCGCGCCGTAGCCGCCAGTCTGCACGTCGAGCTGCTGGATGGCCTGGAACGGCACTTCCGAGAACGACAGGTTGTTGTACAGGTTGGTGACGTTGAAGCCGTTGACGTAGTAGCTGTTCTCCGCGACCGACGCGCCGCCGAACGAGGGCAGGTTGCCGAAGCGGGAGTCGCCCTTGGTCGTGCCCGGCGTCAGCGCGGCCACGTCGACGACGTTGCGCGGCACGGGCAGGCTGTTGAGCTGGTCGGCGGTGAAGCTGGTGCGCGACTCGACCGAAGCGACGTCGATCGCGGCGAGGGCGTTAGCGGACACGGTGACCGTGTCGAGTGCCTGCGCGCTGGCGTCCGACGCGGCGGGCGCGGCGAAGTTGACCTGCGCCGACTGGCCGGCGACGACGTTGATGTCGCGGCTGGAAACGGTCTGGCCGTTCTGCTGCACGTTGATGCGATAGCTGCCGATCGGCAGCGACGAGGCGCGGTAGCGGCCGTCTTCACCCACGGTGACGGTGCGCGTGGCGCCCGAGCCGAGGTTCTGGATCTGGATCGTCTGGGTGGCGGCAGCGCTACCGTAGATGTCGCCGACGGTGCTCTGCGCATACGCGGTGCCCGCGATGAGGCAGGCGCCCAGCGCCGAGACGAGGGCGGTGCGCTTCAGCACGCGCGAACGCGTGAGCAGGGTGGTGCTTGTCATGAGGTCAAAGTCTCCCTGGCCCTGCACTGCGGCAAGGCTGAACAGCTTGTAGTAGCGCCGCGAAGGGCGCCCGTTGTGGGGGTTTAACTGGGTTTGGATGTGGGGACATCCACGTCGCGCCAACCCGAAAGCGTGAAACGACGTAACGGGAACATAACGCGGCAGTCACGCTACTGCAAGAACTTGAGAATGATTCCCATCGGTTCTTGCGAGCGGTTTTGCTCGTGATAAACCGGGGATTTCGTCACCGCGGTATGAGGGCGAAGGCGCTGCGGCCCCGTAGGAACGTGCGTTGCGTCCGTGTCAGAAGCGCTGCTGGTAGCCGACGTAGTAGTAGCGGTCGACATCGAACGCAGGATCGTACGGGGGGCTTCCGCCGCCCGCGCTGGACACGTTGTAGTAGAGCGGGCCACGGCGTCCGAAGATGTTGTTGACGCCGACGCGGAAGTTGCCGTTCCACGGTGCCTGCCAGCGCAACTGGAGATCGTGGAAGGCCACGCCGCCCTTGCGGCTGACGCCGGTCGCGCCGGTCAGCGCGTTGCTCTCCGCGGGCCGATTGCACTCGACGTCCGCCGACCAGCAGGCGTCCTTCAGACCCGAGAAGAAGCGCGTGGTCCAGGTCGCGCCGAAACGGCGCCACGACCAGTCGAGCGACAGGTTGGAACGCACGCGGTAAAGCCCCTGCACCCCATTCATGTAACCCGCGAGGTGGCGGGGCGCTGCGCCCGGGCTGCTCACCTGCGTGTAGTCACTGAGATAGGTGCTGTCCGAGAGCAGAGTGAATTCGCCGAGGCGCGTCTCCGGAAAGCGGTAGTGCATGCCGAGATCGTAGCCCTCGGTGCGCAACGAACCGAGGTTGGCGAGGCTCTCGTCGAGCTGCACGATCTCGCCGCTGGCAGCACGCGTGAAACGGCCGCACCAGGTGGGGTCGTTGCGTACGTAGCAGAAATTCAGAATATCGCCCGCGAGGATCGGCGTGATGACGTCCCGGATGTCCACCTTGTAGTAATCGAGTGTGACGTCGAGGCCTTCGATATAGCTGGGACTGTAGACGAGGCCGGCGGTGCGGGTGATCGAAGTCTCGGGCTTCAGCAGCGGATTCGCGCCTGTGCGGAAGGCGACCGGATTCTGCCCGCCGGTCGCCGAGGCGATCTGCGCGCCGGACTGATCGACTTGACGATAGCCCGCCGGTACGCCACCGGCGGTGCAGCGCGCGCGAACGGTGGCATCGCTGGCGGCGGCACCGTAGGCGCTGTCGCAAGGATCGACGAAGCTCTCGAAGGTCTCGCTCGATCCAGCGTAGAGATCCGCGACCGTCGGTGCGCGGAAGCCTTCGGCATAGGTGGCCCGCAGCAGCAGATCGTCGAACGGCTTCCAGCGCAGGCTGTACTTGGTGTTGGTGCGTCCACCGAACGCGGAGTAATGGGAGTAACGCGTGGATGCATTCACTGCCACCTCGCGTGCCAGCGGCAGGTCCGCGAGCAGGGGCACGTCGAATTCGAGATAGGCCTCGTTGGCGATATAGCCACCGTCGGTGGGATCGCTGGCGAGTTGGGTGGTGAGCCCGGCGGAGTCCGCGGCGTCGGGTTCATAACGGCCATGCTCGCGGCGATGCTCGACGCCGCCAGCCACGCGCAAGGTACCGGCCGGCAGGTCCAGCAGGCCACCGGTGAGATTCGCGACGACGTCGTTGGTCCGCGTCGTCTGCCGTGCGGTGGAGGTCGAAGCAACGTAGTTCCACACCGCATCCGGTGTGCCACCGGGGCCGGCGAGGATGTTCCAGGGCACGCAGCCCGCGGCGCGATCGGCGGCATCGGCGCACGCTACGCGGCCGTCGATGACGGTAGTCGGACCGAGTGCCTTGCGCGCGTTCACGAGATCGATGTTGCCGGAGGTGACCCGGCTGGCTCGCGTCTCGGAATACGCGTAGGTGAGGTCCCAGTTCCACGCATGATCCAGCCACTGGAAGCTTCCCTCGGCGCCGCCGTCCGCGTGGAAGGTCTTGCTCTTGGCCCAGCTCACGCGCGGCAGTTCGGTGGTGCGCCGGAAGAACGAGGTGGCGTAACCGGGGAAGGGGTTGTACGCGTTGTCGGGATCGATGCTCAGACCATCGCTGCGTCCCGAACTGCTCTGCAACGGATAACCGGCGCTCTGGCTGCGCGTGTCGCGCACGCCATAGCTGGCCATGCCGCGCAGTGCCACGTCGTCGGTGAGGTTGTAGCGTCCGGTGCCGAACAGGTTGCGCAGCTTGCTGCCCGAACGGAACGTCATGTCCTGGGTGGTGGCGTACTTGTCTGCGTTGTCGTTGACGTCGTACGGGTGATAGTTGGCGAGGTCGGCGGTATCGCCCACCATGCCGCCGGGATGATTCACCACGTAGCGATTGGCGTCCCACGTGCCGCCCGGCGCGTAGCTACCGGCAGCGGGCGTGCCGGCCGGTCGCGGGTCCACCACGCCGCCATACGGACCCATGCCGAAGCCGGCATCGGGATGGCGCGGGCCGTATGGGCTGCGGGTCAGGGCGCGCTTGTCGTCACGGAGTGCATCGGCGTCTTCGTAGGTGGCACCGAGGATGAGCGACGCGCGCTCCGTGCTCTTGCCCCAGGTGAAGCTGCCATTTTTCTGTGTGCCGTCGCCGTGGCCATTCACGCCGTAGAGGACATCGGCGGACGCGCCTTCGAAGCGATCGGTGGTCAGGATGTTGATCACGCCGCCGATGGCGTCGGAACCGTAGATGGAGGACGCGCCATCTTTCAGCACCTCGATGCGTTCGACGATGGCGACGGGAATGGTCGAGAGGTCGGTCAGCCCGCCCAGGCTCGTCGTCCAGCGACGGCCATTGACCAGCACGAGCGTGCGTACCGCGCCGAGCTGGCGCAGGTTGGCATAGCGGCCGCCCGCGTCGGTGCCGGAAGAGAGCGTGTCCTGGGGGGTGATTTCCGCGGTACCGGCGGAAGGCATGCGAGCGACGATGTCGCCGAGGTTGGTCAAGCCGGTGGCACGGATCGCCTGGCGATCCATCGTGAATACAGGCTGGGCAGTTTCGACATCGGTGCCGCGAATGCGCGACCCGGTCACGGTCACGTTGACCGGCGCGAGCATCTGCGCCGGAGAGGCGGCCTCTTGTGCATGAACCACACCGGACATGGCGGCCATGAGCGCGGCGGCCAGCGCGATCCGTCGTCGCGCGACGTCGCGGCTGTGCCCGGTACTGACGTGCATCCTCAAGCCTCCCAATCCCCCGCCATGCCCCATCCGGGCCTGACGATCACGCGACCATAACGCCTGCACCCGAGCCGCGCAACCGCCGGAACGCATGGGCTCCGGCGGTTGCGCGAGACGGCGGCGTGGCTTCGTTACGGGGCTGCCGCCGTCGCTGCCTGGCCGCTCCCGATGTTCTTGTCCAGGAAGGCCTGCAGGCGGTTATAGAACTCTTCGATGTTCTCCGGCTTGACGAAGCCGTGCCGTTCGTCCGGCTTGGTCAGTGTCTCGTACGGCTTGTGTGCGGCATCGAGCGCGGCACGCATCGCCTTGAACTGCGCGAACGGGGCACGCTGGTCATCCTCGCCATGGACGAGGAACACCGGCACGTCGATCTTGTCCGCCAGATGCGTGGGCGAATTGGCGGCGAGGTCGCCCTGATCCTTGCCGATCACCGTGGTGAGGTAGCTGCGGCCGGTCTTGCTGTCCTTGATGTCGCCCTTGTTGTACATCATGTCCAGGTCGTAGATGCCGTCGTAACCCACGGCGCACTTGAACATGCCCGGGGCACGCACCGTGGTCATCATCGCCGCGTAGCCGCCGAAGCTCGCACCGTAGACGCAGACCCGCTTGGCATCGGCGTAGTTCTGCGCAATGGCCCACTTGACGCCGTCGATCAGGTCTTCCTGCACGCGCGTGCCCCACTTGAGGTAGCCCGCCTGCTCGAACGCGCTGCCGCGGCCGCCCGAGCCGCGGTAGTTCACCTGCAGCACGAGGTAGCCGCGGTTGGCGAGGAACTGCGCATCTTCTTCGTAGAACCAGTCGTCCGAGATGCCATGCGGGCCACCGTGCGGAATAAGCACCATCGGCAGGTTCGTTTCGCTGCGGCCCTTCGGGAAGGTCAGGATGGCTTCCAGTTCGAGGCCGTCGCTGGCCTTGAAGCGCATCGGCCGACGTTCGGACATCTTGGCCGGATCGATCCAGGGCACCGCGTCGAAGAGCTTGGTGACCTTGTAGGTCTTGGTGTCGATGAGCATGTAGCGGCCGGGTTCGCGATCGCCCGAGACCTTGAACATGAGCTCCCCGCCGTCCTCGCTGAAGTCCACGAAGCTGACGAAGTTGCCGGGGAATTTCTGCGACAGCGCCATGTGCAGCTTGGAGATCGGCGCCTGCGGATCGATATAGGTGACCTGCGGAATGCCGGTGGTGGAGATCGTGCCGAAGGGGCGCAGGGGCGCGGGCGTCCACAGGCCGGAGGTCGTGACTTCGCTGAAATCGTCCTTGCGGATCACCCGCAGGTTGCCGCCGTTCTCGTCCTGCTCCACGAACTCGCCGCCCTTGCCGTTGGGGCTGAACGTGGCGTAGATGCGGTCACTGCCGGCCACCGACGCCACGGGCTCGAAGTTCTGGCGCTCCTCGCTGCCGGCGAGCTTGTTCCAGCCGGAACCTTCGCGATGGAAGACGACCCACTTGAAGTTGTCGTCGGTGCCGAAGGCAAACCGCGCGGTGCCGTCGGGCGCGATCATGAAGCTCATGCCGCCGAGGCCGATGTCGGCCATCTGCTTGCGCGCGCTGGTCTTGGCGTCCACGTCGTAGAGCGTGCTGCGGTTCTGGTCGGTCCACGAGGTGGCGCGCATGTAGAAGTGCCCGTTGCTCTGGGGCGGCACGCCTTCGATGGTGCCCCAGCCTCGGTCGGTCGCGCGCGTGGCGGCCCGCTTGCCGTAGGCCTCGTAGCCGTAGAGGTAATCCGGGTTCTTGCCGTCGACGTCGATCGCCATGATCTCGCCGGTGTAGGACGCGGCGCCGATCGAACCGTCCACCTTGCCGCGCGCCACGACGAGGCGCGTGGGGCTGGCCCAGACCATGTTGGCCGGCATCTCGTAGGGCGGCATGCGGATCAGCGACACCGGCTTGGTCATGTCGCCTACGCGATAGATCGCGAGGCCATGCGTCTTTCCGTCGGGATCGTGGTACGCCAGCGAGACGTACTGCCCATCGGGCGAGAGGCGCGGGCTGGTCAGCGGCATGCGCCGGGCGAAGTCGGCGACCGGAACGAGGTCGGCGGCCACAGCGGCGGTCGAGGCAAGGCAAAGCACGGCCAACATGGGCCGCACAAGGCGGTACGTCATTGGTAGTCCCCTGGGTCGATGGATCCCTATCGTGCCGTCCCCCCAGGACGGCATCCGAGGGTCGATATAGCCGATCCGCGGCGCGACCACAAGGCGATCTTCGTACGGGGGGAGCGGTACACTTGGCGTCTGCTTTCGATCCGGGCACGCCATGGCCACTCCGTTTGTCGTCCACTTCGACCCCGTCGCCTTCTCGATCGGGCCCGTCCACGTTCACTGGTACGGTCTGATGTACCTGGGTGGATTCCTTGGCGGCTGGGCGCTGGGCGAATACCGCCGCCGTCAGGGTCGCCTGCCGGTGAGTGCGGACCGCTTCGGCGATCTCATGTTCTACGCGATGATGGGCGTGGTGATCGGCGGTCGCGTGGGTTACATGCTGTTCTACACCGCGATCAACTGGATCTGGGCCGACCCGCTGGCGATCTTCCGCGTCTGGGACGGCGGCATGTCCTTCCATGGCGGCTTGCTCGGCGTGCTCGTCGCGGGACTGTGGTGGTCGCGCCGCAATGGCATCAAGTTCTTCGACACCGTGGATTTCGTGGCGCCGCTGGTGCCCCTGGGGCTTGGCCTCGGGCGGCTGGGCAATTTCATCAACGGCGAGCTCTGGGGCAAGCCCACCGACCTGCCCATCGGCATGATCTTCAAGAACGCACCGGACGCGTTGCCCCGGCACCCCAATCCGCTTTACGAGTTCGCGCTGGAAGGCGTGACGATGTTCGTGGTGCTCTGGCTGTTCTCGATGAAGCCGCGTCCGCGCTACGCGGTGTCGGGCATGTTCGCCCTGCTCTACGGCGTGTTCCGCTTCACCATCGAGTTCGTCCGTGTGCCCGATCCGCAGCTCGGCTATCTCGCCTTCGGCTGGGTCACGATGGGGCAGATCCTGTCGCTGCCGCTGATCGCCGTCGGCATCCTGCTGCTCATCCTTTCGCACCGTGCGCCTTATGCGCCGGTCGCGCCCCCCGTGGCGGCGGCCGGCTGACATCGTCGACGCCGTGCGGCTTGGTCACGCGGGCCGCCTGCAACCCTAACTCACTCCTGCGGCCGTTGGATGCTGCCGCGGGGGTACCACCGCCAGGTCTTCTGCCATGCGCCATCCCGAGTTCCAGTACCTTGATCTCATGTCGCGCGTCCTGGAACAGGGCGACAAGCGCATCGACAGGACCGGGGTGGGCACGCTTTCCGTGTTCGGTGCGTTCGCGCGTTTCGACCTGAGCCGTGGCGAGTTTCCCGTACTCACGACGAAAAAGGTGCACTGGAAGCTGGCGGTCAAGGAGATGCTCTGGTTTCTCAGCGGGCAGACGAATATCCGCCCGCTACTGAAAGAGGGCGTAAGGATCTGGACGGATTGGCCGCTCGCCAGATTTCGTCGTGAAACCGAGGAAGAGCTCTCGCAGGAGGCGTTCGAGCAGCGCATCCTCGATGACGAACGCTTCGCGGAAACCTGGGGCGATCTCGGTCCTGTCTACGGGAAACAATGGCGTCGCTGGCAAGGCGCCGATGGCGTCGTGCACGACCAGATCCAGGCACTGATCGAGACGCTGCGCAACAATCCGTACAGCCGGCGCATGCTTTTCCACGCCTGGAACGTGGCGGACATTTCCAGCATGGCCCTCCCGCCATGCCACATGGTCTACCAGTTCCACGTCAGCACCGACGGCAAGCTGAGCCTGATGATGTACCAGCGCAGTTGCGATCTGCTGCTGGGCGCGCCGTTCAACTGGGTAGGGGCCGTGGCCTTGATGCTGATGGTGGCACAGCAGGCGCAGCTGGAACTCGGCGAATTCGTTTGGGTCGGGGGCGACGTCCACCTCTACCTCAACCACCTCGACCAGGCGCGATTGCAGCTGACCCGCGAGCCACGCGCGTTGCCGACACTGAAACTCGTCGGCAACGCGGCGAGCATCGATGACTACCGCATCGACGATTTCGAACTATCCGGTTACACGCCGCACCCTGCCATCAAGGCGGACGTCGCGGTGTAGGGACGTTAGCCGCATCGGCGGTAGCCGAGCGTGGTGGCAATCATGCCGAGCACGTGTCGCGCGGTCTCGCCGCCGGAGCAATCGCCGGTGTTGACGCCGGCGTTGTGCCCGCCGTAGGGCGCATAGACGGCCATGGCGGTGACGCGAAAAAGCCCAATGGTCGTCACGCCCGCTGCCGCGCCCAGATGCATGACTCCACAGTCGGCGGTGATGAACAGGTCCAGGCCCGCCAGTACGGCCGCCATGCGACGGATGTCCGACGAGTAGTAGCCGGGCCATTTCTCGCGCAGCATGGATTGCCCGTGAGCGGGGATCATCTCGATGATCGACGCGGTGGGATGGGCTTCGCACAGCGTCGCCATGAAATCCGCCCACCAGTCCGTCGTGTAGCGCTTGGCACCCGTCGCGTTGCCGAAGATGCCGATGCGAAGGCCGTTCTCTCCCTTGGCACGCTGGGCGGCGGCAAGCGCTGCGACGACGTTGCGTCCCTCGGTGCGCTCCTCCTCGTTCAGATGGATGGCCAAAGGTGGATAGCGGTAGGAGGCGGCCGCGCCGAATGCCCAGCGCAGCAGATGGATGGGGCGGAGCGCCATGTGGCGTCCTGCAAGCTCTCGTGGCGCGGCATGCGTGAGCGCTTTCGTCGGCGTGTCGCTGAACCCGAGCTTGTATCGTCCACGCGATAGCCGTGTCAGCGTCCTGGCGAAACCGGAGCCCACGTTGGGATCGACGACGAGATCGTACCGGGTGCGCCTGATCCGGGAGAGCATGCGCAGGAAAGCCAGCGGATGCTTGAATCCTCGGCGGGGCAGGCAGAACACCTGCTTCACGTTGAACCATTCCTTGAACACGTCGTGAGCGATGTCGCCTTCGCTCACAATGTCGATCTCCGCTCCCGGATACAGCGTCTGCAGTTCCGTGATGAGAGGTGTCAGCAATAACGTGTTGCCCAGCCGATGGTTCGGGCGGCAGACGAGAATGCGGTAGATCCCATGACGAATGGGGACGTGCGGGGTGCTCAAGGTATGCCCCTCGCGTAGCGGGTGAGCCCAGGAAGCGCCTTCTTCAGCGCGCCATCGACCAGCGACGGAAGGACGCCGTTGAGGCGGGCGAACAGGCTTTCGGGAAAGCCGAGGTAGGCTTCGTTCCGCTCGTTCTCGATAGCGCGCACGATGCGCGCCGCGACCCATGACGGTTCGTCCATGTGCATGAGCCTGCGCTCGGCCATGAGGTGCACGGCAGGAGGATTGAACGCCGTGCGGACGGCGCGTGGCGCGACGTAGGTGACGCCGACGCCCGTGCCGTGCAGTTCCCGGCGAAGTGCCTGCGAAAACCCGCGCAATGCAAACTTGCTGGCGGAGTACGCGGCGAAACCCGGATAGCCGATGCTTCCAAACGTGGAGCCCACGTTGACGATGCGACCCGAGCCGCGTCCCAGCATCGCCGGAAGCACCTCGCGAGCCATCTGCATGGGTGCTTCGACGTTGACCTGTAGTGCCCGCGTGATGGCGCTCGCGTCGGCTTCGTCGAAGAAACGAAAGTCGAGCACGCCCGCCAGATTGATGAGGACGTCCAGGCCGCCGTAGGCCTGAACCATGCGCCACACGGCGGCTTTGCGCGCGGCTGCATCGGTCAGGTCCGCCTGGATGACAATGGCATCCAGGCGCTGTGTCGCCACGAGATGGTCGAGGCTCGCCACTGACGCGTCGGTGCGACCGAGCAATCCCAGTCTTGCGCCTTTCGCGGCGAGTGCTTCGGCAAGTTCGCGGCCGATGCCGCCGGCGGCACCCGTGAGAAGAATGCGTTTGGAGCGGAGATCGAGGCTCATCGTCATTTCTCCGCGTCGATGGTGTCGATCAGCTTCTGCACCTGCGCCCGGCGGCCCTTGTCGGCCAGCTCCCGATCGGGCCGAGGCGCCGCCGCGAGAGCTTTCTTCAAGTGCTCCATGGCGCCCGCCTTGTCGCCCGTCTTGTAGAGGAAGTCGGCGTAGAAGTAGTTGGGATCGATGCCGTCGGGATCGATCTGCAATGCCTTTTGCAGCAGGGTGCGGGCCTTGTCCTTGTCGCCGAAACCCACCGGCCAGCCGGGTACCTGGTAATAGAGGCTGCCCAGCGTGGTGTAGATGGAGCCATGCAGGACGTCCGGCTGGATCTTCTCGGCCTCCTGCAGCAGGTCGCGCGCATGTTTCGCCATGCCGAGCGCGCCCAACCCTCCGTGCTCGCCGGCATGCGTCGACAGAATGATGGCTTGCCAGACGCGCGGTTCGGCACGCTGAGGGTACTGTGCGATCAAGGCCGCACCGCGCGATTCGAGCGCGTCATACGCGTCGTCCTGCTGTGCCTTGGGCAGGGTGTAAGTGACGCGCGACCAATCCTGGCTGAGGGTCTTGATGGCCGCATCCACATCGTCGGCATGAGAAAGCGAAGGAACGAGCGCCAGACACGCCCAGGCGAACGTGGCCGTCAGCGAACGGAAAAGGGTCATGGGGTGTCTCCTTCGGAAGGGCGGTGGTCCAGCTCGCGGAAGATGTCGCCATACAGCGCGTAGAAGCGGTTCGCGGCGTGAATGAGAACCTGGCGGTCCTCTTCGGTATCCAGCCGGTCGACGAGGCTTTCATAGAAACCCACGTGATCGACATCGAGGGCGCCATGCGACGCCAGATAGCGGAACGCGGACTTCGGCAGTCCGAGCGCCACTTGCAGCGTGGCAGCGGCACGCGTGGCAAGCGCCACGCTGACGCCTTCGAGAACGAAGACCATGCCCAGGAACGACACCGGATTGCCTCGCGCTATGCCGTCGTGGGCGTAGGCGATCATCAACTCGGTGGAGCGCAGGGGAGGCGCACGGCGAATCGCCTCCGGGTCTTCGCCACATGCCTGCAGGTCGTCGAGGATCCACTCGTCGTGGCCGATCTCTTCCTCGATGTATTCGGCTACGGCGGGCAGCATCCAACGAAGGCGTTCGGGCAGGTGGTAGCCCATGCCCATCATGAGCGGGACGGTCTGTCGTACGTGCTGGTAGGCCTGACTCAGGAAGGCCGTGTATTCGTTCCGGTTGACGTCGCCGCCGAGCGCGCGTTGGATGATGGGAATGGACAGGAATGCCTGTCGGCTCGCTTCGGTTTCGCGCACAAGACGATCATGAGTGGACATGCGGAGCTTCTCTTTCGTAAAGGGCTTCGAGCGGAGTGGCGTAACGGGTGGCGATGGCTTGCCTGTCCAGCGCGCCGCTGGGTCTGGCGAGTCCGTCGCGGGGACTGAAGGGGGCCGCCGCCGCGCACCAGGAGCGGACGCGGGCGTAGTCGGGAAGCCGCGCATTGGCGGTCTCGATGGCGTCGTCGATCTGGCCGGGAGAGACGCCGGGTGCCGGCACGATCACGGCAACGTTGTAGTCGCGTCCTTCTCCGAACACGGCCGCCTGGAGAACGGCACGGGTCGCGACCAGTTCGCTCTCGACCCACTCCGGAGACACGTTGCGTCCGAACGCTGTGGCGAACGCCGTCTTCTTACGGCCGCTGACGTAAAGAAAGCCGTCGGCATCGAGCCAGCCGGTATCCCCGGTATGCCACGCGTCGATGGGCGGTCCGTACTGTCCGAGATAGCCGCCGAAGAGCGCGCCGGAGACGATGATCTCGCCGTCGTCCGCAATGCGTACCTTTGCGTGAGGCAGCGGGACGCCGACGCTGCCCGGTCGTTCGCGACCGGGTCGGTTCATGCTTATGACCGACGTGGCTTCCGACAGGCCGTACCCCTCGAATACCGGTATGCCCAGCGCTCTCGCGCGAAGGATCAGCGGTGCGGAACACGGCGCGCCGCCGACGGCGACGAAACGCAGCGTGGGTGGAAGGGGATTCCCGGCCTGGACACATTCGACGAGAAGCTTCAGCAACTGCGGAACAAGGATGGTTGCCGTCGGCGCGAAGCGGTGAAACGCGCCGAGGAACGCTTGCGGTTGCACCGCGCTCGATCCACTGAACCCGCAGCGCCCCATGGCGGGGAGCAGGGCGGTCGCGCCGCGGCTGAGCGGCACGTAGATACCGCCGATGTTCGCAAGCAACGTCGACAACGGCAGCACGGTGAGGCTGCGGTCGCCCGCTTGCGCGGATGCTGCATCCGCCAGCGACTCGGTGACGCGATCCATCGCCGCATAGGAAATGCACACACCCTTCGGCTGGCCGGTGGTGCCCGAGGTGTAGGTAATCTTGCCTGTGTCGGACGGTAGCGTCCTGGGGTGTCCTGGCTCCAGGGCGAGAAGATGCAGTTCCGTTCCGGCGACGCTGATCGTCTTGCGGTAGCGCGTGCGCGACAGCACTGCCGGCGGCGTCGGACGATCGCTGATGAGCAGATCCGGTGCCGCGTCCGAGAGCAGATGCTCGATCTGCGCATCGCTGAAGAACGCGGGCACGGGTATCGAGACCGCGCCGCACGCGGCAATGGTGAGATCCACTACGGCCCACGCCACGCTGTTGTCCATCATGACGGCGACGCGCTCGGCCGCGATTTGGGCACCCAGGTCGCTGATGGCACGGCTGAGATCGCGGTAGGTCAGCGTGGTGTCGTCATCCGCCAGCGCGATTGTTTCGGGCTGGGTGAGCGCATGTCGCGCCATCTGCTTCAAGACGTTGCGCATCACTCCACCCCGCAAGTCGAGGCGCGCATGAAGACGCCGGACGCGGCGGTCTCGCGGCTTTCACGTAGCAGGGCGCGAAGCCACGGCTGCGCCGGGCCGACGTGCCGATGCAGCTTTCGGTGGCCGGATTCGATGTTGCCCGCGCAGACGACGGGCCGGGTGCGGTAGTAGTCGCCCCAGTGCTGACCGCCGTCGGCAAGGCGGGAGGCGTGTGCGGTCGCCAGCTCGATCGGGTGAAGCCCTAGCCGCTGGAAGGCGTTGACCAGTGCCCTCGTTGCCGTGAAAAGCACCCAGCGGTAACCGCGCGCATGCAGGTGCTGCGTCGCGGCGGCGATGACCCAGCGCGCGTCGCCCGGATGTTCTAGCGCGAGATGGCCGACTTCGACGAGTTCGTCGCGGTCGATCTGCACCCCCAGGCGATCCGAGATCATCCGCGGTGCCGTGTCGGGAAGGTATTGCTCGGAAAACAGTTCGCCATCGTGACCGCCGCGAAAGCCGACGACTGCACGATGATTCGCTTGTTCGTGGAAGCTCAGCAGGGTCGGATGAAAGCTCCGTACGTCGGCACCGTAGCGGCGTGCGAATACGTGCTTGACGAAGGTCTCGGCCGAGGGGCGGTCAGGATGCTGCGCATGCAGGACGTTCACCTGTACCGGACTGCGAAGCTCGGCGAGCAGTGGCTCGACCGTGTCCAGTACGCAGGGGTCGGACGGGGAGGGCGACAGGGAGTCGGACATGGGCATCGCTCGCGATGGGGGGACTGACCCTCATAGAGCGAGAACCGTGCCAACGACGCATCTCATTGATAACGTGGGAGATAACGAAACAATTACGGCAATATCGGGGGCTGCATCCGTTGCAGTGCGCAGGAAATGTCTGCAAGAAATGTCGGATCGACCAGGCCGCAGCCTGTTACGGGCAGGTCGACGTCGCGCCCGTCCACGGCAGCAGCATCACGACGTGGACGCTCGCATCGACATGACACGACGCGACATAGCCGACGGCCCCGGGCGTGGTCGCGACGAACCTGACCACGGCTTCGTCCGACCCAAGGACATAAGGGGGACTGACGCCCTGGAAGTACTGCTTGTCCCAGTAATCCTGCATCCGTTCGTCCGACATGCGTACGACCGTGCGCGAGAAGGCATCACGCACGGGGGTGCCCGGCGGAAGGTTCACCGGCGTGAGCTTGGTACCTTCGGCGTCCACGAAGATGCGCTTGAGATAGACGTTGCGCAGGGTGTCGCGATCGAACGAAAGATGCGGTTCGGCAGGTGCCGTTATGACGGCGATCTGCACCTGCGCCGCCCATGCCTGTTGTCCCGCGGCCAGGAGGCCCAGGAAACATAGCGCGACGCGTCTGCCGGTTCGCATGGCTCAGAACAACACCGACACGGACGCCAGCCAGCCCGCGGGCACGATATCGCCACCGCGCCCGTTGCGGTGTTCCACCTTCAGCACCAGTCCGGGAATGGGCCGGTAGTTGATGCCCGCAGTACGGACGGTCGTGGTCGTTTCGGGGATGGAGGTGTGATATCGCTCCACGCGGCCGATGACGTAAAGCCGTGGGGCGATTGGGACGCCTGCCTCGATGAAGCCTCCACGCTCGTCGGAGAGCTGTGACGGACCCGAGCGGTAGATCGCCTCGCCGGTCAGCTCCAGATACCGCGTCGTCCAGGTGAAGTCGATGCCGGCCAGTTGGTAATCGTGACGCGGCTGTTCCAACTGGTAGCTGACGAACGACGCTCCCACGTTGATGCTGTCGCCCGCCAAGTGGTACAGCACGCGGCCGCCCACTGCGTGGCGAAAGTTGTTTCGAGGGCTGCGGTCCCCGGTGTAGTCGGTAAACGCATCGTCGGCGTCCTGGCCCAGTCCCAGGTTCTGGCTGTCGTCGGCGAACACCCAGTAGTCGAGATCGCGGCCCTGGACGCTGACCGTACCGAACGCCATGGCGCCCGTGGCGTGGCGGGCGAACGCTGCCGAGGTCGATAGCGGGCGGGAGACCGTCCAGGTCAAGGGATCGGCGTGTACCAGGTTCCATTCGCCGATCGGCGTCAGGAACTTGCCGAAACGGAACGTGACGGCGGGGCTGGCGTGAAAATCGGCATACAGCCGTTCCACATCCACTTCGGCGTCGCCGCCATTGTTGCTCGCGCCGGCCACGTTGACCGTGCGCGACATCGCCAGTTCGGTGAAGAGTTGCCAGCGGCTACCGATGTCCTTGGTGACGAAGAGGCTCACGTCGCGAAGGCTCGACTCGCTGCGTGAGCCGTCCAGGTCGAAGTAGTGGACATCGGCGTATCCGCCGATCCGGAGCCCGAGGGCCGGGAAGTAGAGTCCCTGGCCCAGGGTGTAGGGGGCGGGCTGCCAGGCGTGTTCGTCCACAGGATCCGCCGCGAACGACGGTGGCGCGCCGCAGAGGAACGCCAGGAGAGCGATCACGCCCAGACCCAGGGCACGACATGGGTACCGGCTCATGGGAGATACCTTTCCGGGGACGAAACGCGTGGAGGTGAAGGATGGCATAGGCCGCGCCCGATTCTGCGACACTGATGGCGGCATCCGCAAAGCTGACCCGCCTTGACGACTCGATCGGCCCTATTCCGGCTCCTTTTATGGACCATGCTCGGCACGATGATCGTGGTCGGCGCGTTGTCGTTCTTTCAGTTCCGCAGCGCCCTGCAGTCCGAAATCGCCGGCAACCTCCGTTTCGGCGCCACGGCCATGATGCAGCGCATCGACACCTTTCTCTTTGCGCATGTCGAGAACATGCGCGTGTGGCGAGGCCTGGAGGTGATGCAGGACATCCGGGTGAAGGACGTCGACAAGCGCCTGTCGAACTTTCTGGCGAACCTGCGCGCCGGACAGGACACGGTCTACGACGTGCTGCTGTGCACCGATGCCCAGGGGCACGTCGTCGCCTCGAGCGATCCCTCGTACATCGGTCGCGAGGCGCCGCGCCTTTCGGGGTGGCGTACCGTACCGGGCCAGGGTCTCGATACGATCTCGCTGGCATTGGCGTCCCAGTCCGGTGCCACGAGCGCCATCGTTCTGCGCAGTCCCATCGCCAATGCCTTCGGCGAAGGCACGATTGGCTACCTCTACGCGTTCCTCGACTGGCGTGCCGTGCAGCACCTGCTCGACACTGCCGTCAACCATGGCACGCGCAGCCTCGTGTTGGCAGGGAGCGACGGCCAGGTGCTAGGCGCCTCCGACGATCTGCGTCGTCGAACGGAACTGTCCCGGCTGCACCTGGAAGGTTGGCGGCTGCCGCGGGCGGGGTCGGCTTCGTACATCCAGGACGGCGCCGCGCTGGGGCATGGTGACCTGCTCGTCGGTGCCGCTACGTCCAGCGGCTCGCCGCCTTTCGAGGGCCTGGGCTGGCATGTCCTCATGATCGAGCCGACCTCGGTCTCCTTCGGGCCTATCTGGACCCTGCTCTGGGCCATGCTCGGCGTGCTGCTCGTGGTCCTTCTGACAGGGCTGTGGATTTCATCACGCGTCGCCGATCGCATTGCGTCCCCCATCGTCGCGTTGACCGCGTTCACACGAGGCTTCCGCCAGGGAGAGTCTTCGCTTCCGGCCATGCCGTCGCGCGCGACCGCCGAAGTCGACGAACTGCATCGCGCCTATATGGAAATGATCCAGGCACTCGAGCAGTCGCGAGAGCAAATCGTCCGCGCGGGCAAGTTGGCCGTGGTAGGCGAGATGGCAGCGATCATGGCGCACGAGGTGCGCACACCCATGGGCATCTTGCGCAGCGCCGCACAGTTGCTGCAAAGACAGGCGGATCTCGACGACAGGCAGCGCGAGCTGATCGGATTCATCTTCAGCGAGACCGAGCGACTGAACCGCCTGGTGACCCTGCTGCTGGAATGCGCCCGGCCGAATCCCCCGGACTTCATGTCGCATGATCTGCTGGAGATCGTCGACAGCGTCATCGGCCTGCTCGAATCGCGTGCGGAGCGCGCGGGAGTCTCCTTGTCGCGGCAGTCCGATGGTGGCGACGTCGTGCTCCGCTGTGACAGGGAGCAGATGATGCAGGTTTTCCTGAACCTCATCCTCAATGCCTTGTCCTTCGTGGGCGAGGGGGGCCATATCCGCGTCAGTACGCACAGCGACGAAGATGCGTTATGGGTCAGCGTCGCCGACGACGGGCCCGGCGTGCCGCCGGAACTGCGTCAGCGGATCTTCGATCCCTTCTTCAGTCGTCGGGAAGGGGGCGTGGGCCTGGGTCTCACCATCGTGCAGCAGATCGTCCATGCGCATGGCGGCACGCTTTCCGTGGGCGAAAGCGCCTGGGGCGGCGCCTCCTTCAACCTGCGTTTCCCCCATCAAGAACCCGAGACATGACAGCGAAACGTATCCTGGTGGTGGACAACGAAGCGAAGATGCGTCGCATCCTGGAACTCTCCCTGAGATCTCTGGGACACGAGGTGGAGCAGGCGGGCGACGGCCAGGAGGCATTGGCCATGCTCGACACCGGGTCGTTCGATCTGGTGCTGACGGATCTGCGCATGCCCCGCCTCGACGGCATAGGGCTGCTGCGCGCACTGCGGGAAGCGGACAACGACATCCCGGTGATCGTGATGACCGCCTACGGCACGATAGAGACCGCCGTGGCCGCGATGAAGATCGGCGCGGCCGATTACATCATCCGTCCGTTCGAGATGGAAACCATCGAAATGGCGGTGAGCCGTGCACTGACGATGCAGGTCGTGCAGCGGGAGAATCGCTTCCTGAAGGAAGAGATGTCCCGTGGATGGGGCGACTTCGTGGGCACGAGCAAGCCCATGCAGGACCTCTACGACCTGCTCAAGCAAGTGGCGCCGACGCGCAGCAGTGTCTTCATCGTCGGCGAAACCGGCACCGGCAAGGAACTGGTGGCGCGTGCGCTCCACGTCGCGTCGGGACGCAGCGGCCTCTTTGTGCCGATCAATTGCGCAGCGATTCCCGCCGAACTGCTCGAAAGCGAATTGTTCGGTCACGTGAAGGGTGCGTTTACGGGCGCCTTGCGCGACCGTGTCGGCAAGTGCGAATTGGCGAGCGGCGGCACGCTGTTCCTCGACGAGATCACGGAAATGCCGATCGGTCTCCAGGCAAAGCTGCTTCGCGTGTTGCAGGAAGGCGTCATCGAAAAAGTGGGCGGCAACGCCGTCACGCCGGTGGACCTGCGCGTCGTCGCGGCCACCAATCGCGACCCGCAGCAGTCGGTGGATGCGGGCCTGCTGCGGCGCGACCTCTATTTCCGGCTCAACGTGGTTCGCGTCGACGTGCCCTTGCTGCGGGACAGGCATGGCGACATTCCGCTGCTCGTCGAGTATTTCGTGCACAAATATTCGGTCGAACTCAGTAGGACGCCGCCGCGGATCTCGTCCGATGCCATGGCGATCCTGGAAGGTTATGCGTGGCCGGGAAACGTCCGAGAGCTGGAAAACCTCATCGAGCGTGCCATGGTGCTGTGCCGCGGCGACCTGATTACCGTCGCGCACCTGCCCGTGGGGCTCGGCCCGCTGCCCGCCGTTGCCAAGGAGCCTGGCGCCGACCCGAAGCCGGCGTCGCGTGCTCCCGACTCCCTGGCCTTGCGCCCGCATGTGGACGAGCTCGAGCGCCATCTCATCCATGAGGCGCTGCTTCAGGCCGGCGGCAATAAGGCCGCCGCCGCCCGCTTGCTCAAGATCAGCGAGCGCGCGCTCTGGTACAAGATCAAGCGGTATGGCTTGACCTGAGCGTCTGCCGAACCGACGGTCCGACTACGCGAGGGTGGCTTGATCGAGATCAAGCATCCGGTGGGGCCGAGGGGTAAAGCTGTGTGTGGACGTTTACGCGGCAGGGCATACAGGTCCGCCGCCGCGCTCCCACACCCCTACGACCATGGAACACCCCCATGCATCGCTCCGCTAATCGATACGGATCACTTTCCCGTTGGACGCACTGGCTGACCGTCGTCGCCATCGTGGCGGCCTATGTGTTCGTCGATCTGAGCGACGACAGCGAGGGTGCATCGGCGATGATGCGATGGCATTACCTGGCAGGACTCGCGGTGCTGGTCCTGCTGATTCCGCGCATGCTTGCGCGGCTCTCGGGTACGGTTCCGCCTATCGTGCCGACGGCCGGCAAGGTGACGAAGGTGGTCGCCCAGATAACGCATCTGGCGTTGTATGCGTTCCTGCTCGTGCAGCCGGTGCTCGGCATCCTTCAGGTCAACTATGCGGGCGAGCTCGTGACCCTGCCCTGGGGCGGCTGGTCGCTTCCGTCGATCGTGGCTCCTGACCCGGCGGCACGGGAGGCCGTTGGCGAGGTACACGAGACGCTAGGGGAAATCTTCTACTGGGTGATCGGCGCCCACATTCTTGCGTCGCTCTGGCATCACTTCATTCGTCGCGACAATACGCTGCGCCGAATGGTCTGATGCGCGTTTCGGCCTACGGCCATCCACGGCCACGACGTCGTCTCGTGACGGCTGTCGTGACCGTGGATTTTTTCGCTAACGCCTAGGCGAGCTTACTTGCTGCCACCCGCGGCTCCGGGAAGCTTCTTCGCCATCTCGAGGTGGTCCTTGAGCGTCGGCAGTGTCTTCGTCGCAAAGGCCTTGAGTTCCGGGTCCTTGCCGCTGGTGGATTCCTTCGTGAACAGCGCGACCGCCTTCTGGTGGTCGGCGACCATCTTCTTGGCGAAGGCCTGGTCGAACGCGTCGCCCGACTTCTTGCCGAGCGCAGCGGCGGCCTTTTCGTCGGCGGGCATCGGCGCGGACGCGACGGTCAGGTTCTTGCCGCTGGCGATGGACTTGAGTTCGTCGTTGGCCTTGGTGTGGTCGGTAACCATCTGCTGGCCGAACTGCTTCACATCCGCCGAGTTGCCCTGCGATGCGCCGAGCTGTCCCAGGGTGACTTCGGCAAGGCCTGCGGCGCTGGCTTGCTTCACGAAGGCGGCGTCGGCCGCTGCATGCCCGCTCGAGGCGGAGGCGGCATCCTGAGCGAAGGCGGCGCCGGGAAGGATGACGGCGGTGGCGAGAGCTGCGGCGAGAAGACGGCGGGGCATGCGGTTCATGGTGGGTGGCTCCGTGGCTTGGGCGCGACGCGCCTGGGAAACCAAGGTGTCGCATCGGCGGCATGAACGGCGCGTGCAACCTGGATCAACAGGAAAAACCATTCCTGTTTTTCACATTTGTGTGGCTGGCTTCACCTTGGCGGGCGATGGCGTCCACCGGCACGACGGCACCGTGGAGACCCATACATCGAGGAGACAGCCGTGAGCAAAGACGACGTGCCAACCCATAACCCTCGCGAATACGACCAGTCCGCCAAAGACCGTGTAGAGAAAAAGCCGACGTCACCGGAATCCCCACAGCAGGAACATGACGACGAGGATCACGGCTAGACCATTCGCTACCGCATGTTGATCCATCGGTACGGGCGCCTTCCGGAAGGAGGGCGCCCGTCTTCGTCTGGTGGGGTTTCGTGGAAACCTGCGATTTTCCACCGCGCGCGCATGAGGCTACTATCCGCAGCGCAGGGCCACGCTGCCCGATCGTTTCAACTCACCCGCTAAGGAAGTTCCATGGCCGTTCACCTGGTTGCCGCGCTCGACGAAAACTTTGCCATCGGCAAGCAGGGCGGGTTGCCCTGGCATCTCCCCGACGACCTGAAGTACTTCAAGAAACTCACCCTCGATCGCGCCGTTCTGATGGGGCGCAAAACCGCCGAGTCGATCGGCAAGCCGTTGCCGGATCGCAAGAACTACGTGCTGACTCGGAAGGGCGAGGCGCCCTTTCCCGGCCAGGTGACCGTTCGCTCGATCCAGGAGGCCCAGGCGAGCTGCGGTCACACGGGACTGATGGTGATCGGCGGCGGCGAGGTCTTCCGCGAAGCACTTCCGTACGCGCGCACGCTGTACCTCACATGGGTCTATGCGGCCGTGGATGGCGCCGACGTGTTCTTCCCCGGCATCGACTTCAAGGAATGGACCGAGGTGTCCCGCGTGCACCATGGCGTGGACGCAGAGCACAAGCACGCATTCGACATGGTCGAATACGTCAGGAACGTTTGATGCACGTGGTTGCCGGCGTCCTCGTCGACGGCAACGGCAGGGTACTCATTGCGCAGCGTCCGCCGGGCAAGCACCTGGCGGGCCTGTGGGAGTTTCCGGGAGGCAAGCTGGAGTCGGGCGAATCCGCCGTGTCGGCGCTGGAACGGGAGCTCGACGAGGAACTCGGTATCGCGGTCGATCCGCATACGTTCGAAGCCTTGATCCGCATCCCATGGCGCTACGGCGAACGCGCGATGTTGCTGGAGGCGATGGTCGTGCGTGCGTGGACGGGCGAGCCGAAAGCACTGGATGCCGCCGCCATCGCATGGCGCGATCCCGCATCGATCGATCCGGCCATGCTGGCGCCCGCCGATCGACCGATCCTTGCCGCACTGCGTCTACCGCTGCATTACATGGTCTCTCCCGCGGGAGCCACACCGGATCGGGTAAGCGAGTGGATCGGGGAGACGCTGGCACGCGGCGAGCGCCTCATGCAGGTGCATCTGCCTGGCCATCCCGACGACGTCGTCCGAAGCGTGGTCGCCGGTGCGCTGGCCGAGGTACGCCGACATGGCGCGCACGTGCTGCTTTACGGCGATGTCGAAGGCGCCGCAGCGTTGAGCGTGGGCGTGCATCTGGATTCGTCGCAGCTTCGTGCATGGACGGAACGGCCGTTGCCGCTGGGCATGCTGGTGGCAGCGTCCTGCCACGATGCCGACGATCTGGCCCATGCGGTTCGCCTTGGGTGCGACTTCGCCACGTTGTCGCCGGTGTTGGCCGGGAGTGCATCGGGCTACGAGCCACTGGGCTGGCCGCGTTTTGCCCGTCTGGCGGAGGCCGCGTCGTTGCCGGTGTACGCGCTTGGTGGCGTGGGCGCCGACGATCTCGGCGAAGCGCGCATGCACGCGGCGCAAGGCATCGCGGGCATCTCGTGATCCCGCAGTCCCGACGCGCGCGTCGGGACCGTCATGCCACGCTTTATTTAGGTTCATCGCGGAAGTGCGGGGCGCTGTCTGCATACGTCGATTCCTTCGCCGCGTGACTGCATGTGTCCAGCGGCTGGAGCTACCGCTAGCTCGTGCGACGAGGCCAGAGCCTTGGCCGCTCTCTTGTGCGGAAACTCGCATCGAGGGGGACACCGAAGACTCCCACGATGACTGAGGTCGCGTGTCGGGAGAGCCGCAGCGCTGCGCCACCTCACCGTAGTGATCGCGAAGGCAGAGACGTCCATCGAATCCACGCTAACGATCGCCAAGGCAATCCACAGCCCCAGCTCAACGACATCAGGCTACCCGAAGCGGCACAGGCGCCGATGCGAGGCCAAAAGGCGAGCCAAACCGACGAAGCGGGTCGTCAACGGCAACAGCGAGAAAAACCTTCCCCGGTAATGCGCGATGAACCTTTATTTAGCGTGACTTCAACCGGGCGACGAGCGCGTGGAGCACGGACTGGGTTTCGTCGGCGAAGAAATCGTCGATGAAGCGGGGATCGAGAAGATTCGTGGTGTCACCCCATACCGACACGAGATCGGCACGCGCCATGGCGCGCGTGCGCAGCATGGCGTTCGGCGGAAGTTTCAGCAGATCGTTGAGCCAGAGCACGGCACGCGTCACGACCTGCTCGACGGTGGCCAGTTCGTCCACCAGACCGATGGCGTGCGCCTGCTCCGCATCGACCATGGCACCGGCGACGATCAGCCGCTCCGCGCGATAAGCGCCGACGATGCGGCGCATGGCGAACTGGATCGGATCGGGCACCGACATGCCGACCTGCACCTCGTTGAGGCCGATCTTGTAGACGCCGTGCGCCATCACGCGATAGTCGAAGAACAGCGAGATCACGGCGCCGCCTGCGGGGCTGTGCCCGGTGATGGCGGCGACCGTCGGCACGCTCGACACAGCGATGGCACCGCACAGCGCGAAGAACTCGTTCCAGAACGCTTCCACGCCTGCGCGATCGCATTGGAGCAGGGCGGGTACGTCCACGCCCGCGGAGAACATGCCCTGCGCACCGGAAACCACGATGCCGCGCGCGCCGTTGGCGGGCGCTTCGGTGATGGCTTCACGCAGGGCGCGAACGAGGTCGATGGTGAGCGCGTTGACCGGAGGCCGCGCCATGCGGATCTCGTGGATGCCACCGTCGTGCGGAAGGATGTCGAGCATGGGCGTGGTTCCGTTGGAAGAGAGGATCGGCAAGGGCGCCGCGCGTGGTGTAGCGCCCTTACCGGGTCACGTTATTTGGGAAGATCGGCGTCCACCCAGGTATAGCGCACGGCGTAGTCCAGCGTGGCGCTGCCATGCGCGGGCACGTCGATCTTGAACTCCAGGCGTTCCGGCGACACCTTCGTCGGCTTCACGGACGACGACGTGACCGTCCACGCGCGCCAGCGGTTCGGGTGTTCGCGGACCGTGATCGTGCGGGCGGAGTCACCGGCATTGGTAAGGACGATGCGGAAAGCTTCGTCGATACGATGCGCGCTGGTATCCGCCGTAAAGGCCGTCTGCTCGCGGGTCGCCGTCAGATCGAAGGCGTTGCCCAGGGACACGTTGGTGTCCTTGTTCTTCGGCGTATCGTCGATGTGACCTTCACCCAGCAGCTCGGCATTGCCGTCGCGATCGGTGGTCAGCACGCGGACGTAGCCCGCGGGCAGGGCATCGAAAGCCTTGAAGCGCAGATTCGACACGATCGGCGTGCCGTCGGGCGACCCCATCATCTGCCGATCGAGGTTTGGCTGGGGTGGGAACCAGCTGCCGCCCGTTTCGTAGACCGCTTCGCGTTCGCAGTCGAGCGTCTGGCGATCGTAGAGCGGGGTTTGCGTCACGCTGCCATCGGGCAGGTCGACAGCGGTGGGCAGTGCGTAAGTGCGCAGGTCGCCGAGTGTGGATGGCATGGGATTGGACGAGGCTGCTTCGAACGCGAACATCCTATCCTTGGCCATACGTGCCTGAGGCGCCTGCGGCGGTGCCTTGGCGCGCCGCGCATCACCGGCGACGAGTTTGAGCGATACGTCCTTCCAGTCGCGTCCACTGCGGTTGGCGATGCTCGCCGCAGCGTCGAAGGTCATGCGACAGGCATTGCCGGGCACCAGCGTGGCGACATAGGCGCCACGCCAGCCGAGGCCAGAGGTGGGGTAATCGAGCTGTGCGTTCGCGCGGCCCGCGCTGCCGCCGATGACGCGCACCTGCAGCGTCGAACC